>UQPV01000008.1 GCA_900543035.1 uncultured Solobacterium sp.
AATCACAGATTCTGTATGAGTAAGTGCAACGATCATTTTTTGCCTTATTAGAGTTGCGTTTACTTTTTCACTTCAGCCCCAAATGCGGTCTAGAGTTTTTTGAATTTATTGTAGTTTATTTCCTTTTTAATTGCAGCCAATTCATCTAAAATAGCAATGTTCCTTATTCCCGTATCGGCACGAACTTTTTGAAACGCATTAGGATTCAATAATCCCTGTAACTTGAAGAAAGATTGTTGGATATCTGAGATAAATTTTAAGTAATCATGATCGTTTAAAAAATATCTTAAGTAGATGATTAGATCTACAAGTTTTTGAAATCTATGCTGTGTGTATATTTTTGGCTTTTTTAAAAAATACTCGAAAGGAGCATTGACTCGACCATTTTCTCTTGTAATGCCATATATTCTTTCATTATGTGCGCAAGCATTTCTAATTTTTCTTATCCAATGTAACATAGAGATTAACAACTTGGGATTAACATTTCCATCAAGGTCATAAATAGAATATAAAGCACATAAAGAATTGATTACACCAGGTTTACAAATTTTTAAAAATTCTATAAAAGTAGAAAAGTTAATTACCTTTGTAAATATCCATGTAGGCACAGAGCTATGCTCATTTAAATAATGTTGAACATAAGGCTGCTTGCTTTTGTCGATTTCGGTAAAACATTTCGCAATAACTTTAATTTTATTTTGAGCACTGATATCGGGATTGAATGATTCAATTTGAAACCATGTTGTTTCGCCATCATTGTTTAGATAATCAAATTTGTGTCCTGCTAAAGTTCTGATTTCTTCTTCGCAATGTGTTATGTATTTAAGAATGATGTATCGCAGTTCATCATCAAAGTCTTTCACTGCTTTGAAATGATCTATTGTTGTTCCTCCTATGTATTGATGGTTACCGGAGGAATCTGTCCTGATTATAAAAGGTGTTTTGTATCCGTTTATCAAATTAAAGTATCCACATGTAATCAAGATAGATTTATGTTGACTTCCGCAGCATTCAATATTTTTAGTTTCTCTTAGATACTTCATTTGTTGATTATATGTTTTAAAAGGTTTATCCATTTTCCCCGATCCTCCTTATTTGCGTTATTTCATATCGTCTATTTATCAATAATTTTAATTGCTATTAAAATTAATTAACTTTTGGTTTAGATCTCTGATTATATCGCCGCTAATTTTATTTCATTTGCTTATGATTATTCGACTGCCATCACTAAAAGTTAATTTTATTTTACCATTATCTACTATAATCATAAAATTCGTATTTATCAGCTCGTTTGCTAATTATGTTAGAATGCTGTTATAAATACGAATAATGCGATATTGAGGTACAGATTATGAAGTATTCTGTTTTTATGTGAACTTAAGTGCTTTTTTTCTTGGATTTGTGAAGATTGCTCTTGTACTCTTTTATATTCACAATTGATGATGCTTTTGACAGTGGTCTTCCCATATTTATCTAGTCTACGATAATTTTTGAGTAATTCTTTTTCGGAAGCAGTTGCGGTAGTATCGTTTGTTTTTGGCTCTTCAATCTTTCCATTTGCAAGAGCATTTATATCGATGTTTAATGCCTGGCAGATTTTAATGATGTTTTGAATGCCCGCTTTCAGTCCTCTTTTAAATATTGACTGTAAAGTGGTATAAGGGATGCTGATTTCATTAGCAAATTGTCGTATACTCACATATTTTGCAGTGATCATTTTTTTCATATCATCTTCTGGGTTTATAACGATCTCCGTTATTATAATTATAATAAATGAAATTTAAATGATTTTCAAATAGAATTTCACACAAAATAGTTTATAGATGATATAGGATTTTATGTTGGTGAAGATAGGATGATGGAATTGCTATCTGAATTAGTTAATACTATATGGAAGCGCGGCCGCTGCAGCATACTTCTTCTTGTGCATGCCATCACCTCTCCGTTGTCTTCATTTTACGACAAAAGCTGTTTCAGAAAAAGGTTACAATAAAGATTCATTCCTGAAAAATATTTCAATCCATGCAGAAATCAGCGGGAATATGGTGTATAATAAAAGCCAGGGTGATAACATGAGCATGCTGGATGAAGCAAGAAAACAGATCAATGAAATCGACGCGCAGATGGCGGGACTGTTTGAACAGCGGATGCATGCTGTGGAAGACGTGATTGCCTATAAACAGGAACATCAGATGCCGGTCCTGGACAGCGGACGAGAAAAAGCGGTCATCGAACGGAATCAGGAACTGATACAGGATGAGCGATACAAAGAGAGCTATCGGCAGTTCATCACGCATGTGATGGAAGTCAGCCGTGCTTATCAGAAGAAGGTCCTGAATCAGGATGTCGTGGCCTATGGCGGAGCCAGAGGCGCGTTTTCTCACATTGCGGCCATGAAGTGTTTCCCGCAATGCGAGCTGAGGAACTACCCGACGTTTGAGGAAGTGTTCCAGGCGGTGGTCAACGCAGATGCCGCATACGGCGTGATTCCTTTTGAGAATTCATATACCGGAGAAGTCGGAGATATGCTGGACATGCTGCTGGAATATGATGTATCCATCCAGTACATGTATGATCTGAAGATCTGTCAGAATCTGCTCGGCGTACCGGGCGCATCTCTGGAGGATATCCGTCAGGTCTATTCCCATCCTCAGGCGCTGGCCCAGTCATCCCTGTTTCTGCAGGGGCGCGGGCTCGATCTGATCCCATATGGCAACACCGCGCTTGCCGCGCAATATGTGGCTGAGACGAAAGACCCTTCCAAAGCGGCGATCGCATCGATCGAAACGGCAGAGCTGTATGGCCTGAATGTCCTGGTCAGGGACATCAACACATCCTCTCAGAATGCCACGCGTTTCGTCATCATCGCTAAGACACCGAAAGAATCAGGAAACCGGTTCAGTCTGCTGTTTACGGTCAGACACGAGACCGGCGCATTGATGCAGGTGATGCAGCTGATGGCCAAATATGGCATGAATCTGGAGAGCATCAAGTCCAGATCACTGCATGATCAGCCCTGGGCATATTATTTTTACTGTGAGATCGTCGGAGATATTCACAGTGCGGAAGCCGCTCATCTGTTAGAAGAGATGAAGCGGGAATGTGCCATGGTCAAAGTGGTCGGAATTTATGACAGAAAGGAAAGCGAGGAGACAGTATGAGATTTGTAAAAGAACAGGTGGATCTGAAACCGATCGTCGATACGGTATTCGCCATCGTGAAAAAGGCAAAGGAAGCAAAACAGGAGATCGGCGAAGAAAATGTCGTGGATGCGACAATCGGTTCCCTGTATGATGAACATGGTAAGATCGTCGCTTTCGACAGTGTGTTTTCCACGCTGAAGCAGCTGCCGAATGAAGTGATGGCCGCATACGCAGGAAGCTTCACCGGCAACCCGAACTATCGCGAGCATGTGTATGACTGGGTGGTCGGAGACAGAAGCGTTCTGCCGCACAGCGTCATTGCTACTCCGGGAGGAACCGGCGCCGTCAGCATCACGGTTTCCGAAACGCTTGACGAAGGCGAGACGCTGATCATTCCGGAGATCTGCTGGGGATCTTACAGCCTGATGGCTTCTATGGATAACCTGAAGGCAAAGTCATACGCGCTGTTTGATGGAGATCATTTTAACATCGCCAGCCTGAAAGAGACGTGCGAGGAAGTCATGAAGACCCAGAACAAGCTGGTCATCGTCATCAATGATCCTTGCCACAACCCGACTGGATACTCCCTGTCCCAGCAGGAATGGGATGAAGTGATCGATTATCTGAACGAATGCGGCAAGAAGGTTCCGGTCGTGCTGCTCAACGATATCGCATATATCGATTATTCTTATCGCGGCAAAGCGGCAAGAGATTACATCAAGACATTCGATCGGATCTCTGAACATGTATTTGTCGTGATCGCCTTCAGTATTTCCAAGTCCATGACTTCTTATGGCATGCGCTGCGGCGCGGCGATCCTGATGGCGCAGAAAGAGGAAAGCGTCCGCGAAGTGGAGATCGTATTTGAAAAAGCAGCTCGTGCAATCTGGTCCAACGTCAACAATGCGGCGATGGAAAATTTCGTCACTGTGGTTACGGACAACAAAGCGGCATATGAAGCAGAAAAAGATGAATATGTGGATCTGTTGAAGGAACGCAGCGATATCTTCACCTCAGAAGCAGACGCCTGCGGACTGGAATACTATCCATATAAGGAAGGCTTCTTCGTTACCGTCAAGATCGAGGACAACAATGTGCGCAATGCCTACCATGAGGCGTTGATGAAAGAACATATCTATACCGTGATGGTGAACAAAGGCATTCGTGTAGCCGTATGCTCACTGCCGGTAGAGAAATGCAAAGGTCTCGCAGCGCGCATGAAGAAGATCCTGGATGAAGTAACAGCAGCCTGATCAGAAAACAGAATGAACGATACAGCAGATGAAATGAGGAAACGGCTTCATTTTATCTGCTGTTTTATTTATACTAGAAGAAACGAGGTGAGGACATGATCTTGTTTGTCAGCGGCAGATGTGATATACCAGCGTTTTACAGCGAATGGTTTTTCAACCGGCTGAACGAGGGGTTCGTCGATGTGCGCAATCCATATAATGAACATCAGATCTCCAGGATCATCTTGGACGGCAATTATATCGACTGTATCTTGTTCTGTACCAAAAACCCGATACCGATGCTGGATCGGCTGGATGAGATCCGTTTTCCGTATCTGTTCCATGTCACGCTTACCGGATATCATCGGGATATCGAGCCGGGTATACCGGATAAGCGCGCTATCGTTCAGGCAGTGAAGAAACTGTCCGAGAAGATCGGCAGAGAGCGGGTCATCATTCGCTATGATCCTATCCTGATCACGCCGAGATATCAGCCCGCTTATCATGAAAGGGCATTTGCCTCGCTCTGCGAACAGCTTCAAGGCTATGTGGATACCTATATCATCTCTTTTGTGGACCTCTATAAAAACACGAGGAAGAATGCGGCGCGCATTCAGTTGAATGAGATCGATGAACTGCAGATGAGAGAGGTTGGCAGACGGATCGGCCAGACAGCGGCCAGATATGGCGTTCATGTGCAGACATGCGCAGAACAGGTCGATCTTGAGACATACGGCATCACGAAAGGATTGTGTGTGGGAAGAGATGAACTGAAGCAGCGTCTGGGCCAGGAGATCCGTTTGCCAGCCGGGAAAGGCGTCAGAGACACTTGCGGATGCCTGCCGACCGTCGATATCGGGGACTACAATGCCTGCGCGCATGATTGTGCGTATTGTTATGCCAATTACGATGAGCGGCGGATCCGGGAAAACATGAAGACGCATGATCCGAACAGCTCTGTGCTGCTCGGACATATCGGCGTGGAAGACCGTGTGACGATCCGCAAAGACACCAAAAAGTGGTAAGACATATAATCTTAACAAATATTAAGAAAAACGATAGATATCTTAATTCAACATTTGATGCTGCCAGTATGACGGCTGAAAATGTAAGGCATTTCCGCCCGAAAAACGAGCTGATGAAGCAAAATGAAAGCGTTACAACTCGATTTTTGCCAATCTAACAAAACTTTTTAGCCGAATTTCATCTAAATTAAGATTACAGCCCAAATTGCCGATTTTCTTAAGAATAAATTAAGATTCATGCGCTAAACTAAATAACGTAGAAAGGAGGGGAGATTGATATGAAGAAGAAGTTAATTAAGGCAGGAATTGCCAGCGCGATGATCTGTACGGTACTGGGAAGCACCGTTGTTCCGACATCTGCGAAAGAAGTGCCTGTGGATACAGCCAAGGAGGTCACAAAAATTGCGGAAGAAGTGACACCTAGATTCATGTATACACAGACACGGACTGTTAAGTCGCCTGAGTTTGATACAATTGTAACCATCGATACTGTGGAGACATCTAGCACGTCCTCTGGTTGGAAAATAGTTGGAGTCCAGGATGTGGAGCTTGTTCCTAAAGGGTATAACATTGTTGCGTGGGATTATTCGTATAGTTATTATGACAATTATCAAGGATGTCAATTACGCATAACTTATCATTTTACTCTAGCAGGAACGACTCAAACAGGGACACGTACAGTAAAGGTACACATCTAACCTCGAACTTGCAATGAATCCTCGTGATTATGTTTGACTCCTAAAATATACCTGCCCTCATGATATAATGAGGATGTTCGTTCACAACTGTCACAAACATATACGAATTGCAGTCTGGGAGGAAAATTATGAAAAGGAGGATAAGAATATTGTGAGACTTGAGGAAACGAACATTTTGTTTATCGAAGATGATATGGCTGCGTGCAAAAGTCTTCCCCCGATTTTAAAATCTTACGGATTTAAGGTGAACACAGCAAATACATTTAGACAGGCCATCCAAGAAATAGAAGCAAACACATATGGCCTATATCTTATCGATATTAATATACCGGGAGGGGACGGGTTCGATTTATGCCGTATCATTAGAGAGAAAGAAAATACACCGGTCATCTTCGTCACCGGAGTAAATGACGAAGCAAGTATAGTATTTGGCCTAGGACTGGGCGCCGACGATTACATCACTAAGCCTTACACCCTGCAGGTTCTTCTTGCCAGGATCAAATCAGTGCTTAGAAGGAACAATCGTAATTTAAACAAAGCGCGAAGAGTGAAAAGCGGGAATCTGGTTATAGATTTTGACCAATGTGTGGTCCTTCTGGAAGGCAAGGAGCTTTCCATCACGCCAACACAATTTCATATTCTGAAGCTGCTGATCAGAAATCATGGAGTTACGCTGACGCGTGAACAAATTACCAGTATCCTGTGGACACACAACGACGAGTATATTGAGGATAATACCCTAAGAGTGCATATCAGTAACTTAAAATCCAAAATCGGAAATTTTAATGGTCAGCCATATTTAGAGACCATTCGAGGAGTAGGATATCAATGGAGAGTAGATGTTGTCTTATGCACCGATTGAAGAAGGCAGTGAGGGCATCATTGGTTTTGCTATCGCTGCTTTTTTATGTGTTTGGCTTGCACGTTCATTATGTGAATCGTACAGTAACGGCCATTGGTGCATTAAAAGATTCTGAGCCTGAAGTACAACAACAGGCGCTTCACTACATCATGAGTGGAGAGACGAACATTCGTGATGGCGAATACATTTTAATGAAGAACGGATATCACAGAGGCGGGAAACGATTCCTGTTGCTGGATCCGTATGTTATCGTCTATACTGCAATTTACATTACAATTGTTTTCATCACGATCAAGATGATCAAAAAATCCTCTCAGAAAAAATCGTATATGTTAGAAGACGAACTTAGCTACTTGAAGGAAGAGCTTGAACATTTCCTGTTTAGTAGTGAAATTACCAGAAAGGATCAGTATGAAGAATGTAACTATATTCTAGATCGACTGGAACAAAGAGTGTACGATGTGAACGAACTAAATGAAACTGAATTGAATAAAATGATCACATTCCATCAGGATATCATTCATCAGATTAATACGCCGTTGAATACGATCAAACTGATCATTGATTTTCTGTCGGATCAAGGTGCGGTAGATTCTGAAAGTCAGAAGATACTTAATTATTCCATTAACAAAGCTGCAGGACTGGCACATGTATATATGCGTGCATCAAAGATGGATGCGGGCAAAGTGAAATTTACTTATGAAAAGATCAGTGTCAGAGACTTAACAGAAGAAATACTAACTATGCTTAAGACGCACGCTGAATTTAATCAGATCACGCTGAGCAATTTCTGTGATGATTCTTTCATATATGCGGATTCAGCCTGGATGAAAGAGGCCATTTCAAATATAGTGAAAAATGCTATCGAAAATGCCGGGATGGGAAATAAGGTACAGGTTTCATCCTGTCAGAAAGATGAGCAAGTGCATATCTACATTGATGACAGTGGCAACCCGGATGAGATTATCGATGAATCGGTATTTGAAAGATATGAATCATCTAAAGCTGGAATAGGAATCGGACTGCATTTATGTAAGCAGATCATTGAGTCACAATTAGGTGACATATCGGTTACACGGAGTCCGTTATTAGGCGGGCTCCGTTTTACGATTACTTTGCCAATTCAGAATCAGAAAAAGAAAGTTGAACTGGAGGATTTACAATGAGAACAGTATTAGAAGCTAAAGATTTGTGGAAAAGCTTTGAATTGACCAAAGCAGTACAGGGAATCTCACTAACTGTCTATGCCAATGATTTCATTGCGGTATTAGGAAAAAGCGGCTCAGGAAAGACAACATTATTTCATATACTTGATGGAATTACTCGCCCTGACAGAGGAGAGGTTTATGTGGCAGGCCAAAATATCAGCAGAATGAGAAAGAGAGCATTTGTAGAGTTTCGCAGAAAGAACATGGGATATGTTTTTCAGGACTTCAAGCTGATACCAGAATTTTCTGTTGTGGATAACATTACGTTTCCAGTGGATTTGGACAGAGAGAAGATTGATGAGTTCTATTTAAATCTGTTATTGGAAGAATTAGATATCAAAGCGTTGAAAGACAGATTGGTGAGTTCTTTATCTGGTGGTGAACAGCAGCGAGTCGCCATAGCGCGAGCATTGATCAATAAGCCGGAAATTGTAATGGCAGATGAGCCAACGGGAAATCTTGATTCCTATAATACAGAGAAAGTAATGAATTTGATAGTTAGATTGCAGAAGATGTTTAGTTTGACAGTATTAATCGCTACTCATGATTATGCCGTTGCTAAAAGCGCAAAAAGAATGCTGTATATCCAAGATGGAAAGATACTGAAGGATGCGCAGCGGTATGAATAATAGGAAGCGGTTAAAAAAGCTCATATTGGCAAACAAGGAAACCAGATGGCTTTATCGAATGATGCAGTTTCTTGCAATATTTATGATTGTCTCATGTTTGGTTGTTATTACGACAGCTAAATGGATCGAATATGATCAGAATAAAAAGCGGGAAGAGTTATTTGGCAGTTGGGATGAAGTGTTTTTGAACGTAGATCAAGATGATTTGAATTACTTTAGAAAAAATGCGTTTTTGGAACAAATATCCGTGCAGTCCATACAGGAAAAGGTATTTCTTGAAGAAGATCAAAGAGTAGTCATTGGGGCATGTGATGAGAATTTTCTTGAAATGGGGAATATTGAACTGTTAGAAGGGAGAATGCCAAAACACGAAAAGGAAGTTGCAGTTGAGGAGGAGTATATGGATATACTTGATGTTTCGAAAATTGGCGACACGATTTTAACTAATGATGTTTGGCAACTGAAAGGATATAAGGTAACAGGTATATTGGAAAACTATTCTAATTCTTGGTCGGAGATTAATCCAAATATTAGTTATCCAAATTGTTTCGTAAAATATAATTCAGTTTTTAAAGAACTACGAGTTTTTGTAGAGTATGGATCATATGCGATAAAGGATCCGGAAATCAATATGTTATTCTATGAAGAGAATATAAATAATCAAATTGTGGCTGACTTCTCTATACTGGGTAAGGCCTTATGTGTTTATATGATTATGTCGATAGTAGTAATGTTTTTCCTAAAAAGGAAATTGTGCCCATTATTTTTTGCAAAGAGAGGAAAGGAAAAATATAAAAATAATAAAAAGCTTGATAATATAATAGTTATTGTCATTAGTTTCTTCGTGTCGGTAGCTGCAATGAAAGTTATAAATGAAGTAGTATTTCAAGAAGGAACAATGCAATACATCAATAATTACTATAATAACGTCTTTAAGAATGACAATTTGGATATAGTTTATAAAACAGGGAAAAATATGATTGGAATTATAGATGACAGTAATAAAATTGACGTAATGTTTCACCTGAATTTTATAGTAGTTGAATCATTAAATATAATGTGGTTTATCATAAACATAACAATTTTGTATTATGTAATTATGAAGTTTGTGAAAAATAATTCAAGCATAAATTCTAAGGTGATTGAAAGATATTATTACAATAGTTCTAAAATGATATTAAGTTCGAAAAGCAAATTACAGTTTTTTCTATTATGGTTTATTGGGGTGACACTATCGCAAATATTATTCATATATAAATATAGAATACTTGATTATACGATTCTTTTAACTTTGAGTTTATTATATTTTTTAGTGGGATTATTGATAATTATAGTTGTATTTATCCTCATAAAATTCTTTTTAAGAAAAGTAGCGAGTAATATAGTGTGAGAGTATTATTAAATGTTTCGATATTCACTTTAATATATTAATTTGTAAAAAAGTCTCAAGCTTTTTTTAAATACCATCAAAACATATTAAGAATTCAAAGCATTGTAAAATCCCCGTAAACACTTTGTTAAATTTTCATTGCATTCCAGAGACCTTTACGCTATCATTGTAATGATACTGTGTCTTCTGCGCTTTGTTGCCGCAAGGAAGGACAGATAAAGGAGACTGAGAGATGTTTAAAAGCATAGCTTATGTAATCAAAGAAAACATGACTAATCTGTACAGGATCTTCTGTATCGCTAGATACGAATTACTTGCAGATATGCGTGATTCCAAGTTTGGCTTATTCTGGAACTTTGCTTCTCCGGCTATTCAGGTCATTACCTACTGGCTCGTATTCGGTATCGGAATGCAGCGGAGCGGTTATGATGGAATTCCCTATCTTCCCTGGGTCATTGTGGGCTTTGCCGCATGGTGGTACATTTCCCCATGCATCACACAGGGTTGCAGTGCGGTCTTCTCAAAGAAAAATGTCATTACGAAAATGAAATTCCCCATCAGCATCTTACCGGCTACGGTATGTGTGCGGGAGTTCTTCAATCACTTGTGCATGATGGCCATTACGGTCGTCCTGCTGATTCTGTTTGGATATTATCCGTCAGTCTACTGGCTCGGTCTGATCTACTACGCCTTCTGCGCATTCATGTTCCTGGAGGCGCTGGCGCTGGTCACATCCGTGCTGACCATGATGTGGCGCGACGTCAAAAAGCTTGTCACTTCTCTGATGAGGATGCTGATGTACCTTTCACCGGTTCTCTGGCCGGCGGCTTTTTCAGGTATTCCCGTCATGTCCTTCATCATGAAGCTCAATCCTGTATATTATATAGTTACAGGGTATCGTGACTGCATGTTTTTTGAAAAATCCATCTTGGCTCATCCGGCGCTGACCGTTTATTTCTGGATCGTCGTGCTTGTGCTCTTCGCCGTGGGCTCTGCTCTCATGTACCATTTTAAGCGCAAAATGGTCGATATGATCTAAAGAGGTGTGCGGTATGTCAGATAAACACAACAGTAAATATGCGGTAGAGATGCATAATGTATCCAAGATCTACACACTGAAAACAAAAGATAAGACCAAAAAGAAGGAACGGTTTTACGCGCTGAAAGATGTTTCCTTTCAGGTAGAGAAGGGAGATGTCGTCGGTATTCTGGGAACCAATGGTTCAGGAAAGTCCACGCTCTCCCTTATTCTTTCAGGAATCTCCGAACATGATGGCGGAGAGATCATCGTCAACGGCGAACAGACGCTGATCTCGATCAATACCGGCCTGAATCAGCAGCTGACCGGTGAAGAGAACATCAACGTCAAAGGTGCGCTGATGGGCTTCTCTAAGAAAAGGATCCAGGAGATCAAGGAAAGCGTCATCAATTTTGCAGAGCTGGGCGATTTCCTTTATCAGCCTGTAAAGAAATACTCCAGCGGTATGAAGTCACGTCTTGGGTTCTCCATTTCCCTGGCGCTGAATCCGGATATCATCATCGTCGATGAAGCCCTGTCCGTAGGAGATAAGGGGTTTGCGCAGAAATGCATGAAGCACATGAAAAAACTGCGCGATGAAGAAAACAAGACGATCTTCTTCATCTCTCATTCCCTGAATCAGGTACGGGATTTCTGTAAGACAGGAATGTGGATCGAAGGCGGCGAATTGATGGAATTTGGCGATATCGATGAGGTCTGCGATCATTATTCCGCGTATGTAGAAAAATACAATGCCATGAGCGAAGCAGAGAAGAAGAAGCTGCGCGATGCGAAATTTGCCAAGCGGTTGATCAAAGAACCTGAAAAGAAATCGATTTGGAAAAGAATCTTCGGATAAGGAGCGTGTACGATGAAAAGAGTAATCACTTATGGAACATTTGATCTGTTCCACATTGGTCATCTGAACCTGCTGAAAAGAGCGAAGGCGCTGGGTGACTATCTGATCGTCGCCGTATCAAGCGATGAATTCAATCTGCAGAAAGGGAAAGTCTGCAAGATCAAGGATACAGACCGCATGCAGATCGTAGAAGCGATCAAGTATGTCGATCAGGTGATCCCGGAAAAGAGCTGGGATCAGAAGATCGAAGATGTGAAGAAATATGGTGTTGACGTATTTGTCATGGGCGATGACTGGAAAGGAAAATTCGATTTCCTGAAGGATTATTGCGAGGTGGTCTATCTGCCGAGGACAGAGGGAATTTCCTCCACGCAGCTGAAGGAAGAACTTAGAAACAATCAGTAATCTCTGAGACGAGGAGGCCAACAACATGGGGAAAAAGATAAGCATTGTCGTTCCGGTTTACAATGGAGAGGCGTTTTTTGAAAAAAGTCTGCAATCGTTGCTGGCGCAGACGCTCGAAGATCTGGAAATCATCATCATCAATGACGGAAGTACGGATGGGACACAGAAGATCATTGATACATATCAGGAACGATATCCTGATAGGATAAAAAGCCGGCTGGTGGAAAACGGAGGAGCAGGAAAAGCGCGTAATTATGCGCTTGACCTGGCCGAAGGTGAATACATCGGCTTTTTTGACAGTGATGATTTCATCGCGAAAGACATGTATGAAAAGCTATATGACAAGGCTGTCCGTGAAGACGCGGACATCGTGGTCTGCGGGTATTATGTGGCGACCAACACTTCCCTGCGCTCTTATCAGAAGGGAAGCATGGAATATTATGGACAGAGCATATACGATCAGCCGGATATGTTCGTCTATGGCGTTCCCTATCTCTGGAACAAGATCTTCAGACGGGCGATGATCGAAAAAAACAGCATTCGCTTTCATGATTTCCGAATCTTCGAGGATCTGGAATTTACCTACCGCCTCTTCTTCCTGGCGAATCGGATCGCCAAGGTCGATGAACCGCTTTATTACTATATGAAGCTGAATGCCGACTCGCTGACCGCGCGGTTTACGGATCGCTTTTTCGATATCGTTCCAGCCATGAAGTCGTTGGTTCAGTTTGCCAGAGATCTTGGCGTGTATGATCAGTTCAAGGATTATCTGCTGTTCATTTATATGAACCATATGTATATCCGCATGAATGCCAATGTGTCATTCAGTGATATGAAGCTGAAGTATCAGTATATCGATGCATGCTTTGACTATATGGAAGAGGAATTCCCGGACTGGCGCAGCCACGACTATTACTTTGAGAACAAAAATCGGAATAAGAAGCGTTATATATCACGCGGCTATTGGAAGAGGATGTCGCTGGTCATGAAGGTCTCCAAGAGGTTCAGAAGGCTGAGAAGAAGAGCAAAAAAGATGATGAAGATGATCGTCAAACGCAAGCCGGGCGCAAAGTACCTGCATTATGTGGAAACGTGTCCGGTGCAGAAGAATCAGATCCTTCTGGATTCTCAGCATGGAGAAGATCTGAATGGTAACATGTTCTATCTGCTGAAGGAACTGCAGAAGACGCAATATGATGATTATGAGATCTATGTGACCGTGTCCAAGAAGCGGCTGGAAGAGTTCAACAAAAAGCTGAAGTTCTATGAGATGGCTCATGTGAAGCTGCTCATCAAAGAAAGCAATCAGTATCTGCGTGTGCTGGCCACGGCTGGCTATCTGTTCAATGATACCAGTTTCCCGACGTTCTTCATGAAGCGCAAGGAACAGGTATATTTCAATACATGGCATGGCACACCGCTGAAGACGCTGGGCAAGAAGACACGTGAGGACTTCTATAATATCGGAAATCTGCAGAAGAACTTTAACGCTGCGGATTATCTGCTTTATCCAAGTGAGTATATGATGCAGCATATGGTCGAGGACTATATGCTGGCCAATATCAGCCATAATCAGGTCGCATTGATCGGCTACCCGCGCAATGCCGTTTTCTTTGATGAAGAAAGAAGGCAGCAGATCCGCAGACAGCAGGGACTGGAAGGAAAGGAAATCATTTCCTATATGCCGACCTGGCGCGGTACGCTGAATAACCAGGATAATGATGATTATGTGGAGGATCTGCAGCAGAAGCTGACGGAGATCTCCGGAAAGCTGAAGGATGATCAGGTGCTGTACCTCAATGTCCATCCGTATCTGAAAGACTATATCCAGATCGGCGGATTTGACAATGTGTTCATGTTCCCGAAAGAATATGAGACATACGATTTCCTGAACATCTCCGATATCTTGATCACGGATTATTCCAGCGTGTTCTTTGATTTTGCCTGCACCGGAAGAAGGATCCTTCTGTTTGCTTATGATAAGGAAGAATACATGCGTGAGCGTGGACTGTACATTGACTTTGACCAGCTGCCGTTCCCGATGGTGGAGACAGTTGACGCCCTGATCGATGCGATCAATGATCAGACGCCTTCCACATATGATGAGTTCATCGACACTTATGCACGTTATGACAGCGCTGATGTCAATGAAAAGATCTGTGAACAGATCATCTTGGGCAAGGAAAAAGGCATTCGCCTGCTGGATGTCCCGGATAATCAGCGGCCGAATGTGCTCTGTGTCGCCAATGACCTTTCTTCCTATTTCCTGAATGAAGAATTTTTCCGTCTGGCCGATAACAGCGACATGGCGCGCTACAACTATTATCTGACATTCATCAATGCCAATCTGTATAAGCATAAGCGCGAGCTGCTTCGTCTGCCGCAGGGATTTGAATATTACGGACAGCTGTTTAAGTTCGTGCACGCTTCCTTCATGGATCGTGCGGTTCTTTGGGCATTGCCGAGATTCAGCTCGGTCTGCTCCCGCTTTGCCAAGCGTCTGACGCATCTCTTTGAAGCAGAGCGAGACAGACTGTTCAATGAGATCGATTTCTCTTATACGATCGTGGTGGGAGAGAAAAAGAACATCCGTCTGTTGCTGTTTGCGCAGATGAAAGGGAAAAAGATCCTTTATGTTCCATATGAACGTGAGTTCAATAGCAATATCAGCCCGTTGATCTATCGTAAATATGATCAGATCCTGATTGAGAATCCGAAGCTGGCGGAAGAAGCGATGAAGAAATATCCGGACTGCGCCATCAGAAAGATCCCGCGGGCAGCTTCATTGGATGAGCTGATCGAATCGTAGGTGAGAGCATGTATCGAATTCTGAAAAAGGTGATCACGTTCTGCGTGCGTCTGGCATACCGGATCATCTATCATTTGATCCCAACGCAGAAGCATACCGTCTTGTTCATTGCCTTTCACGGCAGAGGTTGTCTGGATAATCCGCTGGCCCTGTATGAATATATGGACAGCCAGGAGCGTTTTGCGGACTATCGCTTTGTCTGGGCGCTGAAGGAGCCGAGGACCTTTGACTCTCCGCGTACCAGATCTGTCAAGTATTTGAGCCTGAGCTACTTTTTCTGGCTTGCGCGAAGCAAGTATTGGATCAGCAACTGCAAGCTGCCGTCTTATATCTTAAAAAAGAAAGATCAGGTCTATCTGCAGACCTGGCATGGCACGCCGCTGAAGCGGCTGGCGCATGATATTCAGATATCCAGCGACGCCAAGTTCTACCGATCCGGGCTGAATGCGCAGGAGATGCAGTCGACTTATGATGATGATGTCAAAAAGTATACGTATATGATCGCGCCGAATTCGTTCTGCACCCGTGTGTTCCAGAGCGCGTTCGGCATTGAGAAGGAACGGCTCATCGAAACAGGATATCCGCGCAATGATATCCTGATCAATGCGGATGAGCAGAAGAAGCAGGAGATCAGAGCGCGGCTTGGCATTCCTGAAGGGAAAAAGGTGCTGCTGTATGCGCCGACCTGGAGAGACAATTCTTTTGTGGCTGCCGGATATACTTTTGAGCTGCAGGCGGATTTCCGCAAATGGAAGGAAATGCTCGCGGATGAGTATGTGCTGCTGTTCAAGCCGCACTATCTCATCATCAACAAATTCTCTGAAACGGAAGAGCTGAACGGCTTTCTGTACAATGTGGATGCATCCAGCGAGATCAGCGATCTGTATCTGATCGCGGATGTGCTGGTCACGGATTATTCCAGCGTATTCTTTGACTATGCCATCCTGGGGCGTCCCATCTATTTCTATATGTATGACTTGGACAGCTACCGCGAAGAGCTGCGCGGGTTTTATATCGACATCTACAGCGATCTGCCTGGCGATATTTACGAGGATGAAGAGATGATGCTTAAGGATATTCGCGAAGGAAACTTTGATCGGGAACGGCTGAGCCAGTTCAATGCGCGGTTCAATGAGCATGAGGATGGTCATGCTTCACAGCGTGTCATCGATATCGTCTTTGGCGAGGAACGATCATGAAGCTGAAAAAGCTGATCCTCAATATCGTGCTGAGCATCTGCAGCGTATTTGTCCGGCTCAGGCCGATCCGGAAAGATCAGATCGCGTTTGTCTCGCTGGAGAGCAAGGCGCTGGAAAGCGATCTGAAGCTGATCCATGATGCGCTGGAAGGCCGGGGATACCGGCTGGTCAATGTCTTGACCAGCTTTGAGAAAAACAGCCTGTGGATGAACTTCCTGTATTTCTTGAATACGATCCGGCAGATCTTCGTCATCAACACATCCGCGCTGGTCATCATCAGTGACAATAATTACGTGATCAGCCGCTTTAAACGCAAAGGCGTCAAGGTGCTGCAGGTTTGGCATGCGGCCGGCGCGATCAAGAAATTTGGCAACGCCATCCATCGGGAATACCCGATCGCCAATTATGATCAAGTCATCTGCAACGGCGCATACTGGAAGAAGCCGTACAGTGAGGCATTCAATGTCAGCGAGGAGCAGGTGTCGGTCACCGGCATGCCGCGTCTGGACCATTTGCTGGATGATGCGTTCATCCGCTCTTCCAGAGAGAAGCTGTTTGCGCAGCATCCGGAATGGAAGGGGAAAAAGCTGCTGCTGTATGCGCCGACCTTCCGGGGAAATATCTATGAGGGCATGAAGCAAGTGCCGATCGATCTGCATCAGCTGATGAAGAAGCTGGGCAGCGGTTATGCGCTGCTCTACAAGCTGCATCCGCTGCTCAAGCATGAGGAGCTGAGCGATGACCGGCGCATCTATAACATGAACGATGCGGACCTGCACGAGCTCTTCTGCGTGGCAGATGTGCTCATTTCCGACTTCTCTTCCATCATCTTCGATTTCTCCCTGTTGGATAAGCAGATCTGTTACTATGTTCCGGACCTGGATCAGTATATGGAGGAACGAGGCTGTTTCGTGGATTATGCGGAGCTGACGCAAGACTGTCTTGCATCAGATGAGGATGCGCTTGCCGAGCTGATCCTCAGTGGGAAAAACGGCCAGTCCGCAATGGAAAGGCATCCATATATGGAACATCGCGACGGACATAATCTGGACAGGGTATTGGCCCTGATCGATGATATGATCAACTGAAAACGCATGAAGAGCTTTTCTGCTTCATGTGTTTTTTTTGACCGCCAAGCAAACTAAACGGCCGGTTGTCCAGATACATTGAGGGAGACGGCCAATATTGACGTAAATGCAAGATGATCGGCGTGCCGCAAAATATGCCAGCGTATCATCTGCATCCTGGCAGATCCAAATATGTAAGGAATAAAGATCAAGCATCCGAAAATGGGTGCTTTTTTTTTGCTGATGCGGTGCATGACGAAAAGCTATTGCTGCATAAAACGGCTATGTAACGAAATTGTCACCTACCTAACAATAGTGTGATAAACGCGGTGAAGATTCTCGCGTATAATTAGCTCTGACAGAGACGTAAGGAGTGAAAAAAATGGCATTCAATACCCCGGTTTTCGTCGTGTTTTTCGTGGTCGTGCTGATGCTGTATGCGCTGATGCCGAAACGGTATAAATGGATCTGGCTGTTAGCTGCCAGCTGGTTCTTCTATCTGTATGCGAGCGCCAAATTCTTCATCTTCGTGCTGCTGAGCGGAGCGAGCGCATGGGCAGGCACGCTGTATATCCAGCGGCTGCATGATCGAGAGCGGCAGCTGCGCGCATGTGATCGCAGCGGTGAGGAGCTGAAGCATATGCGCGAGCGCTTGAAGCGGCGGCAGAAACGCATGCTCATCAGCGTGCTCGTCCTGAATTTCGGCATCCTGGCCGTACTGAAGTATTTCGGGTTTTTCTGTGAGAATCTCAATCAGCTGCTGGAATCGTTTTCGCTGGAGGCACGCATCCCCGGCTTTCATCTGATCCTGCCGCTGGGCATTTCCTTTTACACCTTTCAGACGATGTCCTATGTGATCGATGTGTACTGGAAAAAGACCAAGGCGGAGCGTAATCCGTTCAAGGTGTCGCTGTTCGTGTCGTTCTTCCCGCAGATCATTGAGGGGCCGATCGGCCGATGGAACGATCTGTCTGCGCAGCTGACGGCAGGACGCGCTTGCAGCGCGCTCGATGTCCGCAGAGGACTGCAGCTGATGCTGTGGGGATATTTCAAGAAAATGGTCATCGCTGACCGCGCCGCGATCGCCGTCGATTTCGTCTTTTCCCACTACCTGGATCTGTCGGGCTTCGGCATCGTCGTCGGCGTCTTCCTGTATGCCATGCAAGACTATGCGGACTTCTCCGGCTGCATCGATATCGCCAGAGGCTGTGCAAAGACGATGGGCATCGATATGGCGGAGAATTTCCGGCGCCCTTATTTCTCCCGGACCATCCCGGAATTCTGGCGGCGCTGGCACATGTCGCTTGGCGCCTGGATGAAAGACTATGTCTTCTATCCGTTTTCCCTGGCCAAAGGCGTGCGCCGCATCGGGAAGGCTGCACGCAGACGCTTCGGCCGCCATCTGGGCAGCACCCTGCCGATCGCGCTGGGCAATTTGCTCGTCTTTTTTCTGGTGGGCCTGTGGCATGGCGCAAGCTGGAACTATATCGTCTGGGGCCTGTTTTACGGCATCCTCATCGCGATGAGCGCCTTGCTCAAGCCATCGTTCGACAAGCTGCGTGACTTATTGCATATTCCTGCGCATTCCCGCGTGTTCATGCTGTTTCAGATCTTTCGCACCTTTATCCTCACTTGCGCTGGCTGTGTGATCTTCCGCGCCGCCACGCTGAGCGATGCCGCCGGCATCTTCTCCGGCATGTTCAGCGGTTCGTTTCTCAGCGACGCATGGAAAAGCGAGCTGCTGTCCTTTGGCTTGGATAAATGGAACTGGGGCGTGATGCTGGGCAGCCTGCTCATCCTGCTCATCGTCGATCTGATGCAGGAAAAAGGATCCGTAAGGGAGTGGCTGGACAGACGAAGCGCGCCGCTGCGCTGGAGCGTATGCGCCGCCGGCTGTCTGATGCTCATCCTGTTTGCGGTCTACGGCCCGGGCACGAACCCCGTGCAATTCGTGTATATGCAGTATTAAAGGAGGTCAGACAATGAAGAAGATCCGTAATGCCGTCGAACTGAGCGTGATGTGCGCGACCCTCGTCCTTTCGCTCATGCTCTGTTCCTTCGTGCTGAACCGCCAGGCTTCCTCCAATGAATTGCGCGTGCGCAACTTCTATCGCGAGCAGGCAGACAGCCTGGATGTGGTGCTGGTCGGCAGCTCCTTATTCTACAACGGCTACAGCGCCCCGCTTGCTTGGAAAGAGGGCGGGTATACCAGTTATGTACTGGCTACTTCCGGCGTACCGATGGGCGTGATCAAATCAATGGTGAAAGAAGTTCGGCGCACCCAGGATCCTAAAGCGATCCTGATCGATCTCAATAGTGTGATCTACGACGAACAGATGGAAACAAGAGAAGGCATGATCCGCTATTGGATCGACAATATGCCGGATTCAGAAAACAAAGAAGAAGTCATCCGTGAGCTCATCCCGGAAGAGGAACAGATCACTTATCGGATCCCGCTGCTGAAATATCACGACAACTGGAAACAGCTGCTGCCATGTCTGAAGCTTTCCATGCTTGAATTGAGGGCCCAGTGGAGCGGGGAGAACCTGGTGACGATGGGCATGCAGACTTCGACCAAGCATCCGAAGCAGCGCAAGCTTAAAAGTGTACATGGTTATACGAAACAAAAGGAACTGCATTCGCTTTCCGGGCGCCGTTTTCAGGAACTGCTCGATTATCTGAAAGAGGAGAACGTCGATCATGCTGTGTTTGTCGCCATGCCGAAGTTTTATGATGATAAACACCTGCAAGACCGTGAGCTGCTCAATCGGGCAATGGATATGGCCCGTAAAGCAGGATTCCGTGTCTATGATTTCGATGTGCAGACCGAAACGATCGGCCTGGACCCATATCATGATTATTTTGATTATGATCACTTGAACTTATTCGGCCAGCAGAAGATGACGCGTTTTCTCATCAAACGGCTGAAACAGGATTTTGACCTTAAACGCGAATATGATCACGCGGCAAAAATTCGCTGGGAAAAGGAATATGACAGTTATACGAAACTGTTCAGCTGGTTTCAGCAGCGTTGGATTGCTGAAGAAACGATGAATGCAAACTATAAGAATATCGATGAGATCATCGATACAGGAGGAGACAGATGAAAAATGTACTGGAATATCTGGAACGCAGCGCAAGGTGTCATCCTGAGCGGACAGCGTTCGCTGATGTCCGGCAGGAAATGACCTTTGCCCAGCTGCAGCGGCGCGCCATGGAAATCGGGACTTGCTTGATCCGGCAGATCGATCCATGCACGCCAGTTGCTCTTTATCTGGAAAAAGGGACAGATGCCATCGCGGCGATGCTTGGCATCGTTTATGCCGGAGGTTATTATGTGACGTTGGATCAGCGGCACCCTCGGGCTCGCATCATGCAGATCTTGGATACGCTGCAGCCGGCGCTCATCTTGAGCGATGAGCGTTCTCGAAATCAGGTCGAGGCCATGGAGACCGGCATTCCCTGCGTGGAAATCAAGGATCTGAAGGGACCGGCAGATCTAGACGCACTGATGAAGGTCCGGCAGGAACAGCTGGATATCGATCCGCTGTATGCCATCTTTACTTCTGGTTCCACTGGAGCGCCGAAAGGCGTCGTGGTCGCGCACCGCAGTGTGATCGACTTCATCGATGTGTTCACCTCTACCTTCGACATTACCGCGAAGGATGTCATCGGAAATCAGGCTCCATGGGATTTCGATGTATCCGTGAAAGATATTTATTCCGGGCTGTGTGCCGGCGCCTGTGTGCAGATCATCCCGAAGGCTTACTTTTCTATGCCGATGCGGCTGCTTGACTTTCTGTGCGAGCGTCAGGTGACGACATTGATCTGGGCGGTCAGCGCCTTGTGCATCATCAGCTCGCTGGACGGGCTTGCCTATCGTGTGCCCAAAACGCTGAACAAGATCATGTTCAGCGGAGAAGTGATGCCGGTGCGTCAGCTGAATATCTGGCGCAGCCATCTGCCTGATGCACTGTATGTCAATCTGTATGGTCCCACCGAGATCACCTGTAATTGTACTTATCACATCATCGACCGAGAATATGAAGAAACAGAAAGCATCCCGATCGGCAAGGCTTTTGACAACGAGCGAGTCTTTTTGCTTGATGAGCAGGGCAATGAGGTGCGTACGCCAGAGGAGGTCGGCGAGATCTGTGTGAGCGGCACCGCTGTCAGCCTTGGCTACTTTCGCAATCCCCAACAAAGCGGGGAGCGCTTCGTTTCCAATCCGCTTCGTCCTTACTGGAATGAGATCATGTACCGCACCGGTGATCTTGGCCGTTATGATGAAAACGGCCTGCTGCATTTCCTTTCCCGTAAAGACTTCCAGATCAAGCATATGGGGCATCGTATCGAGCTGGGAGAGATCGAGGCTGTGATGCAGCGTATGCCGGGCGTGGAGCGTGCTTGCTGCTTGTATGAAGATCATCACATCGTGGCATTCTACTGCGGCACGGTATCGGAAAAGGAATTGCGCAGAGCATTGCGTCAGGAACTGCCGGCTTACATGATCCCAGATCATCTGTATGTGCTGACGCAGATGCCGCTGAACAATAATGGCAAGATCGACCGTAAGGCTTTGCAAGAGAGGAGAGATGGAACCGATGTTCAATCCTGAGCACGCGCAGCTATGCGCATTGAGCGGTACGCCCGCCTATGTCTTTGATACAGATGTATTTCGTGACCGCATCGCCAGGACATCACGTTTGCTGGGCTCACGAGCAAAGCTGTGCTATGCGATGAAAGCCAATCCGTTTTTGGCCGGCACGGCAGAACTGGATCGTTATGAAGTATGTTCTCCCGGAGAATTTGCCATTTGCGAACGTATCGGCATCCCGATGTCCAGGATCGTGCTTTCCGGTGTATATAAAGCAGAAACAGACCTGAAAAGAGTCATTCCTGCTTATGGCAAGCTGCTGACGTTCACTGCTGAATCATTGCGCCAGTTTCAGCAGATCAATGCGATCGCGCAGGCAAATGGTCTGTGTGTGCGATTGTTGCTGCGGCTGAGCAGCGGCAATCAGTTCGGCATAGAAAGAAACGAGATCATCGATCTGATCAAGAACCGAAGCTTATTTACCGGCGTCGATATCATCGGGCTGCAGCATTTTTCCGGCACTCAGCGTCACAGCCTTGGCAAATATGAGAAAGAACTGAGGATGCTGGACGAGCTGCTGGATGAATTGCAAGAGAGCGGCTATGAAGCACAGGAACTGGAATTTGGCCCGGGGTTCTATGTGGAATACTTTCAGAACCAGAAACCTTACGATGAAGATGAGCTGGTTTCCGGCTTTGCTCGTTTGCTTGAACAGATGCGATTTAAAGGGAAGATCATCCTGGAACTGGGACGCTTTCTGGCTGCGGCTTGCGGTACATATTATACGGCTGTATGTGACATGAAGGAAAACGGCGGGCGGCAATATTGCATTACTGACGGCGGGAAGCATCAGCTGAGCTATTTCGGTGCGATGATGGGGATGAAGCACCCCTTTGTCCGGGTGCTGTCCCCGCGCCTTGAACCTGCAGCACCCATTCCCTATACGGTATGCGGGGCCTTATGCACCGTCAATGATATTCTGGCGCAAAACTTGCCGCTGCCTCGGCTCGAGCCGGGCGATATCCTGGAATTCCAGAGAGCCGGTGCATACTGCATGTGCGAGGGGATCTCGCTGTTTCTCAGCCGCGATCTGCCAAAGATCTTTTTATACAGCGAGCAAGAAGGTCTCATCCGACTGCGTGGAAAGATAGAGACATACCATTTCAATATGAGACAAGAGGAGGAAAATAACGATGGAAAAACTGCTTGAGATACTGAATGAACTGAATGCGGATATCGATTTCGCTCATTGTGATACACTGATCGATGATGGCCTGCTGGACTCTTTTGCCATCCTGGAACTGATCGCTGAGCTCAATGATGCGTTTGATATTGAGATCACGGCTCCGGAGGTCATCCCTGAGAATTTCAACTCTGCCAGGGCGCTCTGGGCGATGATCACACGCTTGCAAAACGAATAAGAGGTGTGGATGGACCAGATGGTCCATCCATTTTTGTAAAATTTATGTATAAAAAACAGGAAATACGCCGATACCTATAGATGCTGGTTTGCATATTTATGTAAATCAGAGTAAAATAGAGAAGCTTGAGCAAAGGTGAAAGGAGCCTGAACTATGGACAGCAAATTCAACAAATTCAGTGACAAGAAAGAGTTCGTCGAAGAGTTCAAACGCCGCATCATCGAGCGTTATGGACGTTCAATTGAAGAAGCACACATTACTGAGAAATACATTGTTCTAGGGGAAATGGTCCGCGACTATGCCAGTGTCAACTGGAAAGACACGAAAGATGCCATCAAGAGGGATCAGGAGAAGGAGATGTATTATTTTTCCATGGAATTTCTGATCGGGCGTCTCCTCACCAATAATCTCATGAACCTGGGGATCTACGACATCGTCAAGGAAGGCCTCGCAGACCTTGGCATCAACATCAACGACATCGAGGAGCTGGAGACAGACGCAGGTCTGGGCAACGGCGGATTGGGCCGCCTGGCCGCCTGCTTCCTGGATTCCCTGGCTTCGTTGAACCTTGCGGGACATGGCAACTGCATCCGCTATCAGTACGGTCTGTTCAAACAGAAGATCGAGAACAATGAGCAGGTGGAAGTGCCGGATGTATGGCTGAAGTATGGCAACGTCTGGGAAGTGCGCAAGGTCAAGCATGCCTGCGACGTGAAGTTCGGCGGCCATGTGGACATGTGGTTCGATGAGAACGGCAAGACCGTGGTCAACCATATCCCTTCCTTCGTGGTGCGCGCGGTGCCTTATGATGTGCCGGTCGTCGGCCACGACACCAAGGTGACCAACACGCTGCGCCTGTGGGATGCGGAGATCGCTGAGGACTTCGTGAAATCTGCAGATCTGAGCGACTATATCAACCAGGTCAAGGAGATCACCCGCAACGTCTATCCGGATGATTCCACCGAGCATGGCAAGAAGCTGCGCCTGAAGCAGGAATACTTCTTCGTGTGTGCCGGCATCAATCAGATCATCCGGCGGCATCTGCGCAGCTATCCGAACCTGGACAACCTGCATGAGAAGATCGCCATCCAGCTCAACGACACCCATCCGGTGCTGTGCGTTCCGGAGCTGATGCGCGTGCTGCTCGATGATTTCGGCTATGACTGGGATCAGGCCTGGTATATCACGAAGAACACCATCGCATACACCAATCATACGGTCATGGCGGAAGCGCTGGAGAAGTGGCCTGTGCAGTATATCCGCGAGCTGCTGCCGCGCGTCTACATGATCATCGAGGAGATCGACCGCCGTTTCCGTTTCGAGCTTTCGCACAACGGACACAGCGATATCATGAACAATGTCGCCATCATCAAGGACGGACAGGTCTATATGGCGCATCTGGCCATCGTCGGCTCTCACAGCGTCAACGGCGTGGCCGCGCTGCATACGGAGATCCTGAAGAACGATGTGCTGAAGGATTTCTATACGCTCTATCCGGATATGTTCAACAACAAGACCAACGGCATCACGCATCGCCGCTGGCTGCTGTACTCCAATCCGCAGCTCACCGCGCTGCTGAAGAAGACCATCGGGGATGGCTTCGTCAAGCATCCGGACCAGCTGGAAAAGCTGATGGACCATGTGGACGACGCCGCTTTGCAGCAGAAGTTCCTCGAGGTGAAGCTGGAGCGTAAGCAGATCCTGGCTGACTATATCAAGAAGACGACCGGCATCGAGGTGGACATCAATTCCATCTTCGACGTTCAGGCAAAGCGTCTGCACGCCTATAAGCGTCAGCTGCTCAATATCATGCATGTCATCTATCTGTATCTGCGCATGAAGGAGGATCCGGGATTCCGCATCTATCCGCGCACCTTCATCTATGCCGCAAAGGCAGCGCCGAGCTATACCTTTGCCAAAGAGGTCATCAAGCTGATCCACTGCGTGGCGGACAAGGTGAACAACGATCCGGAAGTATCCAAGTACATGAAGGTGGTCTTCCTGCCGAATTACAGTGTCAGCATGGCAGAGATCCTGATGAATGCAGCGGATGTCTCCGAGCAGATCTCTACGGCCGGCAAGGAAGCCAGCGGTACAGGAAACATGAAGTACATGATGAACGGCGCCATCACGCTGGGCACCATGGACGGCGCCAATGTCGAGATCGTAGAGCGTGTCGGCTTTGAGAACGCCGAGATCTTCGGCCTGCGCGTCGAAGATGTGGATCACTTCAAGCAGGAGAACTCCTACAACGTATGGCAGTATTACGATACGCACTATGAGATCAAGCGCGTGGTCGATACGCTGACGAACGGCACGTTCTCTGCGGATCCGCAGGATTTCCGTATCATCTACAATGAGCTCATGTTCAAGAACGATGAGTTCTTCGTGCTGGCGGATTTCAACGCTTACCGCGAAGCGCAGGAGCGTGTGGCACGGCGTTATCAGGACAAGCAGGGCTGGGCGAGAATGTGTCTGGTGAACATCGCCAAGTCTGGCTTCTTCTCCAGCGACCGCACCATCCAGCAGTATGCAGATGAGATCTGGCACATCAATCCGATCGATGTAAAATAAACGAAAACAGACTGAAACTTCGTGGATTTCCCGCGAAGTTTCAGTTTTTTTCATCTTTTTTATCGCAAATGGATAGCGATGTGATAAACTATGAAGAAAAGGAAGTGGAATGATATGCAATATTCAGCTCTGGTGCTGGCGGCAGGAAATGGCAGCCGGATGAAACTGGGATACAACAAGATCTTCTATGAACTGAGCGACGGACGCACGGTGCTCGATCATGCGCTGGAGATCTTTCGTGAAGATGAGCGCTGCAAGCAGATCGTGCTTGTCTGCAACGCCAATGATGTCGTGCGCATCTCCTCGCAGTACGTCAGCGGGAAGGTCGTCGTCGTCCTGGGCGGAAAGACCCGCCAGGAATCGGTATACAATGGCCTGAAGGCCGTGCATGAGGACAATGTGCTCATTCATGACGGCGCCCGTCCGTGGGTGAGCCAGAAGAACCTAGACGCATTGCTGGACGCGCTGGAAAAGAATCCCGCCTGCCTGCTCATGGTCCCGGCCAAAGAGACCGTGAAGATCGTCGAAAAAGGCATCGTGAAGCAGACGCTGAAGCGCGAACAGCTGTGGATGGCCCAGACGCCCCAGGCATTTGACACCAGACTGATCATTTCCTGTTATAAGAAAGCTGCCGATCTGGGCATCGAAGCGACCGATGATGCGCAGGTGGTGGAAGAGACATGCGACATGCCGGTGATGTGTGTGAAAGGCAGCTATGACAACATCAAGATCACGACCAGGGAAGACCTGAAAGGAAAGTGAGTTCAACAGAGTGAAATGGTCCCTTTGTCCTTGACAAAGGGACCATTTCAATTGGATATGTAAAAGCTGATTATTCGTAAGGAGGAGGCAAAACTGTTGAGGATCAGCTTTACTACATTGGAGGAAGTGAGAAACAATGGTTTAATTTTTGATATTCAGTATGTACCTAACAGGTATGTATACTTCTCCTCTGTCTACTTGCAGGAATGTGTTGCTAAATGTTTCTATCGGGCAAAACCTGTGGAAAAGAAATCGGTCCATCAAAATATTCCTAATGGAAAAGCACGGCATTTGTAAAGGAGCAAAAGGTTCATTGTATAGGATCGGTTGTGAAAGCGGTACGCCCCGGTGAACATCACCGCAATGTCATAAACTTCACGAAATTAGAAGTTTATAATATTGATGTGACAAACTTTGATTTAGGCGGAGTTTGTGATATTCTTTATATACAGAAGGTGGTGTGAGTGCTTATGAAGAAAAACATTTTACGAAAACGCGATTTCTATTTGAAGCGAATGATCTCGTTCCAGGATACAGAAATGATCAAAGTAATGACCGGTATCCGACGTTGTGGAAAATCCAGCTTGATGAAGCTGATGGTAGAACATCTGCGGGAGAGCGGAGTGGAAAATGACCAAATTCTTGAAATAAATTTTGAGTCCATGAGTATTCCAGAGATGGACGCAAGAGGATTCTATGAATATGTCAAGGCGCGCATTTGCCCAGATAAAAGAACCTATTTGTTTTTTGATGAGGTGCAGAAAGTGCCAGGATGGGAAAACGCTGTCAATTCTTTTCGGGTGGATTTTGATTGTGATATTTATATTACTGGTTCTAATGCCTACCTGCTCTCTTCTGAGCTTTCCACCTATTTGTCCGGGCGATATGTGGAAATCAAGGTGCTGCCGTTATCCTTCCGAGAGTTCCTTGATTTTCATGGCTATAAGTTAACGGAGCGGAAGTCACCAGCGGGCGGAGTCAAAAAGCGTATTATGGACGACGATGGTGAGGTCTATGATGCCAAGGAGCTCTTTGATGCCTATACACGGTTCGGCGGTATGCCTATGCTGGCAGATGTTGGTTTGGAAGTCGATAAGGTGACGGCTGCCCTGGAAGGTGTGTATTCTGCGGCAGTTATCAATGATATATTGGAACGGGAAAAACGGAAAGGACAGCGAACGATAACCGATGCTGTGCTGCTGCGGAAAATCATTATGTTTTTGGCCGACAACATCGGTAATAATACTTCAGCTACATCCATCGGGAACACATTGGTCAACGAGGGGCTGCTGGAGAATGGAAATCGAAAAACGAAGCCAGCGGTGCAGACGATTCAGGCGTATATCAAGGCCCTGACAGAAGCCTATTTCGTTTATGAGATCAAGCGTTTCGACATTAAAGGAAAAGAGTATCTACGCACATTAGGAAAGTATTACATTGTAGATATTGGCCTGCGGAACTATCTGCTGGGATTCCGGGAGGGAGACAGCGGACATATTTTGGAGAATATTATTTTCTTTGAACTGATGCGCCGGGGCTATGATGTAGCCATCGGGAAAATAGACAATCAGGAAGTGGACTTTATTGCCACAAAAACAGATGAGAAAAAATATATCCAGGTTACAGAGACGATGAATGCACCAGAAACAAGAGAACGGGAACTTGCACCCTTGCGCAAGATACGTGACAGTTACGAAAAAATTGTCATTGCTCTGGAGTGTGATCTGACACAGACACAAGACGGGATCAAAATCATCCGGGCATTGGATTTCCTTTTGGAGGATTAAAACTTCATATCTGAAAATGGACAAGCCGATTGGTTTTCGTAGGAGAATCAATTGGCTGTTTTATATTTAAAGTGTAGATACGAAATCGCATCGTTGAGCAAATCATATGGTTTTAATAAATCAGGTAAGAAAAATCTGAAATATCCAAGGTTAAACGATATCAGTCAAAATCATACTTTGCCAAGCCACTGTATTTCCCTCAAGCAATCTTGATTTTTACTACCGATAAAACTTGTCCTTTTTCATTTGCCATCAGTATTTGTCCCAAGCAGAATAATACGTGTTTGGCTGATTTGGTATAAATATCGAAAAATAGCGATGTTTATCGTTTTTTTTTCTGCGGGATCCATTTGACGGCTTTCGCGGAATATGGCTATAATGGTCAGGAAAGGAGGAATCGCTATGCCGAAAGGATCTGATGCGCTGATCGCCTCGAGAAAGGAAGAGATCGTCAGCGCCTGCGCGCAGCTGTATGAGAACATGGGATTCAAGGAGATCACGCTCGGGGATATCGGAAAGCGGACATCTTTTACGCGCACATCGATCTATAATTATTTTCAGACCAAAGAGGAGATCTTCCTGGCTTTGCTGCAGCGGGAATATGAGGCGTGGATCAGTGATCTGGAAGCGGAGATGGCAAAGCAGCGCACGCTTTCTGCCGATGCGCTGGCCGGCATGCTGGCAGATACCCTGCAGCGGCGCCGGTGCATGCTGAAGCTGATGTCGATGAATTTGTATGATATGGAAGGGAACAGCCGCATGGAGAACCTGGTGGCATTCAAACGCGTCTATGCCCGTTCCATGATGACGGTCAGCCGCTGCCTGAAAAGCTGGATGCCTGCGATGAAAGAGGAAGACATCCAGGATTTTCTCTATGCCTTCTTTCCGTTCTTATTCGGCGTATATCCTTATACAGAGGTCACAGAAAAGCAGGAAGCAGCCATGGCCGCCGCGCAGGTCAGCTATGGCCGTTATTCCATCCGGGAGATCATCTACGCGTTTGTCATCCGGCTGCTTCGATCATTTTGTTAGCCGTTCACTGCGCAAAAAAGGCTTTGGCCGCGATCATTTTGCCAACGGTCCGCAAGAGGCACTTCGGTGTCTTTTTTTCTTATGTTCAGCACTCGCTTCATCAGCGGGAAGATTTTTCAGGATCCTGCCTGTACGCTCAGGATCAGGCGTACACGAAAAAAAGTGCCAACCGGATGGGTTGACACGAATTTGTTTGGCGCTTTATTTGCGCAGCAATGTGCTGATCCTTCTGCGCATCAGCGCGAGGAATGCGGCCGCGGCTGCGATCGCCATGCCGGCAAACAGCGTGCCCTGCTGTGCCGGGACGCCAGTATTGCCCTGATCCGGACGATGTGTCGGATCATCGGCATCGGTTCCGTCGGACGGCTGTTCTGGCTGAACGGGGTCTTTATCTTCATCGACGACCGTGATCACCCGGACTGCGGTGGCACTGTTGCCTTCCTCATCGCTGACGGTGTAAGTCAGGGTATATGTGCCTGCGGCTGAGGTGTCCACGCTGCCCGTGACGCTTATCCGCTCTGTGATGTCGCGACCGGCATAATCATGTGCGCTGACGCCCTGCATCGGGTCAAAGCTGTCTCCAAGCGCGATCTGCGCATCCTGCGGTACGGTGATCGTCGGTGTCTCATCTTTGGCGATCGTGACATTCTGCACATCGGTGCGGGTCAGGCCGCCGTTTTCATCGGTGATCTCTGCATACCAGCCAAAGGTGCCGTTGAGGGCATTTTCCATCGTGAATGATGCGGTCTCGCCGCTGTTGACGCCGCTTACGCTGCCGATGACCTCATCGCCATACACATTGACCTTCAGGCTGTCGGTGCGCAGCTCCTTGTTCTGCGGGACGATGCCCAGGTCGCTGAAGGGGATCTCAAACGTCTCTTCGCCGTTGATGCCAGCTACATCGCCGATGCCGGTTTCGTCCTTGGCATCATAATCATCCAGGCTCGGGGAATACGTGCGGACGATGATCCGCTGTCCTTCCAGGTCGAAGTGCATCAGGCGGATATAGCCCATTCCGCCCTGTGACAGGCCCTGGTAATCAAACAGCATCTGGTACACCTTGCGGTCATTGACGCCATCGCCGTCATCGTCAAACTCATCGATGCGGGTCTGTGCGTTGTGGTAATGACCGGAGAGCACCATGCAGACGTTCGGGTTAGTGGCAACGACCTCATCGTAGATGCGCTGCGGCTGTTCGCCCATGCCGCCGCTGGCCAGCAGATATTCATGGAAGTTTAGGATGGCCTTGCGCTCCGGATACTGCGCGAGCACATCGTTCATCCACTCGATCTGCTCATCGCCGATCTCCCAGCCCATGTAGAGCATGATGAAGTCGATGCCGCCGACCGTGATCAGATCATAATGACCGCGGTTGTTCTGATAGCTTCCGCCATACCACGGGTTGCTGCTGTAACGCTGCTCGCCGAAGTATCGCCAGAAGTTGGTGTAGTCATCATTGAGGTGGCCGACATCGTGATTGCCCGCCAGCACGCCATAAGGCAGGCCTGCCTCATCAAGCATCCGGTAGGCCGCATCGGCGTTTTCCCATTCAGGGATCAGATGCTCATCGTCGATGATGTCGCCGTTGTGGAACATGTACTGGATGTTCATGCGCTCGCGGTTTGCCAGCACCCAGTTGTGGATATCCAGCTGATACTGATAGTTTCCATCCACATCCTGTTCCGGGTTGCCCTCATAATCTTCGTTGTAATACTGCGTATCGCTTTCGACCACGAAGGTGAAGTCATAGTCCTCACGCGGGGTATCGTTTTCATTGGATGTCGTGATGCGTGCGTTCTGTGCTGCATATTGCGGCGGCGTGTAGCCCTCGCCATTCTGCACCATCACGCTGACCTTGCCATCAGAGAGATAGTTTTCCAGGGTGATCTCTGCAGAGAGCTTCATCGTTTCGCCATCTGCTTCGATCTGCGTATCCAGCTGATCCCATGCGCCGGTATGGATATTGCGCGCATACAGGAAAGTCTTGGCATTGTTCGACGCGCCGCTCCAGTCGATCTTCACCGTATCGCTGGCTTTCGCCGCCTCGCTGAGGGTGATGTCGAATGTCTGATAGGGGAAGCCGCTGCCGCTGGCTGCGTCAAATACAGGATCGCTCGTTCCAGATGTCTGCGCCACGCCTTCCGCCACCTGGATGCTGCCATCATCCAGCGTGTGCCGTTCACCTTTCTTGAAGGTCACATTCATGACATCTTCGGTCGGATCGTTGACCGTGACCGAGAAGGTCGGGTCGCTGGTGACGGTCGTGTCTGCGCCAGGCTGCACGACTTCTGCATCGGCATTTTCACGCGGGGTCGTGAACGTGATCGTCTGTGTGGCGGTATTGCCAGCCTCATCCGAAGCAGTGAGCACGAGCGTATGCGTGCCCGGGTCAAGCGTGGTGGAAGAGACCGCATAAGGCAGCGAGATGATCTGCCCATCCAGCACCGCCTGCAGCGTCACATGCTCGCTGATGGCATCCTGTGCGGAAGCCTCGATGCGGGTGTTGCGGATCTGCGCGCCCTCTTCGATATTGGCCGTGATCTGCGGCGCGGTATTGTCTACCGTGACCGTGGCGGATGCCGATGCGCTGGAAATGGTATGCGCGCCATCCGTCAGCGCAGTGGTATCCAGCGTATAGCGCAAGGCATTGAAGGAATCCTGCGGGATCGCAAACGTCACATAGAGGATCTCGGTCTTGCTCGTGCCATCGCCCATGCTGATCTCGGTTTCCGGCGCATAGTTTTCCAATGGCTGCGGATCCTGCGGATGCCAGTTTTCCTCCGTATGCTCGATGGCGCCGATGCCGCGCACGCCAGCATACGATACCGGACGCAGGCTCGTGCCGTCCGGCAAGATCATGCGGATGTTCTTCAAGACAAAGTCATCATTGTTCTCGATGTCATGCTCCAGCGCATTGGCTTTGTTTCCGGCATGGAAAGCAACCGTGAGCTGACCGCTCTGTGCGTCGAAATAGCGGGCATCGATATCATAGTCATAGGTGACCCAGCTGTCATATGTGCCCTCATTGAACACACCGATGAGGTCATCGCCGATGGATACGGCGTTTTTGAAGAAGACGTCGGTCTGAGAGGCATCGAAAGCGAGCTTGGCAGAGCCGCTGATGGAAGCGACAGCATCAGCGCTGACCTCTTCTCCATCGATGCGCAGGTCATTTCCGGTACCGATGATCTGGACATTTCCGCTGAGCAGGTCACCGTCTGCGACATTGAGCCGGTCGCCCTGCTGAGGCGCTTCGGTATTCAAGATCGTGCGGACATCTGTCGTATATGTGCGATAACCATCGCTCACCTCAAAATAATACGTATAAGAAGTCTTGCCGAACAGATCGACGGCCGGCAGCGTGTAGCTGAAGACATCGCCGCCATTGCGCTGCAAGTTATATTTCAGGTACTCATCGGATAAGTCATCTCTGACATAAAGCGAAACGCTCTTGATGCTCGTGTCCGTGGAGACGGCTTCCAGCGCAAAGCGCAGCTCGCTGTCGGCAGTGAATGAATCCGGGGTCTCATCCGTGAGCACGGCATCGCTGACATCCTGCGGCAGCTGCGCCGCATAGACCGGCCGCAGCACGCCTTCCACGCTGCCCGGGGTCGGCGTATGCGCGTCATCCGCGATCACAGAGGCAAAACCACCCTCCTGATAACGATTCTGATAGACGATGGAGCGGTCTGTGTTCGTATTGTCTGCGCCATCCATGTTATAGGTGACAGCGTCGATGACATCGCCGACGTTGCTGGCGATCTTGACGCCGCGGGCGCTGCCATTGGCCATGCCGTCGCAAGAGATTTCGATCAGCTGATCAGCCGTGAGGTCCACGCCCCATTTAGCATTGAAATCATCACGGGTAAGCGAGGCATTGCCGCCATTCTTGATCCAGAAGACCAGTGTCTCATGTGATCTCAGGATCTTATCCTCATCGCTTTCCCACCATACGGAGTCGCTGCCGCTGTCAGGATAATGGTAATACAGCTTATAGTCTTTCAGGTTGATATCCAGGTTAGAGTTGTTATAGATCTCGATGAACTCATAGGCGTCCGCGCCGTTCATGTTCGAAGTATCCGGGATCACTTCACTGACGACCAATGCCGGCGCCAGGGAAGCGTCTACGCTGTCATCCTGCACCGGGATGTTGCTGGCCGTATAGGAAGCGGTGTTGACGCCATCCGTGATATTGACCACATACGATACGGTGTCTATTTCGCGGACATCGCTGTATGGAATGGCGCCCTTGAGCACACCGTCCTCATAGCGCATGGAGATGGTGCGCAGAGCTTCTTCGCCCTGCATGAGCGTGATGCTTGCGCTGAGCACCCGCTCCAGGTTCGTCTCGCTCATCGTGATCTCATAATCCGTGAGCGCGGAGAAGGAAGAAGGGGCATCGATCGTCAGGAACGGATCCTCGATGACAGCAGGTGTCGCATAGTGCCCTGGTACCTGCAGTTCGTCCAGCGTGCCCGGGGTCGGCGTGCCATCATAATGGACACTGCCCTGCGAGGTCTCATAGCGGTAAGAGATGCCTTCATCCTGGTTGATCGAACCGCCATTGCTGTCAGCGGCCGTGTAGCTGACCGCGCTCAGCGTCAGCCCGCTGTCTGATTCGATCTTCATGCCACGGCTGCCGCTATTGGACAAGCCATCGCTGCGCACCGTGGTCAGGGAGATACCTTCCTGCAGTGCCGTGCCATATTCCGCGTTGAAGTCATCGGCGCTGAGCTGCGCGTCTTCCACCGCGTCGTTGCGCACCCAGACCGTCAGGACCTTGCCAGCCTCCAGCTGGATGTCATCGGCCAGCTCCCATTCGGTCTCTTTGGTGCCATTCACATAAATGAAATGATACTGACGCAGGTCGATGGCCTCATCGGAAGCGTTGTAGATCTCAAAGAATTCATAAGCATCCGAGCCATCCACATTGGCGGTGTTGGGCACCAGTTCGGTGATGAGCAGCGGAGAATCATAAGCCAGCGGATCGCTGCCTTCCTGAGCCGTGACACGCATCGGCTCGCTCATAAAGGTATTCACGCCGTCGCTCAGCCGGACTTGCAGCTCAAAGGAATCCAGCTGCGCGATATCCGCTGCCGGAATGGCTGCCGTAAAGCTGCCGTCTTCGTAAGTCAGCGGATAACTGTGGCCATCGATCAGCGCTTCCGCTTCCAGCATGACACTGTCTGTGGCGACAGCTGCGCGCACTACATAGGAAGAACCTTTGCGGAATGTGGTCTCTGCGTTGAGCGAAAGCGCGTCATTGCCCGCTTCGCTGACCTGATAGATGCCTGCGGGGCGCTGTGTGTCTTCCAGCGTGCCCGGCGTAGGATCTTCATCATAAGAAAGCGTGACCTCCTGCACCTGGCCATCCTGATACGCGAACTTGATGCCCTTTTTGGTCTGGGCCTTTTCGCTGCCATCATTATAGGTGATGGAGCTGATCACCTGCTCGCTGTCCCGCACGATGACCTGCATCGAGCGTTCACCGGAATTGCTGAAGCCATTGACCGAATCAACGGTCTTCACGATCTGTACGCTGTCATCGATGCCATAATATGCGCGGAAATCCGCTTCAGTGATCTGGGCGCTCTCCGCATTGGTCACCCAGACGACGAGCGTCTGTCCCGCTTTGATCACGGTGCCGCTGGGAATCTCCCAGTCCGTCAGGGTGCTGCCATTGACATTGCGGATGAGCAAGTCATCCATTTCGATGTCACGATCGGATGTATTGTAAAGTTCGATGTATTCAAATGCGTCTGTGCCTGAAGCGGTGACCTGATCGCTCTGGTGCGTGTCTGCGACGATCTCGCTGATCATCACCGGAGTGATCATCCTGGATAATTGGGTGTCTTCCGCATGCACGGCCGCGGCAGGCATCAATGAAGATGCGGCGACCATGATGCTCATGCTGCCGGCGAGAAGCCGGTCCTTCTTGGTTTTGTTCACGATTTTCCCTCCATTCGGGTTCATTATAGCAGGATGAAAATCACATTATGTTAAGTGCCCGTAAAGAATACATCAAAAGGAAGTAAGGCGGCATGCCTGAGCTTAGTGTGTGCAGATCCTGGCCGCTGATCACAGAAAAAAACCGGTCCCGCTGGATGGGGACCGGTCTTGCACCGTCATCTGTTCTGCAGGGCGCAGAGGATGTCTGGCAGTTCGCGGTAATCGCTGAAGCAGGCATCTGCCTGGCTCTGGTCAAACCCGAAGCGCTCATCTTTCCTGGCGATCACGCGCATGCCCGCACGCTTGGCAGCCAGGATGCCATAGGTGCTGTCCTCGATGGCCACGCATGCCTGCGGCGGAAGCGCCAGCATGTTCGCCGCTGTGAGATAGATCTGCGGTGAAGGCTTGGACTCGGTGAACATCTCCCCGCTGAGGCAGAAGCGGAACAGGCCATCCAGCCGGCAGGCGGAGAGCACTTCCTGGATCCTCTCCATGCGCGAGGATGAAGCCAGCGCGAGAGGATAGCGCTCAGCCAGCCAAGTGAGGACCTCGCGTTCGTGAGGGAACATGAGCTGTGCCGCATCAGGCATCGGGCAGCAGGCGTCCATGCGGCGGAAAAAGTCAGCCATGTCCACATCGCTGCCGGCAACCTTGCGGACGAAGCGTTCGGCATGGGCGGATGAACCGCCGGCCAAGGCGAGCACATCTGCCATCTGAAACGGGATGCCCTCCTGCTTCAGAAAGCGCAGCGTGCGTTCCAGGTAGATGCGCTCGCTGTCGATGAGGATACCGTCCATATCAAAGATCACTGCGTCCATCGCTCAGCTCTCCTGCAGCCAGCTGCCTCTGCGGTAATAGAGGATGAAGATGACCGTGGAGACGAGCCAGCTCAGCGGCCAGCCAAGCAGCACGGTCTCGATGCTGTGGAACAGCGGGACCGTGAGCATGATCCACGCCATGCGCAGGCCGCACCAGCAGGCGATGATGATGACCATGGCGCTGGCGGCCCGATTGGCTCCGCGCAGCACGCCGCTGACGGCATGGGAGATGGCCAGCAGGAAATACCCCGGTGCCAGCAGCGTCAGCATCGTATGCCCATAAAAGAGGACCTGCGGATCATTGGAGAAGATGCGCAGCGCGGCATCGCCGAACAAGAAGAGCAATGCGCTGATAAGCAGGGAAGTGCACACCGTGAGGATGAGGCATGCCCGCATCCCCTGCCGCACCCGCTGCGGCTTTCCTGCGCCGAGGTTCTGCCCGGTGAAGGTGGTGATGGCCATCGAGTAGCTCATCGCCGGCAAGATGGCGAAGCCGTCGATCTTCGTATAAGCCCCGCACCCGGCCATGGCCGCTGAACCGAAGGCGTTGATGTTGCTTTGCACGATGAGGTTGGAAAACGAGACGATGGCATTCTGGATCCCGCTGGGCAGGCCGACCCGCACCACTTCGCCCAGGATATGGCCATGGATCTTCAGCTGAGAGAAGCGCAGCCGGTAGAGGGCATTCCCCTTCATCATCAGTGCCCAGATGAGCACGGCGCTGATGCCCTGCGCGATGAGCGTCGCCCAGGCGACCCCGGCGATGCCCATATGGAACCAGACGACAAAGCCGTAATCCAGCGCGACGTTGATCAGCGAGGACAGGATGAGGAAGAACAGCGGGGTGCGGGAATCGCCCAGCGCCCGCAGCACGCCGCTGCCCATGTTATAGATCATGACCCCCAGGATCCCATAGAAGTAAATGCGCAGATACAGGATCGAATCGGCCATGACATCATCCGGCACGCCGATCCAGCGCAGGATGAAGGGCGTGAGCAATACGCCGGCAAAGGTCATGACGATGCCGGCGATGACGATCATGCACATGGAGGTATGGATCGAATCAGAAAGGCCTGTCTCATCGCGCGCGCCGAAATAACGGGCGATCACCACGCCGGCCCCGACCGAAAGCCCCATGAAAAAGCTGATGAGCAGATTGATGATCGGCGAACTTGAGGTCACGGCGGCGAGTGCCTCTTTGCCGACAAAATTGCCGACGATCATCGAATCGACCGCATTGTAAAGCTGCTGGAAGATATTGCCCAGCACGAGCGGGACAGAGAAGAGGATCAGCTGTTTCCATATGTTCCCCTCGCTCATCAGTCCCCGTACTTCCTGTGTCATTTCATTCATCCCCTTTAGCGATAACAGTATAAAACGAAACGAGGGGAAAGAAAAGCCATGAAAAAAAGGATTTCCACGGATGGAAATCCTCACGGTCATTTCATGCGCGCATCACCCAGGAAGAACAAGGCCATCGTATCCGGGCCAGTGTGTGAGCCGATGACCGGTCCGATATAGTTGATGAGACATTTCTGGATGCCGAATTTATCTTTGACCATCTGGGCCAGCGCATCTGCGTCCTGGCGGCAGTCGGCATGGCAGATCATGAAGATGTCATTCTCCTCGCGGCGGCTGCCCATCTGTCTGTCCATCATGTCGATCAGCGCCTTCATGCCCTTCTTGCGGCCATGGGCCTTGCCAGTAGGGATCAGCTTTCCTTCATCGTTCATCTGGATGAGCGGCTTGATGGAGAGCATCGTGCCCACTACGGCGGTGGAGCGGGAAACGCGTCCGCCGCGCATCAGGTGATAAAGGTCATCGGCGAGCACGACATGGCAGATGTTGAGGCGGTTAGCCATCACCCAGTCGCGTATCTCTGCAAATGAAGCGCCTTTCTCTTTCCGCTCCACTGCCTTATATAGCAGCAGTCCCTGTCCCAGCGAAGCACACAGTGAATCGATGACCTCGATATGCCAGCCTTCCTCGCGCAGCTCTTCCGCTGCCAGCGCGCAGCTGTTATATGTGCCGCTGAGCCCTGAGGAAAAAGAGATGCACAGCACATCCTTGCCAGTATTCAGCACTTTGAGAAATTGTTCCTTTGCGTTCTGCGGATTGATCTGCGAGGTGGTCGGCAGCGATCCTTCACGCATCTTGCGGTAAAACTCCTCATCGCTCTGCATATGCCCTTCGCCATAAGTTTCCCCGTCCATCGTATAGCTCAGATACATGACCGGGATCTGATGTTCTTCGTAAAATGAAGCGGGAAGATCTCCCATGTTGTCTGTCATGATTACATATTCGCTCATATCTTTCCTCCTGTTCCCGATAGTGTGCAGACTTCTGTCTTGATGAAATTATAATACCAGCGAAGGGGAATCACAAGAAAAACAAGGGAATCTGGTTCACATGCACAGACAGTCTCTCTTTCGTTGAAAATATTTTCATGAAAAAACAAGAAAAATATCAGAAGGCATGTTGACAATTTTCATTTTGGGGCGTATCCTAAAGTCAATAACAAAAGCGAAGAACGGGATCAGGAACGGATATCCCCTGGCACAGAGAGCTGCCGTATGGTGCGAGGCAGCGCAGGCATCGGTTTCAGCTCACCCGGGAGCTATGACTTGAACGCGTGCCGCAAGTAAGTGTCATCGGAATTCTCAGCCGTTATCGTGAGAGCGTATTCGACAGTGATACGTAATGAGCGGGTGCATTGCACCAAGTGAAGTGGTACCGCGGGAGTGACAGCTTTCGTCTTCAGAGGAAGATGGAAGCTTTTTTGTTGTTTGGATACAGGAGGAGACTACATGAAAGGATTTGAAAAGTACAGCAGACAGTATTTCATGCCGCCGGAACCGTGCATGGAATGGACGAAGAAAGAGTATGTGGACAAAGCGCCGGTATGGTGCAGCGTCGATCTGCGCGATGGCAACCAGTCGCTCATCATTCCGATGAGCCTGGAAGAGAAGCTGGAGTTTTTCAAGCTGCTCGTCAAGGTCGGCTTCAAGGAGATCGAGGTCGGCTTTCCGGCCGCTTCCCAGACCGAGTTCGACTTCATGCGCACATTGATCGAACAGGATATGATCCCGGATGATGTGACCGTGCAGGTGCTGACCCAGGCGCGCGAACACATCATCAAGCGGACATTCGAGGCGGTCAAGGGCGCCAAGCGCGAGAATGTCATCGTGCACCTGTACAATTCCACCTCAAAGGCACAGCGCGAGCAGGTCTTCCGCAAATCAAAGGAAGAGATCAAGCAGATCGCTGTGGAAGGCGCGAAGCTGCTGCAGGAACTGAGCGAGCGCGACGGCGGAGGATACCGGTTCGAATACTCTCCAGAGAGCTTTACCGGCACGGAAGTCGATTATGCCCTGGAAGTGTGCAACGCCGTGCTCGATGTCTGGCAGCCAAGCGCAGACAACAAGGTGATCATCAACCTGCCGGTGACGGTGGAGATGTCCATGCCGCACGTCTATGCCAGCCAGATCGAATATATGTGCAAGCACATGAACTACCGCGAAAACGTCATCGTCTCCCTGCATCCGCACAATGACCGCGGCTGCGGCGTGGCCGACAGCGAGATGGGTCTGCTGGCCGGCGCTGACCGCATCGAGGGCACGCTCTTCGGCAACGGCGAGCGCACCGGCAACGTGGACATCATCACCCTGGCGATGAACATGTATTCCATGGGCGTGGATCCGCAGCTCGATTTCAGCGATATGCCGCATATCGTCGATGTCTATGAACAAGTGACGCGCATGAAGGTCGGCTATCGTCAGCCCTATGCCGGACAGCTTGTATTCGCGGCCTTCAGCGGCTCCCATCAGGATGCCATTGCCAAAGGCATGCACTATCGCGAAGAACATGACGAGAAACAGTGGACCGTGCCATACTTGCCGATCGACCCGCGCGATGTCGGCAGAGTGTATGAGACCGACGTCATCCGCATCAATTCGCAGTCTGGCAAGGGCGGCGTCGCCTACATGCTGGAAGAATATTATGGCTATGAGCTTCCGATCGACATGCGTGAGGAGATCGGCTATTTCATGAAGGGCATCAGCGATGAACAGCACAAGGAGCTGCTCCCCAACGAAGTCAGAGATCTCTTCGAAAAAGAATACCGCAATGTGGAAGCGCCGTTTACCATGGAAGATTTCCACTTCGCCAGAGAAGGAGAGAACTTCATCTGTACGCTGCGCCTGGAGGCAGACGGCCAGCGGATCAATGCAGTAGGCACCGGAAATGGACGCCTGGATGCGCTGAGCAACGCTTTGCGCAACAACACCAGCGTAAAATTCGACATCATGGATTATAAGGAACATTCGCTCACCAAAGGCTCGACATCCAAGGCGGTCTCTTATGTGAAGATCAAGGATTGCCGCAACCTGGATCAGTGGGGCGTGGGCATCCATGAGGATATCATCACATCGAGCGTACTGGCGATCTTCTCCGCGCTGAACCGCGCGCTGAAGCAGCGCAGAGCGCAGGAAGGAAAGGGGTAAGACGACATGGGAATGACAATGACGCAGAAGATCCTGGCGGCACATGCCGGAATGGATCACGTGGAGGCCGGGCAGCTGATCGAGGCCGATCTCGATATGGTGCTGGGCAACGACATTACCTCGCCGGTCGCGATCCGCGAGTTTGAAAAATATGGATTCAAGCGCGTATTTGATCCGGGAAAGGTAGCGATGGTCATGGACCACTTCGCCCCCAATAAGGACATCAAGGCCGCGCAGCAATGCAAGGCCTGCCGCACTTTCGCATTTGCCAAGCACATCGAGCATTTCTATGATGTCGGCGAGATGGGCATCGAACATGCTCTGCTTCCGGAAAAAGGCATCGTCGGCCCGGGAGAATGCATCATCGGCGCCGATTCCCACACATGCACCTATGGTGCGCTGGGCGCCTTCTCCACCGGCGTGGGCAGCACCGATATGGCTGCCGGCATGGCGACGGGCAAATGCTGGTTCAAAGTGCCCGAGGCGATCCGCTTCAACCTGAGCGGCAGCCTGCAGCCCAATGTATCCGGAAAGGATGTCATCCTGCATATCATCGGCATGATCGGCGTGGACGGGGCGCTGTACCGCTCCATGGAATTCACCGGAGAAGGCGTGAAGGATCTGACCATGGATGATCGTCTGTGCATCTGCAACATGGCCATCGAAGCCGGTGCGAAAAATGGCATCTTCGAAGTGGATGACGTGACCAGAGCGTATGTGAAGGACAGAGTGAACCGTCCGTATCAGGAATATCACGCAGATGCGGATGCCGAATATGTGAAGACATATGATATCGATCTCAGCGCGATCCGCCCGACCGTCGCTTTCCCGCATCTGCCGGAAAACACGCATACGGTCGATGAGATCGCAGAGCCGATCCGCATCGATCAGGTGGTCATCGGTTCCTGCACCAACGGTCGCATTTCCGATATGGCGGCTGCGGCCCGTATCCTGGAGGGCAAGCATGTCGCCAAAGGGGTGCGCTGCATCATCATCCCAGCGACCCAGAGCATTTACAAGGAATGTGTGCACCGTGGTTACATGGACATCTTCATCGATGCCGGATGCGTGGTGTCCACGCCGACCTGCGGACCTTGCCTGGGCGGCTACATGGGCATCCTGGCAGAAGGAGAGCGCTGTGTCGCCACGACCAACCGCAATTTCGTCGGCCGCATGGGACATGTGGATTCTGAGGTCTATCTGGCCAGCCCGGCCGTTGCAGCTGCCAGTGCGATCGCCGGCGTGATCGCGCAGCCGCAGGAAGCATAAGGAGGAAATGAGATGAAAGCACAGGGACAGACACATATTTATCCGGATAATGTCGATACAGACGTCATCATTCCGGCGCGTTATCTGAACACCAGCGATCCCAAGGAACTCGCTTCACATTGCATGTGCGACATCGATGCGGACTTTGTGAATAAGGTGAAGTCGGGAGACATCATGGTGGCCGGATGGAACTTCGGGTGCGGATCATCCCGTGAGCATGCGCCGATCGCCATCAAGGAAAGCGGCATCAGCTGCGTCATCGCCAAATCCTTTGCCCGTATCTTCTATCGCAACGCGATCAACATCGGTCTGCCGATCCTCGAATGTGAGCAGGCCAGTGATTCGATCCAGGCTGGCGATGAGATCGAGATCGACTTTGACAGCGGCGTGATCCATAACCTCACCAGGAACGAAAGCTATCAGGCGGCGCCATTCCCGCCGTTCATCCAGAATATCATGAAGAACAATGGCTTGATGAATGCCATCCGCAAGGGGGAAGATTAAATGAAAAAGAATATCGCGGTCATCGCCGGCGACGGCATCGGCCCGGAGATCATGGCCGAGGCGCTGAAAGCGCTGAACTGTGTACAAGAGCTGTATGGGCATCAGTTTGATATCGTTCCGGTATGTGCCGGAGGCTGCGCCATCGATCAGTATGGCACCTCGCTGCCAAAAGAGAGCCTGCAGAAATGCTTAGACAGTGATTCGGTGCTGCTCGGCGCGGTCGGCGGTCCCAAATGGGACGGCGTCGATCCGGCCATCCGCCCGGAAAAGGCGCTGCTCACGGTGCGCAAGGCGCTCGGCCTGTACGCGAACCTGCGTCCGGCCAAGATCTTCCCGCAGCTGAAGGATGCTTCGCCTTTGAAGCCGGAGCTGGTGGAAAACGGCATCGACTTCATGGTCGTGCGCGAGCTCATCAGCGGCGTGTACTTCGGCGAGAAGAAGACCGAGGAAAGAGATGGCGAACTGTATGCGAGTGACAACATGTGTTACTATGAGCACGAGATCCGCCGCATCGCGCATACGGCGTTCCAGACGGCTCGCAAGCGGCATGGCCGCGTGATTAGCGTGGACAAGGCCAATGTGCTCGATACCAGCCGCCTGTGGCGCAAGGTCGTGCATGAAGTCGCACAGGAATATCCGGATGTGCAGCTGCAGGATATGCTCGTGGACAATGCCGCGATGCAGATCGTAAAGGATCCCGCGCAGTTCGATGTCATCGTGACCGAGAACATGTTCGGCGATATCCTGAGCGATGAGGCGAGCATGATCACCGGCAGCATCGGCCTGATCCCAAGCGCGTCGCTGGGCGAGGGCACACGCGGCATGTATGAGCCGATCCATGGCTCAGCCCCGGACATCGCCGGCAAGAACATCGCCAATCCGACCGGCATGATCTTATCCGCCGCGATGATGCTTCGCTATGCCTTTGACCTGGATGAGGAAGCAGCGCTCATCGAAGCAGCGGTGGAAGATGTGCTCAATGCCGGATACCGCTGTGCCGATATCATGGAGGAGGGCATGACGAAGCTCTCCTGCAGCGAGATGGGCGATCAGATCGTCAGTGCCATGAAGGCAAGGAAATGATGCCGGAAGAAGAACGGCAAGTGATGCTGGGTCAGCGATCCGGCATCTTTTTTTTCTTTGCGCGGATCAGTCCCGCTGGATCAGTTGATTCATCGATGAAAACAGATTAAAATATATCCAGATGGAGGTGTGACAACATGAAGAAAAACAGGCTTACCCCCAGAGAACTGGAAGTGATGGAGATCTTATGGAAACACGATGAGCCGCTGCCGGCATGCGATATCCAGAAGGATATTCCGGAACTGTCGGTCAATTCCGTCCTTCCCATCCTGAAACGGCTCTTGAACAAAGAATATATTCATATCGCCGACTATTCCCAGCGCAATAAGGCACTGATGCGGGAGTTCAGCCCGACGATCAGCAAGGAACAATATATGGCATCGCTTATTGACAATAAGACTTTGCTGCAGATGACCACGTCTTTCATCCAACAATGCGATGATATGGATGTGCTTGATCAACTCCAGCAGGAGATCGATAAAAAGAAACAAGAGTAGTGATCTATATGCGATTATCCTTATCGTCGTTTCTTATCATGATGGTCATGGCCACCATATTGATCGTTTTATTTCATCTTGCACTGACCAGGAAAAAAGCCATATCTGGTTTCGTACTGATTTTTTAAGCATCATGCTCGCTGTGATCTTTCTGCGTATTCTGTTTCCGATAGAATTGCCGTTTACCATTACGTTGAAATCGACAAATGTAATGACATCTATCAGGGATATCATGCTATTCGAACCCATTACCGGACTTTCCATCATGAAGATATTAGTGATTTTATGGGGGATCGGAATCATGGTTCAAGGGATACGGTATGTGCTTAGAATCCGAAGGCTCCATTTCTTATCAGCACAGATGAAAGAAAGCGCTGAACATCACTTGCTTTCTGCGTATATTCCCCAGGCAACACAAAGCTTGTATTTTACAGACGCGGTCAGCACTCCTATGGTCATGGGAAGTAAAAATGATATATACCTTCCCAAAACTCCGTACACCGATAAAGAATTAAAGTACATTCTTATGCATGAACACCAGCATATCCTGCACAAAGATCTTCTGATCAAACAGTTTATCAATCTGCTGGTCATCTTTTACTGGTGGTTTCCGCCTATATATTTGCTACAGAAACAAATCGATCTTTACTTGGAAATACATGCAGATTACAGTGTTGTGAAAAATATGAAGCAGGAAGAATATTTGGAATACGCGCAAACCATTTTAGATGTCCAAAGAAAGCAAATAGAGTTCCAACAGAGTGTTCCTTCCGCTTTTTCTGCTTGCTTTATCAATGACAGTGCGGAGATCCTAAAGTACCGTATTGATTTTCTACTGAAAGGCAGCCCTAAAAAGAGGACGAAAAGCATCTTCTTATTTATCGCGTTCATCCTTCCTTTTTTAAGCAATGTTATTATTTTTGAACCATATTACCTTGATGCCCCTGATGAGGAAGGCGTATTCATTAAAGAAGAGCTGGAGGAGTCCTCGTATATCATCAGACATTCAGATGGCACGTATACTTTGGTTCTGGATGGAGAAGAGCTTCCGCTTGATGCTCTTCCTGAATCGTTAAATTTACCAATCATTAATGAATAAGAGGAGTATTTAATTAAAATTTTTTGAATCGTATCGATTGTCTTTTGCTCTCTTTTCTCGTCTATTGTTCCCCGCTTGGCTCAAACTCCAAATATTGACAATGTTGAGATCGAAGCACGAGCTGACATCGTTGAATGGCGATATAAGTACATAAATGGTCATGTTTATAAGAGGCTTTATAATGTATCAACCAAGGAATGGATTGGTGATTGGATTTTAGCATAAAACGATAAGAAAGAGTAACCCTTAAAATGAGGTGTATCTAAAAACTACGAGTATTAAATGTCTTGAAGGAGTCAGATGGATGTTTTTCTGTGTTTTACAGGAAACATCCATTTTTTCGTATAACAGGCATGCCGTCAGTCTGTGGTGAAAGTCCACCGGGGCGTAGTTACCGACGAATCCCATAGCGACTCCCAAGGTTTACATCGTGAGGTGTAGTGAAACTTTCATAAGAGGGAGGAGGCAAGGATAAGAAGTGCAGCGAGAGGAGGGGACGATGATGTCACAATTGATAGAGGAAATCCTGAGCCGAGATAATATGGTTCTTGTTTACAAGAAGGTGAAAGCTAATAAAGGAGCAAGTGGCATAGATGGCATCGGTATGGACAACATCCTCGCAAAGCGAGGACTCATCAGTTGCGTAGATTATTATTTGAATTGAACCGCCTGCTCATCGATGAGGAGGGGGAATGCGAGGTCGTCAACCTCAAGGCCGCGGCGCAGGAGCTGGTCGATCATCAGCGCATCTTTCCAGCCTATCATATGAATAAGAAGCATTGGATCAGCGTGCGCCTGGACGCGCGCTGGGAAAGCGGCGAATTAGAGATGCTGCTGGAAAACAGCCATCAGCTGAGCGATTGAACGGACTGCGTCAGGGCAGTCTGTTTTTTTTTGAGATCTGGAAAACGGCACATTGAAGGCTTCGCCGGAATAATGACGGGGAAAATGCGATTTCCGCTTGATTTCAACGGCTAAACAAGGTAAAATAAGAACGCTGTGCATACAGGCATAGCTGCGTGGGAGGACGAGCAACCGTTCGTGACCACTGCATGAGACAACATATTTATAGGAGGTGTGTCTTGTGAGTAAAAAAGTTGCAAAGGTCTGCAAACTGCAGTTCCCGGCCGGAGGTGCAAGACCGGGACCGGCTCTGGCTTCTGCCGGAATCAACATGCCGCAGTTCTGCAGCGCATTCAACGATGCGACCAAGGACCGTGCAGGTGACCTCGTACCGGTCATCATCACGGCTTATGAAGACAAGTCATTTGATTTCGTACTGAAGACGACTCCGGCTGCCATTCTGCTGAAGAAGGCTGCCAAGATCCAGAAGGCAAGCAGCGACCAGAAGGAGATTTCCGGAACGATCACTGTAGACCAGCTGAAGGAGATCGCTGAGTACAAGATGCCTGACCTGAATGCCAATGACGTGGAAGGCGCTATGCGCATCATCGCCGGAACCGCGCGCAACATGGGCATCAAGGTCGATGGCTTCGAAGGGTAAAGAAAGGACGAGTGAACAGAAATGGCAAAAGTAGGAAAGAAGTACGCTGAAGCTGCTAAACTGGTCGATCGTTCCAAGAGTTACTCGATCGAAGAAGCAGTTGCACTGGCAAAGCAGACAAACTATGCGAAGTTCGACGCTTCCGTGGAAGTGTCATTCCGCCTGAACGTGGATCCGCGTCACGCTGACCAGCAGATCCGCGGTGCGATGGTCCTGCCGAATGGAACAGGTAAGTCCCAGAAGGTGCTGGTCATCACACAGGGGGCGAAGGAGCAGGAAGCTAAGGACGCAGGCGCAGACTTCGTCGGCGGCAAGGAAATGCTCGATGAGATCCAGAAGGGCTGGTTTGGATTTGACGTGATCGTCGCCACTCCGGACATGATGGGTCAGCTGGGAAGACTGGGCCGTGTGCTGGGACCGAAGGGCCTCATGCCGAACCCGAAGACAGGAACCGTAACGATGGATATCGCGAAGGCTGTCGAAGATATCAAGAAGGGTAAGGTCGAGTACCGTGTGGACAAGGAAGGAAACATCAACCTGATGATCGGAAAGACGAGCTTTGACGATCAGGCGCTGGTGGAGAACTTCAAGGCCATCTACAGCACGATCGCCAAGGCACGTCCGGCTGCCGTCAAGGGAACATACATCAAGAACCTGGTGCTGAGCACGACCATGGGTCCTGGAATCCATGTTTCCGTTGAAAAATAGTTTGACATTGTCAGAAACAGTGATAAAATACTGATGTTATCAATATACCAAAGACAGTAACGGCAGAGATGCTTAATCATGTTACCGAGGTAGAAAGATGGTTATGAACTTTCAGCCCGCATACTGTCATGGTCTGCGGGCTTTTTATAACTCTTGGTATATTGCGGACATATAAACAGGAGGTGTAGGAAATGAACCAGGCGATCATCGAAGCAAAGAAGGCGTATGTCGCTGAAATTGCGGAGAAGATGAAAAATGCCGAGTCAACCGTAGTCGTTGAGTACCGCGGTCTGACAGTGGCGGAAATGACGGAACTGCGCCGTGAGCTGCGCGCAGAAGACGTTGAGTTCAAGGTGTACAAGAACGCACTGGCTCAGCGTGCCGTCGAAAGCATCGGCGCCGACGGACTGAAAGAGGTCCTGGTCGGACCGAACGCCATCGCATTCGGTAAGGACGCCACCGCACCGGCTCGCGTGCTCGCGAAATTCGCGAAGAAGCACGAGAACCTGGTGCTGAAGAGCGGTATCGTCGAAGGCAAGGTTGTGGACGAAGAAACGATCAAGAAGCTGTCCGCCCTGCCGAACAAGGAAGGCATGATCTCCATGTTCCTGGGCTGCCTGCAGTCACCGATCATCAAGTTCGCGTGCGCTGTCAAGGCGGTTGCAGAGAGCAAGGAAGGAGCAGCAGAACCTGCTGCAGCTGAATAAGAAAAAGACTTTGATAGGAGGAAATGAACATGGCAAAGTTAACACATGAGGACATCCTGGCATACCTTGAGGAAGCCACAATTCTGGAACTGAACGACCTGGTAAGCGCAATTGAAGAGAAGTTCGGCGTAACTGCTGCCGCACCGGTTGCTGCTGCACCGGCTGCAGAAGCTGCAGAAGCTGCTGGACCGAGCGAAGTAACGGTTACCCTGACTGATGTCGGCGGTACGAAGGTCGCAGTCATCAAGGCCGTTCGTGAGATCACTGGTCTGGGACTGGTTGATGCAAAGGGTCTGGTCGACAAGACACCGAGCGTGATCAAGGAAAACATCAAGCCGGAAGAAGCCGAGGAAATCAAGAAGAAGCTGATGGACGCCGGCGCTACTGTAGAAATCAAGTAATCGGCATCGACAATATGAACAGACAGAAAGCCTTCGGGCTTTCTTTACTCTAAAAAGGACGGTGATCGTTATGAATCATTATTTCACTGATAATCGTCATTTAGCACAGAACCGGAAAGAAATTACTTTCCGGTTTTCGTGTTTTACCTGTCATTTTCTGACGGATAACGGCGTCTTCTGTAAGGATCATGTCGATTTCGGCACGAGGACGCTGCTGGATGCCGTTCACGCTTCCGGCCTGCTCGGTGAGGAAGTGCTGGATCTGGGCTGCGGATACGGCGTGATCGGCATCACCCTGAAAAAGCAGTATCCGGACAGCGCGTTCACGCTGGCAGAGGTGAACCCGCGCGCGCTGGAGCTGGCGCAGGAGAACGCCGCGCGCAACGGCGCAGAGGTCACTTGCGTGTGCTCGGATGTATATTCAGGCGTGGAAGGGAATACTTTTACTGATATCCTGACCAATCCGCCGATCCGCGCAGGCAAGAAGGTCATCTATCAGATGTTCGAGCAGGCCTATGATCATCTGCGGGAAGGCGGCAGGCTGTGGGTCGTCATCCGCAAGCAGCAGGGGGCGGCGAGCGCCCGGGAGAAGATCGCTCAGGTGTTTGGCAGCTGCGAGATCATCAGCCGGGAAAAAGGGTATCTTGTCTTGCTGGCAAAAAAAGTTGACAAATTGACAGGTGATTGATATTATAATAAAATGCAGAATACTAAGATGATAGAATGCTGAATTTTATCCGATTTTAGTAAACAATGACAGAGAAAGGATGGCGTACATGGACAAAAAGAAACCTTATCGTATTGTCGCTTCCGGTAAAAAGGCTGAGCGCAGAGACTATTCCAAGGTCAGCGGTAAGCTGGAACTGCCGAACCTGGTGGAAATCCAGACAGACTCTTTCGAATGGTTCAAGACTCAGGGAATTGCTGAAGTTTTCAACGAAATTTACCCGATTCAGAACTACGGGGGCAATATTCGTCTGAAATTCCTCGGTTATGAATTTGAAGAGCCGAAATACAGCGCTGAGGATTCGATGTACAGGGAGTGCAACTATGCCGCACCTCTGAAGGCGAAGATGGAGCTGGAAATCACGGATACGAACACAGGTGAAGTCATGCGAAAAGAGGAGGAAGTCTTCCTCGGCGATTTCCCGCTGATGACGGAAACCGGCACATTTATTATCAACGGAGCGGAACGTGTCATCGTTTCGCAGATCGTGCGTTCTCCGGGCGCTTACTTTTCCACCGGATACGAGGAAAAGACCGGCAAGACGTCGTACAGCTGCGAGCTGATCCCGAGCCGGGGAACCTGGCTTGAGTTCATGACGGAGCTGAAGAAGAGCTCGACCGGACGCCAGCTTTCCGTCAGCATCGACCGTAAGCGTAAAATCCTTTCCAGTGTCCTGTTCAAGGCCATCGGTATGTCCGTGGATCTGATGCCGAGCGAGGATCCGCTGGATACGAGCCAGATGGAGTCCTTCCTGCGCGCGATGGGCAGAGAATGGAGCGAGGATCTGGCCATCGATGATGAAAACCGCGAATACATGAACCTGTATCTGCTGTTATATACCGCGTTCTTCGGAAAATATGAGGAATTGGAGAACACCCTGCTCGCCGATAAGGTCAAGTCGACGCAGGAGGCGCTGCTGTCCATCTATGAGAACCAGCGCAGCGACGAGATCCCGACGCTGGATGGATCCGTCACCCTGATGAACGCCAAGTTCTTCGATCCGCGCCGTTATGACCTGACCAAGGCCGGACGGTTCAAGCTGAGAAAGAAGCTGAATGCGTTTGCGCGTACATATCATACGACGCTGGCGCAGGATATCGTCGGCGCAGACGGCACGATCTTCATGGAGAGCGGAACGAATATCCGCCGCGATGAGCGCAACGCGCTGCGCAAAGAGCTGAACAAGGGCATCTATATGACGGCATTCCCGTTCAATCCGCTGTTCAACCACCCGGATGTGGTCGAAGTGCCGGTGGAATGGAAGAGCGGGCTGGTCGGCCGTGTCCTGGCTTCTGACGTCGAACTGGATGACATCACGCTGTATGAAGGCAGCGTGCTGAGCGAAGCTGACGTCGACATGCTCCAGGGCAACGTGGAAAAGATCAGCGTGCATGGCGGGATCATCGCCAAAAAGGTGAAGATGACCGCAGAAAATGCGGCAGCGGTGCTGAACTACGGACAGCGCATGTACGCGCTGGCGCGTCTGACTGATGAAGAGGGAAATGATATCGCAGATGCGGACGGCGACCTGTATGTCGACGGCTATACGCCGCGCGTAAAGCCGGATACGCTGGATCCAGATACGGTGGAAGAGATCATCGCGAATGTCTATGCCGGAAATGAAGTGTACGCATGGCTGGTCGGCGCTGCCGTGCAGGAGCTGTATGTACGCGGCGCAGACGGCAATGTGGTGAAGATCATCGGCAATGACCCGTTTGCGGATAAGCACACCATTACTATCTCCGATATGTATGCGTTCTATTCCTACAATCTGAACATCATGGATGGGATCGGCGAGACCGACGACATCGATATGCTGGGCAACCGCCGCATCCGCACGGTCGGCGAGCTGATCCAGAACCAGTTCCGCATCGGTCTGAGCCGCATGGAGCGCGTGGTCAAGGAGCGTATGTCCATCGCAGAGACAGCGACGCTGACGCCGAAGAAGCTGACGAACATCCGTCCGCTGACTGCGGCGATCAAGGAGTTCTTCTCCAGTTCGCAGCTGTCTCAGTTCATGGACCAGCAGAACCCGCTGGCTGAGCTGACCAACAAGCGCCGTATCTCCGCGCTTGGTCCAGGCGGTCTGACCCGTGATCGCGCCGGCTTCGAGGTGCGAGACGTCCACAGCTCACACTACGGCCGTATCTGTCCGATCGAGACGCCGGAAGGACCGAACATCGGTCTGATCTCCAACCTGACCACTTATGGAAAGATCAACGAGTATGGCTTCATTCAGACGCCGTACCGTATCGTCAATGCGGATGGCACCGTACAGGAGAATGCCATCTATCTCTCCGCGGATGAAGAAGCGGATTATGTCATCGCCCAGGCCAACGAGGTGCGTGACGGACGTCTGATCAACGAGCATGTCGTCGCGCGTAAGAACGGCGATACGATCATCGCCAGACGCGAAGAAGTCGAACTGGCCGACGTCTCTCCGAAGCAGATCGTCTCAGTGGCGACAGCCTGCGTGCCGTTCCTGGAAAACGATGACGCCTCCCGAGCCCTGATGGGCGCCAACATGCAGCGTCAGGCCGTTCCGCTGCTCATGCCGCATTCCCCTTATGTCGGCACAGGCATCGAATATAAGATCGCCAAAGACTCTGGCGTCGGCATCGTCGCCAAGGAAGACGGCGTCATCGAATATGTGGATTCTCAGCGTATCGTCGTGCGCGATGATGCGGGAGAGACGCATGAATACCGCATGCGCAAGTTCCAGCGCTCTAACGCCGGAACGTCCATCAACCAGCGCCCGATCGTCAAGAAGCACGAGCGTGTGGAAAAGGGCGATATCCTGGCGGATGGACCGTCCATGGAAAACGGTGAGCTGGCGCTGGGTCAGAACGTGACCATCGCCTTCATGACCTGGTACGGCTATAACTACGAGGATGCCATCATCATGAGCGAACGCCTTGTCCGCGACGATGTGTACACCTCGATCCATATCGAAGAATACGACATCGACTGCCGCGAGACGAAGCTGGGACCGGAAGAGATCACCCGCGATATCCCGAATGTCAGCGAGGCAGCCTGCCGCAACCTGGACAGCCGCGGCATCATCATGGTCGGTGCGGAAGTGCAGGAAGGCGATATCCTCGTCGGCAAGGTGACCCCGAAGGGCCAAAGCGAGATCTCTCCGGAAGAGAAGCTGTTGCTGGCGATCTTCAGCGAGAAAGCGCGCGAGGTGCGCGACAACTCCCTGAAAGTGCCGCACGGCGGAGCCGGCATCGTGCACTCTATCCGCGTCTTCAAGCGTGAGGACGGACATGAGCTGCCTCCGGGCGTCAAGGAGACCGTCAAGGTCTACATCGTGCAGAAGCGTAAGATCTCTGAGGGTGACAAGATGGCCGGACGTCATGGAAACAAGGGTGTCATCTCCAAGATCCTGCCGGTGGAGGATATGCCGTACATGCCGGATGGCAGACCGGTGGACATCATGCTGAACCCGTTCGGCGTGCCTTCACGTATGAACATCGGACAGGTGCTGGAGATCCATCTGGGCTATGCGGCCAAAAAGCTGGGCGTGAAGTTCGCGACCCCGGTATTCGACGGTATCTCCAACGAAGAGCTCAGCGAGATCATGCAGGAAGCCTGCATGACCAAGGATGGCAAGCAGGTGCTGTATGACGGCCGTACCGGCGAAGCGTTCGATGAGCGCATCTCTGTCGGCGTCATGTATATGATCAAGCTGGCGCACATGGTCGACGATAAGCTGCATGCCCGTGCGACAGGACCTTACTCTCTCGTTACGCAGCAGCCGCTGGGCGGTAAGGCGCAGAATGGCGGACAGCGTTTCGGTGAGATGGAGGTCTGGGCGCTGGAGGCCTATGGCGCCGCGCATACCCTGCAGGAGATCCTGACCGTCAAATCAGATGATATCCAGGGCCGCACGAAGACCTATGAAGCCATCATCAAGGGCAAGGATATCCCGGAACCGGGCATTCCTGAGTCCTTCCGCGTCCTGATGCATGAGCTGCAGGCACTCGCCATCGACGTCAACCTGCTGGATGAGGAAGGAAATGAAGTCGACCTCAGCAATGATGACAGCTCGGAACCGACCGTGCTGCCGGTCATTGAAGAACCGAAGGCGGCAGAACCTGCTCCTGCGGAAGCAGAAGAGCTGGACGAAGAGTCCCAGGAGGACAGTTCAGCGGATGATATGCTGGAGCGTGAAGATGAAGAAAAGGAGGCGTAAATAGATTATGAGCATCAATAATATTGCCTCGATTCAGGTGAAGCTTGCTTCTCCGGAGCGTATCCATGAATGGAGCCACGGCGAAGTCAAGAAGCCGGAGACGATCAACTACCGCTCACAGAAGCCGGAGAGAGACGGTCTGTTCTGTGAACGCATTTTCGGCCCGACCAAGGACTGGGAATGCTATTGCGGAAAATATAAGAAAGTGCGTTACAAAGGCGTGATCTGCGACCGCTGCGGCGTAGAGATCACCAAGTCCACGGTGCGCCGTGAGCGCATGGGACACATCGAGCTGGCTGCGCCGGTCGCACATATCTGGTATCTGCGCGGCATTCCTTCCCGGATGGCGCTGCTGCTGGATGTGACCCCGAAACAGCTGGAAGAAGTCGTTTACTTCGTTTCCTGGATCGTGACCGATCCCAGAGATACGAAGCTGGAATACAAACAGGTGCTCTCTGAGAAGGAGTACCGCGAGAACATGGCCATCTACGGTCCGGGCAGCTTTGTCGCACAGACCGGCGCAGAAGCTGCGCTGACGCTGCTCAAGGACGTCGATCTCGAGAAGGAATACAAGCTCGTGAAGACGGCCATGGAAAACGCCCAGGGCGAAAAGCACAAAAAGCTGGTCAAGCGTCTGGATACGATCGAAGCGTTCCGCCGTTCCGGAAACAAGCCGGAGTGGATGGTCATGACCGTCGTTCCGGTCATACCGCCGGATCTGCGCCCGATGCTGCAGCTGGATGGCGGCCGATTCGCGACCAGCGATCTCAACGATCTCTACCGCCGCGTCATCACCCGCAACAACCGTCTGAAGAAGCTGCTCGAGCTCGGTACGCCGGCCATCATCGTGCAGAATGAGAAGCGTATGCTGCAGGAAGCAGTCGATGCGCTCATCGATAATGGACGCCGCTCCAAGCCGATCACCGGCGCAAGCGGACGCGCCCTGAAGTCGCTGTCTCATTCCCTGAAGGGCAAGCAGGGACGTTTCCGTCAGAACCTGCTCGGAAAGCGTGTCGATTTCTCCGGCCGTTCCGTTATTGCCGTGGGACCGGATCTGAAGATGTATCAGTGCGGCATCCCGCGTGAGATGGCCGTACAGCTGTTCAAGCCGTTCGTCATCAACGAGATCGTGAACCGCGAGATCGCATCTAACCCGAAGACGGCGGAAAAACTGATCGACCGTCAGGATCCGCGGATCTGGGATATCGTGGAATCGGTCATCGACGGATACCCGATCCTGATGAACCGTGCACCGACCCTGCACCGCCTGGGTATCCAGGCCTTCATCCCGAAGCTGGTGGAAGGGCGTGCCATGCGTCTGCATCCGCTGGTCTGCACCGCCTTCAACGCCGACTTTGACGGCGACCAGATGGCCGTGCACGTTCCGCTGAGCGAAGAGGCGCGCGCCGAAGCGCTCGTCATGATGCTGGGATCGAACAACATCCTCGGTCCGAAGGATGGAAAGCCGATCGTTACGCCGGGTCAGGACATGGTCATGGGCAACTTCTATCTGACCATGGAAGAGACCGCGGAAGAGTTCCGCGCTGAAGCCCAGCGTTATCTGGATGTGGACTGCGAGGAAGAAGCAGCGATGTGGAATCGTTTCGCAGACAACGAAGCGCACGTTTACGGCAGCATCGATGAGATCATGATGGCATATCAGACCAAGCAGATCCATCTGCACTCCCGTATCGCCATCCCGGCCCGCGCGCTGAACAAGACGAGCTTCACCAGCGAACAGATGAACAAGTACCTGCTGACCACGGTCGGAAAGGTCATCTTCAACAACATGTTCCCGGAGGATTTCCCTTATCTGAACGAGGTTTCTGAAGCGAACTTCCATGCTACGCCGGACAAGTTCTTCCTGGAGATGGGCAAGGACATCCGCGAGGCGATCGCGAATCTGCCGGTCACGGCCGCATTCAAGAAGAAAGACCTCGGAAAGATCATCGGAGAGATCTTCAAGCGTTATTCTACAGAAAAGACTTCCCAGATCCTGGATGAGATCAAGGACATGGGATTCAAATATTCGACCGTGGCGGGAATCACCGTATCGCTTGCCGATATCGAGATCGCGCCGAACAAGGAAAAGCACGTCAACGAAGGCAAGGAAAAGGCCGAAGAGCTCAAGCGCCTGCAGCGCAAGGGCCTGTTGACGATGCAGGAATGGGAGCGCCACCTCAACAAGCTGTGGGCAGATGTCAAGGATGACATCGCTGATGAGCTGCTGAGCTCGCTGCCGCGTAAGAACCCGATCAATATGATGGCTCGCTCCGGTGCGCGAGGAAATACCTCCAACTTCACCCAGCTGGCCGGTATGCGCGGACTGATGGCCAAGCCGTCTCAGTCCAAATCGGCCAAGGGCGAATATGTGCCGAGCATCATCGAGGTCCCGATCTACTCTTGCTTCCGTGAGGGTCTGAACGTGTCCGAGTTCTTTATCTCTACGCACGGCGTGCGTAAAGGTCTGACCGATACCGCCCTCAAGACCGCGGAGTCTGGTTACCTGACGAGACGTCTGGTCGATGTGGCGCAGGATGTCATCATCAAGGAAGAAGACTGCGGAACCGATAAGGGCTACTGGGTGGAAGCCATCGTTGACCGCAAGACCAACTCAGAGATTGAATCCCTGTATGACCGCTTGATCGGCCGTTATACGAAGCAGGATGTCGTCGATCCTAAGAGCGGCGAACTGATCATCGCTTCTGATGAATTCATCACAGAAGACATCGCGAAGCAGATCGTCGACAGCGGCATCAAAGGCCTCTATATCCGCTCTGCCTTTACCTGCAAATCCGTGCATGGCGTCTGCCAGAAATGCTATGGCCGCAATATGGCGACCGGCAAGAATGTCGAGGTCGGCGAGGCTGTCGGCATCATGGCGGCACAGTCCATCGGTGAGCCGGGTACGCAGCTGACCATGCGTACGTTCCATACCGGCGGTGTGGCAAGCGCCGACGGCGGCGACATCACTCAGGGTCTGCCGCGTGTCGAGGAGCTGTTCGAGGCCCGCTGCCCGAAGGGCGTTGCCGTGCTCGCACAGATCAGCGGTGAAGTGACGAGCGTGGAATCGCTCGAAAATACCCCGGGCTTTGAGGTGACGATCACCAATGAGCTCGAAAGCAAGGTGCACAAGATCAATCCTTCCCAGGCGATCCGCCAGTGGATCAAGCCGGGCGTGCACATCGAGGCCGGAGACAAGATCACCGAAGGTCCGGTCGATCCGAAGGAACTGCTCAAGGTTGCCGGCGTGCGCCAGGTGCAGAACTATATCCTGAAGGAAGTCAAGAAGGTCTACCAGTCTCAGGGTATCGAGATCAGCGACAAGCATATCGAGGTCATGATCCGTCAGATGCTGCGTAAGGTCGTCGTCGTGGACGGCGGAGATACACCGCTGAATGCGGGCATCCAGGTTTCCCTGGTCAATGCAAACAAGATCAACCGTGAAGCATTGCTCAGCGGAAAGAAGCCGGCGAAGATCAAGCCGGTGCTGCTCGGTATCTCCCGCGCTTCTGTGGAAACTGATTCCTTCCTGTCTGCTGCTTCCTTCCAGGAGACCACCAAGGTGCTGACGGATGCGGCCATCAAGGGCAAGGTCGATCACCTGATCGGACTGAAGGAAAACGTCATTATCGGTAAGCTGATCCCGGCTGGAACCGGCTGTGAGGGCGATCGTCCGACCAACCACATCATCGCTGCCAAAGCTGCAGAGCTCAAGCAGATCCGCGAAGAGCGCAATCACCGCCATGAAGAGGATGAGACCTTCATGAGCTATGCCGGAGAACCGACAGAAACACAGTATGTGGAGCCGATCAGCAGCGACGCGATCAATGAAGCCGTAGCTGAAGACGATCTGTCCATCGTCGATACACAGTAATGAAAACGCCTCATGCGATAGGCCCGCATGGGGCTTTTTTTCGCCGCAAACACCGTGGCCAAAGGCGATATGACAGTTTCTGGTTTGTATAGGCAGCGTCTTTGCAAATATGCTATAATGGCGATGCACGAATGTGAAAAAAGGGGAAACGGGAGGATATTGATGAAAAAAGCAATTGCAGCTATCTGCTGCGCGCTGCTGGCATGCACAGGATGTGTATGGGGCGCACAGATGATGGCGCAGGAAGAGAACAGCTTTTCCACGGGCGCAGTGCTTCCGCCGGATCATCTGTTCACCACGATGGACGAAGAGGGCAGGCTGGTGATCATGGATACTGCGCAGATGGAAGCACAGACGGCGCAGCATAACGCATCCGCGGCCAGACAGCGCGGTGGCAGTGTCAAAGAAATGCGCGCCATCACCCACGGTGTGGTCAATTTCCGCACGAAGAACAGCGCGTCGCTGAACACGAGCTATACGGAGGTCGGAACCGGCTACAGCGGATACACCAATGGATACTATGCGGCAGACGCCGCGTTTCTCGGCTATCAGGGCACAAAGGTCAAATTCATGCTGTCAGGAGTCGTCGGTCTGGTGAATGCCAGCGAGGTCGAGGTGCTCGATGCGGATGGCAGCGATACGCTCTATGTCAGCTTTTACCGCTGTGAGCAAGGGATGCTGAAGCATTACATCAAGAACGACATGCATGGGAGCAGCTACGCCTCGGCAGTGACCGTGGGAGAGCAGCAGTCCTACATGAAGAGCAATCAAGTGTATTACAGCTATGACGGGCATTATTTCTACACGGATTACAACACGATGCTGGATGATTACAAGGCAGGCACGAGAAAGCATGCCATCAATCCGGACGATCCGTATTACAATTATTACCAATTTGTCTCTAACCGGACAAAGACGTCGTTTACGGCGAATGACATCGATCAGTATGTAAAGCACTATCTGGGCAGCCGCTACACCGCTTCAGGCACGAAGCTGTATCAGATGGGCCGCTATTTTATCCAGAACCAAGATCGATACGGCGCCAATGCGCTTGCGCTCTTTGGCGTATCAGCCAATGAGAGCGCCTTTGGCACGAGCAGCATCGCGATGAGCAAGAACAATCTGTTCGGCCACAATGCGGTCGATGCAGACCCGGGACAGGCCAACGGATACCACAGTCCCCAGAACAGCATCGCTGACCATGCGCGATACTATGTCAATCTCTGGTATTCGACACCGAAATACAGTACATATCACGGCTCTTTCCTCGGCGATAAGTCGGCGGGGATGCTCAGCTATGCCTCTGACCCATATTGGGGAGAGAAGGCGGCGCACTGGGCCTGGAAGCTCGATGAATACATCAGCGGCAAGAGCGATGTCGGCCGTGAGACGATCGTGGTCAAGGCGCAGGGAGCGGTCAATATCCGAAAAGAGGCCTCTACCTCCTCGGCCGTGCTTTACACGACGCCGAAGAGCGGAAACATGTCCTTCGTCCTGCTGGATGAGGTGAAAGGGACGAAGGTCTCCGGATCAGATGTCTGGTATCGGATCCAGCTGGATACGCCGCTCGATGCATCGCGAAGCAACATCGATTACAGCGGAGAGGGCTATGATTTTGCCAAAAGCTATGGGTACATCCATTCTTCCCTGTTAGATAAAGTGATAAAGGGAGAAGGCGGATCCTCCGGCGGTTCCAATGGCGGAAACAGCGGATCCAGCGGATCAGGATCGTCGGGTGAGAGCAGCTACACTCGCGGCGATGTGAACGATGATGGGAAGATCACCCCGGCGGACTATGTCCTGGTGAAGAATCACATCATGGGCAAGACCAGCCTGCGCGGCAATGCGCTGAAGGCGGCCGACATGAACAAGGACAACAAAGTCTCGCCCGCCGATTACGTCCAGATCAAGAATAAGATCATGAACCGATAGGGAGAGGAGGATTTTTGATGAGCAAGATGAAAAGAGCAGCCTGCATGGTCATGGCGCTGATGCTGATCGTGAGCGCGTTCGCGCTGCCGATCCATGTGCGCGCGGCAGGCTATGCCTATGTCTACGTCAGCAGCACGAGCATCTATGTGGGAGACAGCGTGACATTTACCGTCGGGACGGTGAACGCCGCCGGAGAGATCAGCGTAAGCGGAGCGGTCAGCGACCATGACTGGTTCGACCGCTCGTCCAAGAGCTATACGGTCAACGCCGTTTCCCCAGGCACGATCACCGTCACCATTTCCGGTACGATCGCGGATTATGATAGTGCGCAGGATATGCAGGTCTATGAGAGCGCGAGCGTCACTGTCCTTGAGCGCCCGGTATATGACAGCGGCACGCAGGAACAGACGCAGCAACAGCAGGAGGAGATCCAGCAGCCGGAGCAGCCATCGCTCTCCTCTAATGCCGCTTTGTCCGCCCTTAGCGTCTCTGCAGGGACATTATCCCCGGAATTCAGCGCAGATACGACCGAATATGAGCTGAGCCTGCCTTCCGGCACGGAGAAGATCGAGATCAGCGCTTCGGCCGCAGATGATGCCGCTGCCGTAAGCGGGGCCGGCGAGCATCAGCTTGACCCGGGAAACAATGATCTGTCTGTCCAGGTCAGGGCAGAGGACGGCACTACACGGACCTATGTGATCCACGCCTATGTGGAAGAAACGCCTGAGGTCTATCTGGAATACGGTGGAAAGCAGCTCGGCGTGGTCAAAAACACCGCAGACGTGGCTGCGCCTGCAGACTCATTCGAGAAAACGACCATCACGGTCGAAGGCAAGGAGATCGACGCGTGGACCAGCACGCTGATGAACCGCACGGTCATCTACCTGATCGATGAGGAGAGCGGTGCGCGCAGCTTCTATCTCTATGATGAAGAAAGCGGCAAAGTGACCTCGATATTCCGCCCGATGGCGCTGCTGGGCAATGCCTTGTTCATCGTGGATGTCCCAGAAAACCTGCAGGAAAGAGAGGGCATGACATTTACGACGGTGAGCGTGGATGAGCAGGAACTGCCGGGATGGACATTCGATGATCCGCAGTTTTCCGATTATGCGCTGATCTATGCCATGAATGAAAAAGGCGAACTGAACTACTATCAGTATGAGAAGACACAGAATACCCTGCAGCTGTATTCTGGCGCCGCCGCGATCAGCGAACAGGCGTATGCCCGCGAGCAGCAGCGTGAGCAGATCTTCATCATCGCGGCCGGTGTGTTTGCCGCATCGACGATCATTGCCTTGATCGCCTGCATCCTCATCCGGATGAGATGTAACCGGCGTATCGCACATGTCATCCGTTCATCACAGAAGGGTGATGAAGCATAATTGACCAACGGGAGCGTGGCCCAGATCGTGGCTGTGCTCCCGTTTGACCAAAAAGACGGAAAAAGGCAAAAAAGAACAAAAAAATGCTTGACGGAAAAGGGAGAGGATGGTAATATAAACGAGCGCTGAGCGGAGGAGCCGCGAGGCGAGGAAATCGATCTTTGAAAACTGAACAGGAAACGTCAATTCCGAGTAAGGAATAAGCAACGCAAACAAAGAAACCAAACGCGCGAGCGTTAAGAAAAAGATGAGCAAATGGAGAGTTTGATCCTGGCTCAGGATGAACGCTGGCGGCATGCCTAATACATGCAAGTCGAACGAGGTCAAGGAGAGCTTGCTCGAGATGACCTAGTGGCGAACGGGTGAGTAACACGTGGGCAATCTGCCCGTATGTCGTGGATAACGGTTGGAAACGACAGCTAATACAGGATGAGCATCCCGAAGGCATCTTTGGGATGTAAAAGGGGCTAAGGCCCCGCATACGGATGAGCCTGCGGTGCATTAGCTAGTTGGTGAGGTAACGGCCCACCAAGGCGATGATGCATAGCCGACCTGAGAGGGTGACCGGCCACATTGGGACTGAGACACGGCCCAAACTCCTACGGGAGGCAGCAGTAGGGAATTTTCGTCAATGGGGGGAACCCTGAACGAGCAATGCCGCGTGAGTGAAGAAGGTCTTCGGATCGTAAAGCTCTGTTGTAAGAGAAAAACGGACTCCATAGGGAATGATGGAGGAGTGATGGTATCTTACCAGAAAGCCACGGCTAACTACGTGCCAGCAGCCGCGGTAATACGTAGGTGGCGAGCGTTATCCGGAATCATTGGGCGTAAAGGGTGCGTAGGTGGCACGATAAGTCTGTAGTAAAAGGCAGCGGCTCAACCGCTGTTGGCTATGGAAACTGTCGAGCTGGAGTGCAGAAGAGGGCGATGGAATTCCATGTGTAGCGGTAAAATGCGTAGATATATGGAGGAACACCAGTGGCGAAGGCGGCCGCCTGGTCTGCAACTGACACTGAAGCACGAAAGCGTGGGGAGCAAATAGGATTAGATACCCTAGTAGTCCACGCCGTAAACGATGAGAACTAAGTGTTGGGGAAACTCAGTGCTGCAGTTAACGCAATAAGTTCTCCGCCTGGGGAGTATGCACGCAAGTGTGAAACTCAAAGGAATTGACGGGGGCCCGCACAAGCGGTGGAGTATGTGGTTTAATTCGAAGCAACGCGAAGAACCTTACCAGGCCTTGACATGGAGATAAAGGCCCTGGAGACAGGGAGATAGATATATCTCACACAGGTGGTGCATGGTTGTCGTCAGCTCGTGTCGTGAGATGTTGGGTTAAGTCCCGCAACGAGCGCAACCCTTGTTTCATGTTACCAATATTGAGTTAGGGACTCATGAGAGACTGCCGGTGACAAACCGGAGGAAGGTGGGGATGACGTCAAATCATCATGCCCCTTATGGCCTGGGCTACACACGTACTACAATGGCGGTTACAAAGGGCAGCGACCCTGTGAGGGGGAGCGAATCCCGGAAAGACCGTCTCAGTTCGGATTGAAGTCTGCAACCCGACTTCATGAAGTTGGAATCGCTAGTAATCGCGAATCAGCATGTCGCGGTGAATACGTTCTCGGGCCTTGTACACACCGCCCGTCAAACCATGGGAGTTGGCAATACCCGAAGCCGGTGGCATAACCAAATGGAGTGAGCCGTCGAAGGTAGGGCCGATGACTGGGGTTAAGTCGTAACAAGGTATCCCTACGGGAACGTGGGGATGGATCACCTCCTTTCTAAGGAGAAAGAAGCAAAAAGGTTTCCTGTTCAGTTTTCAGGGATCGAAGGATCTCTGAAAAGAGGAACGATCTTTGAAAACTGAATACCAGAAAGACAGATAGAAGGTCTATAACGAAAGTTGTAGGAAAAGAGAAAACGAGCAAGAAAGTGATCTCGAAGCTAAAGGATTAAGTAGGAAAGGGCGTACGGTGAATGCCTGGCCACCTGGGACTGAAGAAGGACGCACCAAACGGCGAAACGCTGCGGGGAGCTGTAAGGAAGCAAAGATCCGCAGATATCCGAATGGGGGAACCCGTCATCCAGGAGGGATGACACCGGATACCGAACACATAGGTATCACGGGAGGAACTCGGGGAACTGAAACATCTAAGTACCCGAAGGAAAAGAAAACAAAAGTGATTTCCTGAGTAGCGGCGAGCGAAAGGGAAGCAGCCCAAACCGTTCTTAGGAACGGGGTTGAAGGACCACGATAACATCAAGAGCGAGTCTAGTGGAATGACATGGAAAGGTCAGCCGAAGAGGGTGAGGGCCCCGTAGACGAAAGATGAGCGAAGGTGAGTGGTATCCTGAGTACGGCAGGACACGAGGAATCCGGTCGGAAGCAGGCGGGACCATCCGTCAAGGCTAAATATCACCAGGTGAGCGATAGTGAACAAGTACCGTGAGGGAAAGGTGAAAAGAACCGCGGGAGCGGAGTGAAAGAGAACCTGAAACCGTATGCCTACAAGAAGTCAGAGCCCGTTAAAGGGTGATGGCGTGCCTTTTGTAGAATGAACCGGCGAGTTACGATATAGTGCGAGGTTAAGTTGGAGAGACGGAGCCGAAGCGAAAGCGAGTCTTAATAGGGCGATAGTAGGATATCGTAGACCCGAAACCAGGTGATCTAGCCATGACCAGGTTGAAGTTCAGGTGAAACTGAATGGAGGACCGAACCGACCACCGTTGAAAAGTTGGCGGATGAGTTGTGGCTAGGGGAGAAATTCCAATCGAACCTGGAGATAGCTGGTTCTCCCCGAAATAGCTTTAGGGCTAGCGTCGGGCGATGGGACACGGAGGTAGAGCACTGAACGTACGATGGCGCCATCCCGGTGTACTGAGTATGATCAAACTGCGAATGCCGTGTCAGAGGAGCCCGGCAGTCAGACCATGGGTGATAAGGTCCGTGGTCGAGAGGGAAACAGCCCAGACCGCCAGATAAGGTCCCAAAATACATGCTAAGTGGAAAAGGATGTGGGGATGCACAGACAACTAGGAGGTTGGCTCAGAAGCAGCCACCCTTTAAAGAGTGCGTAACAGCTCACTAGTCGAGTGACCCTGCGCCGAAAATGTACCGGGGCTAAGCATGATACCGAAGCTGCGGATTCTGATGAATGGTAGGGGAGCGTTGCATGCACGTGGAAGCCGTACCGGAAGGAACGGTGGAGAGCATGGAAGAGAGAATGCCGGTGTGAGTAGCGAGATGCAGGTGAGAATCCTGCACACCGAAAGCCCAAGGATTCCAGGGGAAGGTTCGTCCGCCCTGGGTAAGTCGGGACCTAACGCGAGGCCGAAAGGCGTAGTGGATGGAAAACAGGCAGATATTCCTGTACCCGTAATGCAAGTGATGGAGTGACGGAGAAGGCTAGTGTGACCCTATGAATGGATTTAGGGCGAAGCGGAGCAGCAGGCTTACAGTGAAATGCGTAAGCGAGATGCAGGACGCGAAAGGTAAGCGAACGCGCGAGCAAGTAGCGAAGCACATGAGGCCAGCTTCCAAGAAAAGCTTCTGGCGCAAATTGGATTACGGCCCGTACCAAAACCGACACAGGTGGGCAAGGAGAGTATCCTAAGGTGAGCGAGAGAACTGTTGCCAAGGAACTCGGCAAAAATACTCCGTAAGTTCGCGAGAAGGAGTGCTCTTGAGAGAGAGCCGCAGCGAAGAGGCCCAAGCGACTGTTTAACTAAAACACAGCTCTCTGCGAAGTCGCAAGACGAAGTATAGGGGGTGACGCCTGCCCGGTGCTGGAAGGTTAAGGGGAGGAGTTATCGAAAGAGAAGCTCTGAACCGAAGCCCCAGTGAACGGCGGCCGTAACTATAACGGTCCTAAGGTAGCGAAATTCCTTGTCAGGTAAGTTCTGACCC
>UQPV01000009.1 GCA_900543035.1 uncultured Solobacterium sp.
CTATCAAAAATCAGTTAGTCTACATTTTCAAACTTTTTCATCTAATTTACTTGATTTTTATATAGTTAGCTTTCTCTATCTATTTCTTCTCCCATTGATCATGTCGTTCGCTGTTTTCCCGCATTCCTCCTTCTTCCCTTCTTCGCAGCTACCGGCATCATTCTAAATGAAAGTTGGCTGATCGTTACTCACTGCGCTCATCCCCGTCACCGCGAATTTTCAAGGTCTTCATTGGAAACACTGAAATCGTTCAGCTGTTATCCACCAAAGACATTGTAACACAACAAGAAAGCCCTTTCACACATTTCCCCACAAAAAAAGTAAAAATTTATCAGTATTTTTTCACTATTATGATATATGTTTATAAACGCCTAAATTATAGTCTGCACTGTTGTATTTTTATAATTTATCTGTATATTTTTGTCAACGGTATATCCGCCTTTTTCGATGCGCTGCCCGGCGCATTAGAAAAGGAGCGCCTCCTGATCGCAGTCAGGTACAGCGCTCCCTGTTGTTCAAGCTTCATTGTTATTTTTGATGCCGCGCTGTCTGCTGCGCCGCTCTGTTTTTGGTTTCGGTTTCTTAGGCTGATCGCGATAGATACGGAAGATCACGCCGTCTGCGGTATTTTCCCCGCGCACTTCATAATGGTTGGCCCGGACGACCTTGGCCACGATGGACAGGCCCAGGCCGAAGCGTCCGCCCTCGCCTTTCTCAAACGGCTTGAACAGCGTCTCGATGCGGCTCTCATCCATGCTCGGCCCATCGTTGGCGATCGTCAGTCCCTCCTGCTCATTCAGATGGATGGTGATGACAGACTGCGCATAGCGCTGCGCGTTTTCCAGGATGTTTTCCACCACCACGCGCCAGCTTTCTTCCAGGCCCTCGAAGGTGATCTCCTCCAGCTCGGTCTCGATGCGGATGTCCGGCTTGATGACCGCGATGTTGAGCAGCACCTTCTCCACGACATCCTTCATATTCGTGACCGCGCCGTTGTTGTCCTGCGAGATGAGATATTCCACCCGGTTCATATAAAGCAGGCTGTGCACCTTGGCCTCCAGACGGTCCGCATTCTCAATGATGACATCCACGCTCTTTTCCAGCGTCTCATACGGATAGATGCCATCCTTGATGCTTTCGCCATAAGACTTGATCGTCGCGATCGGCGTCTTCAGGTCATGAGAGATGTTGTGGATCATCTCCTCTTTCGTCTTCTCCTGCTTCTGCAGCTCTTCGCGCATGCTCACCAACGCGTCTGCCAGCTCGCCGATCTCATCCTTGCGATTGAGCTTCAGCGTCGCTTCCTTGCCCGCCTTGATCTTCTCGATGTAATTGCGGATCTGGTTGAGCGGATGGATGAGCGTGATCACCCACAGCATCAGGATCAGGAAGATGAAGCAGAACGCCATCACCGTGATATAGAGGATGCTGTTGATCATCATGTCCTTGGCTCCCTGGGCATACTCCTCATCCATATACGACATGAGGACATTGCTCGAACCGTCGTTCATCAGCCGCACGCTGTAACAATACTCCTGCCCGTTGATCTTCATATGCCCATGGCTGGCACTGGTCAGTCCGTTCTGATAGATCGTGACGCCCTGCGAGATCATCTTCTCTACCAGCGCGCTGTTTTCGCTGAGCTCTTCCCGCACCAGCGCCGCATCCGACTCGCTGCTCAGATAGTGCAGCTGCGGTTCCTCACCGGCAATGACCTCTTCCATATCGACGATGAGATGCATCTGCGAATTGGTGAGCGCCCGGCGCAGCTGGCTCTGCGTGAAGTTGCTGCTGTCCTGCCCGCTGTACAGGCCGACGATCATATCCTGAGAAGTATCCAGCGTCGTGTACATCTGTTCCCGGATGACATTTTCCACGCTTCCGGTCAGATAGATAAAGAAGAATGCCGTAAAAAACGAGATCAGAAAAAAGATGATCGCTGCCAGCTGCTGTGACAGCGAAAGCTGCTTGATAAATTCAGAAAACCGCTTCATGGCCTAGCCCAGACGATAGCCGTAGCCGTAGATCGTATGGATGTTGAGATTAGGCAGCTTCTTGCGCAGGCGGCGCAGCGTGTCATCCACCACGCGGTCGCTGCCGTAATAATTCTCTTCCCATACGTTTTCCAGGATCTTGTCCCGCGAAAAGGCAATGCCCTTGTTCTTGATGAACATCATGAGCAGATCGAATTCCTTGGTCGTCAGATCGATCTCATCGCTGCCCGCGAACACCTTGCGCTGTTCCTCATCCAGCTCATAGCCGTCGATCTGAATGCGGTTGTTGTCATTCTTATAGACGCGCTTGATCACGTTGTTCACGCGCAGCACGAGCTCCTTGGGAGAAAAGGGCTTCGTGATATAGTCGTCGCTTCCCTTTTCCAGACCGATGATGCGGTCGAATTCCTTGTCTCTGGCAGACATGAAAATGACAGGGATATCCCTTCCCTGCAGGCGGATCTCCTCGATCAGATCGAATCCGCTCTTATCATCCAGCATGATATCGAGGATCCACAGGTGCACATCGTCGTCCTGCACATGCGCGATCGCCTCTTCATACGTATAATAGGATCTTACCTCATATCCTTCTTTCTTCAGATACTGTGCGACCAGATCGTTGATCGCCTTCTCATCTTCTACAACACAGATTACCTTTTTCATCGTCATCACCTGAATTTCCTTCTTGCTGTATCATGTCAGACTTCGTTTCTATTGTAGCAAAAAGTCAGAGAAAAATCAGTGTTATTTTATGTTTCTTCACCGCAAATTATGTGATGAAAAAAAAGGATCATGCGCGGCATGATCCCCCTTTGTTCACAGCTGATTGTCCCGGATGAAATCGATGATCTGATACACATAGTCATGGCACAGCTCATCGCTGCGGGCCTCCGCCATCACGCGCACCAGCGGCTCGGTCCCGCTTGGCCGCACGAGGATGCGCCCCTCATCGCCGAGCTGCGCCTCCACTTCGGCGATCTTCGCCTTCAGCCCTTCGTCCGCCATCGTCCGGTTCTTGTCCTGGACCTCGACATTGACGAGCAGCTGCGGATAGATGAACAGCTCGCTGCCCAGCTCCTTCAGCGACTTGTGCTCATCGCACATGATCTCCAGCAGCTTCAGCGCTGTCAACAGACCGTCTCCGGTCACCGCATGCTCCAGGAAGATGATGTGGCCGCTTTGTTCTCCGCCGACGCTGTAGCCGTTGCTCTGCATGCACTCAAAGACATATTTGTCTCCGACCGCCGTCTGCGCATAGTCGATCTGCAGATCACGCAAGGCGTGATACAGGCCCAGGTTGGCCATGACAGTGGTCACCACCATATTGTGTGCCAGCCGCCGCTTCTTCTTCATATACCGCCCGCAGGCATAAAGGATATAGTCGCCGTTGAACAGGCTGCCTTCCTCATCGACGGCGATCAGCCTGTCCGCATCTCCGTCAAAGGCAAAGCCGACGTCATAGCCGCCCTCGCGCACCATGCGTTGCAGGCTTTCCGGATGAGTGGATCCGCAGTCTGTATTGATGTTCACGCCATTTGGCTCGCCGTGGATGACATCCACCTGCGCACCCATCGCCCGCAGGGTCTGCGCAGCGGTTGCCGTCGCGCTGCCGTTGGCCAGATCGAGGGCGATCCGCATCCCGTTCAGGTCCACGTCCACGATGCCCATGAGCCATTCCTCATAGATCTTCAGCCCCTCGCTCCAGCTGACCACGCGCCCCACATGGTCATTCAGCGCAGAAGGCACGTCGATCTCGCCATCGATATATTTCTCGATCTCTGCTTCGATCTCTGGATTCATCTTGCAGCCTTCGCTGTTGAAGAGCTTGATGCCGTTGTCATGATACGGATTATGCGACGCGCTGACCATGATGCCGCAGTCAAATGATTCGCTGCGCACCAGGAAAGACACGCTCGGTGTCGGGCAGACGCCAAGCAGGTATACATCTGCGCCCGTCGAAGTCGCGCCGGCAGCCAGTCCCATTTCGAACATGTCGCCGGAAAGGCGGGTATCTTTTCCGATGACGATACGGGCGCGTTTTTCCTTGCCGTAATGCCATCCCAGATAACGGCCGATGCGCACTGCCATGTCCAGCGTCAGCGTCTCGTTCACGCGTCCGCGCGCACCGTCCGTCCCGAAGTATTTTCCCATTTCATTCATCCTTTCATCAACCGCTCACGGTGACCGTGATCTCGGATGTTTCCAGCTGATATTCCACCAGGCGGTTCGGCCCGCTCACGCTCAGCGTCAGCTGCCGTTCGCCCGCCGCGGTGATCCCTTTCAGATCAGCTGTCACCATGATATCTTCTTTCGTGATATTTTGCAACATCTCCTCGCTGCCGCTCACGGTGACGCTCACCGTCCGCGGATCCAGCGTGATCGGCATGCCGTCGATCTCTGCCTCCTGATTGATCAGGCGCACCTGGACGTCGCTGAAGGTCGCCGAGGTCCGCTCGCCTACCGTGACCGAGACGCTGACCGAGCTCAGGCTCGCCTGCGTCACGCCCTGCGGCAGCGTGATCGGCATCGCCAGCGTGCGATCGCTGGTGATGTTCGATACCGGCAGTGAGATCTCGATGTGATCGATCTGATCCAATACGCTTTGCTTGGCATACAGCGTGATCTCCTCATCGGAGAGCGTGCAGGTAGAGATGGCCAGGCCTTCCTCCATCGTCCCGACCTGGACGACCTCGATCGGCACGGTCTTCTTCGGCTGCGTCACGCTGATCGAGACGTGCATGGTGGAAGGGATGATGTCCACCTCCAGCCGGTCCCCGTTCTCATCATATGCGGCCAAGGGCGCATCCGTCTCAAAATCGCTCGTCACCCCGCTCACATCGATCAGCGCCTTCACATAAGAGACGCGGTTCAGCGTATCCTCGCTCGCGCGCACGGTGACGGTGTCTTCATCGAATTCCGGCGTGCCCAGATCATATGTCGCGTCCATCTCGGACTGATTGACGAAATCATAGCCGAGCGCATAAGTCTGCGTCTGCTTTTTCTTGAGCTCCACGCTCACCGTGCCCGGCTCGATGATGACCTCCAGCCGGGAAGGGATGTTCTGCACCTCCAGCTCGACGTCGCTCCTGCCCTCGCCCAGCTGCCGCAGATCGGCCACCACGCTCAGCGAGTTCTGCTGGCGGACCATCTGCAGGTCGTTGATGTCGCCCAGCAGCTGCACATCCACCGTCTCCGGCAGGCCGCTGACCTCATACGTCTCCTCATTGACCAGCACATTCACCGTCTGCGCCTTGAAGGTGTAGACCTGCTTCGTCTCAAACAGCGAAGAAGCGCTGTCGCCGATGTTGATGATGGCATAGACGAACACCGCCAGCAGCAGGGCCACCAGCTTGCCATAACGCTGTGAGAACAGGATGCGGTCCATCCATGCCGAGATCCACTTGGAAAAACGGCTGATCGGCCGGCTCACCTTGGAGTATTTTTCCGCGATGTTGTCCTTGATCTCACGGCCTTCCTCCTTAGATTCTTTCCTTCTCATGCGCTGCCTTCGCCCCCTTTCCTGCGGCGGCCGGACTTGCGCCGCCTGTGATACTTCACCACGACCGCTTCGGTCGGGATCAGATCATCCGTGCGCGGCTCTTGTTCCGCGCTTTCTTCGACCGCCGGCTGCGGCAGCTCCTGCCTGGGCTCCCGCCGCTCGATCTGATAACGCGTCATCAGGTAATCACGCAGCTCTTCGCTCGTATACGACTTCAGCTCGCCGGCCTCCGCGATAGAGATCGTCCCGGTCTCCTCGCTCACGATGATCGTGATGGAATCCGTGATCTCGCTGATGCCCACCGCCGCCCGATGCCTTGCGCCGTAGCTGGTCGGCAGCTCCTTGGTGGTCGGTGGGAAATATGCGGCCGCACAGGCGATGCGTACGCCGCGGATGATCACCGCGCCGTCATGCAGCGGCGTGCCATATTGAAAGATGGAACAGAGCAGCTCGCTGGAAACGATCGAGTTCATGCTCGTCCCCGTCTTGATGTAATCGCTGAGATCCTGCCCCTGTTCCAAAGAGATCAGCGCGCCGGTCTTCGACGCGGACATCTGCGTGCAAGCCTTGACCAGCTCTTCGACCAGATGTTCCTTCTCATTGCTGGAAAGCGCGGCCAGCCGCGTCAGCACGCTGGTCTTGCCCAGCTTCTCCAGCAGCATGCGGATCTCCGGCTGAAAGATGACCACCATGACGATGACGCCCCAACTGAGCACCATATCGGCGATGTAGTTGATCGTCGTCAGCCCGATCAGCATCGCCAGTCCCTTGACGATGAAGATGAACAGGATGCCCTTGAAGATCTGCACCGTTCGGGAATTGTTGCGGACGATGCGCAGGCCGAAAAAGATGACGGCCCACACCAGCCCGATGTCCAGAAGCGCCCGCACCACATTCAAGACATCGTTAAGCGTAAGACTGAACATAGACACTCCTTTCTGCAGCGTCAGCCTGATCTCATTTCATCAGGTCCGCGATGCACGCGCCGACGCTGTGATAGACGCCGCGGCTTTTTTCCTGGATATCCAAAGGCGCGCTGTCCATGCAGAAGCCGTGATATGCTTCGATCATGGGCAGGTCATTATAGGAATCCCCGATCGTGAAGGCATCCTGCACCGATACGCCGGCATCCGCCAGCACGAACGCCAGTCCCTTCGCCTTGGAGATCCCCCGAGGCACGATATCGACACAGTGACGGTTCGCATAAGCGACGACACAGTCAGAAAACGCCTCGTGGATATGGGCGATGATCTCGGCGGACAGCGCGTCATCATTCAGCGAGATCACGATCTGCGCGATCTTCCCGGACGCCAGCAGCTCCGCCTCATTCTTCTCCTGCGGCATCTTTCCATACTTGAGGTCTTCCTCTTGTTCATTCACCACGATGCGGTGGCGGTAATATCCATCATTGATGACATAGCTGGCACACGGCAGCGTGCGGATGTAGCCGATCAGCGCCATGGCCCGATCAAAATCCATATAATTTACTTGCATCCGGTTCATCTTTCCATCATAGATGACCCCGCCGTTGTTGGCGATGATATAGTCGCAGGCAAATCCATTTTCCGCGATCTCCCTGGTAAAGGACTCCATGCTGCGGCCGGTCACCGCCACGAACAGATTGCCTGCCTCGCGCCAGCGCGCCAGGGCCTCCAGATCCGCCTTCGTCACTTTCTCTTCGATCCGCAGCGTCCCGTCATAATCACTTGCCAGTACTCTCATTGTCTGCTTCCTCCATTCCAGATCATTCCTATTTTACCACAGTGCCCACGCAGAATCATCGCTTTTTTGCATTCTGCAGAAAGTGTGAATAAGCCCGGTCCTGACAGGCATACTAGCTACTGGGAGGTGCTATTCATGGCAAACAAGAAATACCGTCCGGGTATGAACTGTGAGAAGACCGGGAAATATTCCCGCTACAATGCCGATGGCAAATGCGTAGGCGAAGACATCGACGTTGAAAAGGGCCGTCGTTTCCCGCCGGCTCAGGAAGAAGGCTGCTACTACAAGGAGCAGTGACCCAAGACGGGGCCATCCCGAAGCGAACCGGCGCATGCCGGTTCTTTTTCTGCTATAATGAGAGCCAGGAGGGATGCTATGGAACACCGACTGTGCTGCCAGATCAGCGAACAAGACGGGATGCTGCGCGTCAAAGACGTGCTGGAAAAGAAAATGGGGCTGACCCGCAGACAGATCAGCCGCCTCAAATACATTCCCGATGGCATCACGCTCAATCACAGGCAGGTGCGCACCGATGCGCTCGCTCATCCCGGCGATACCGTATGCGCCGCCCTCGATCTGGGCAGACGCTTCATCCCGACATCTGATGATTTCACCCGCATCTCGCTGGACATCCTGGCGGAACGCGAAGACTGGATCGCCCTGGCCAAGCCTTCCGGCATGACGCTGCACCCTACGCATGGGCATTACTATGACACGATGAGCGTCCAGCTCAACGCGCTGCTCAGCGATCAGGGACGCGCCTGCAGCCTGCACACCATCGGCAGGCTGGACAAGGACACCTCCGGCATCCAGCTGTTCGCCAAGAACCCGATCGCCGCAGCCAGGCTGACCCAGCAGCGCGCCTGTCATCAGCTGCAAAAAGAATATGTGGCCCTCATCCACGGCATATGCCCGCAGCAAGGCGTCATCGACACACCGATCGCACGCACCCCAGATGCGCTCAATCATATGGAATGCAGCCCGCAGGGAAAAGCGGCACACACCGCCTATACGCGTCTGGCGCATGGCGAAAAGCATTCCCTGGTCAGGCTGAAGCTGAACAGCGGCAGGACCCACCAGATCCGGGTGCACATGGCCTCCATCGGTCATCCGCTGCTCGGCGATCCGATCTACGGCATCCGCGATGATATCCCCCGGCTCTGCCTGCACGCAGACACCCTGCGCTTCCTGGATCCATTCAGCGAAAACGAGATCATCCTGCACTGTCAGGATGACAGCTTCACCCAGATCCTCAACCGCTCGCTTGGCCCTCATCCGCAGCGATGAGCGAACAAGCAAGCGCTTTTCAGACACGAAAGGGCGGCCGATGCCGCCCTTTGATCATTTATGCGCTCTTCTGCAGGATCTCCATGAACTCCTCACCGGTGATCGTCTCATGATCATACAGGTACTTGGCCAGCTCATGCAGCTTGCTCATGTTGTTCTTCAGCAGTTCCTTGGCTTCATCATGCGCCTTGCGGATGAGCTTGACGACCTCTTCATCCACCTTGGCCGCCGTCTCCGCGCTGCAGGCGAGACTGGTGTCGCCGCCCAGATACTGATTGTTCACCGTTTCCAGCGCCGTCATGCCGAACGTATCGCTCATGCCCAGGCGGGTGACCATCGATCTGGCCAGCTTCGTCGCCTGCTCGATATCGTTGCTGGCTCCGCTGGTGATCGAATCAAAGATCAGCTCCTCGGCACAGCGTCCGCCCGTCAGCGTCATGATGCGGGAATATGCCTCATCCTTGGTCATCAGATGCTGTTCGCCTTCCTCGACCTGCATCGTGTAGCCCAGCGCGCCACTGGTGCGCGGAACGATGGTGATCTTATGCACCGGCGCGCTGCCCTTGGTCAGCGCAGCGACCAGCGCATGTCCGATCTCATGATAAGAGACGATCAGCTTTTCTTTGTTGGAGATGACCGCGCCCTTCTTCTGATAGCCCGCGATCACGGTCTCGATGGCTTCCTCCAGGTCTTTCTGCACGACGCTGCGGCGGCCGTCCTTCACCGCGAGCAGCGCGGCCTCATTGACCATGTTGGCCAGCTCGGCGCCGCTGGCACCGGCGCTCGCACGAGCGATGGCGTTGAAGTCGACCGAAGGCGAGCACTTCACATTCTTGGCATGGACGCGCAGGATCGCTTCCCTGCCAGCCAGATCCGGCAGCTCGACCGGGATCCGGCGGTCAAAACGACCTGGGCGAAGCAGCGCCGGATCCAGAGATTCCGGACGATTGGTCGCCGCCAGGATGACGACGCCCTTGCTGCCGTCAAATCCATCCATTTCCGCAAGCAGCTGATTCAGCGTCTGCTCACGTTCATCATTGCCGCTGAATCCAGCGCCGTCACGCTTCTTTCCGATCGTATCGATCTCATCGATGAAGACGATGCACGGGGCCTTCTCACGCGCTTGCTGGAACAAGTCACGCACCTTGGCCGCACCTCTGCCGACAAACATCTCGACGAACTCACTGCCGCTGATGGAGAAGAACGGCACACCGGCTTCTCCGGCCACCGCCTTGGCCAGCAGCGTCTTGCCCGTTCCCGGAGGACCGACCAGCAAAGCGCCCTTAGGCATCTGCGCGCCGATCTCCTTATATCTGTCCGGATGATTCAGGAAGTCCACGATCTCCTTCAGCGCTTCCTTCGCCTCATCCTGACCAGCAACATCCTTGAAGGTCTTGCCGCCCTGCGCCGGCACATAGACCTTGGCATTGCTCTTGCCTAAGCCGCCCAGGCCGAAGCCTCCGCCTCCGCCAAACGACATGGCATCCTTGCCCATCTTCTTCTGCATCCGGCGGAACAGGAACGAGCCCAGTCCCCAGAAGATCAGCAATGGCAAAAACAACGTGATGAGATAGCTGAGCAGCGGATTCATCTCTTCCGTCTGCACCTTCGTGAAGTTAGCGCCTGCCTCATCCAGCCGGTCAACCAGCTGAGCATCCTGCATCGCACCGGTCTGATAGACCGTTTCTTCATCCCCCTTTACCGTATAATAGATCTCCGTATCATGTACTTCTACATCCTGGATCTGCTTTTCCTCGATCGAATCAAGGAAATCGCTGTATGTGACTTCTTTGATATGATTATTGGCAAACAACGGTCCGATGATCATATTCACCAAAAGCAAGACAATGAGGATCACAAGATAATACCAGTATAATGGCTTTTTCTGTTTATTCATACCGCAAACCTCCCGTTTATGTCAATGATTATACACATTTTTAGCACTTTAGCAACTACAGTGCTAACTTTTACATAATCTCACACATTTGCCATGGTTCTTTTCCAAATTCCTTCCGCTCTCTTGTCTGAAACGACAAAAATGTGTATGTAAAGGTACACCTTTGCGGATGGACAATACGAGCGGATTATGGTATGATAACAGTGTTTAGAAACAGTGAAATTCTTGTGATTTTCATCACAGATCCACCGTTTTCGGTTCGGAAAAGATGTGTATGTGAAGGTGTACCTTCAAAGACAGTCCGAAGCAGAAAGGAGGACGCAATGAAGAAATCTTATCCGGGAGTCAGCGCAGAGCGCGTGGAATGCACGCCCGAGGAGACCATTCGCCTCCAGGAAATGAACGACAGCGAGATGCTGGAATTCCTGCACCGAAACGAAACATCCGCCGGATCCCAGCAAAACGAGATCCAGTAATTACGGCAAATACATGGAAGACATGCAATACAATATCATACGGTAACAAAACAGAAAGGGGTTTTGAACATGAGAGAGTATGTAACACCAAGAATGACAGGGGAAACATTTGCAGCAAATGAATATATCGCGGCATGCTGGGGAGTAGCATGTGCCACAGAGGCTGCGAACGATGTGGAAAAAGGATGGATGTTAAATTGGTGGGAAAGTAACTATGAAAATGGTCAAACTCATAGTTCCGATCATTGCGGTTTATTGACGAATCAATGGGTTATTGATGATGACGATGATGGAAGAGTTGATCGCATGATCGAAACCGGCACAGATGGTCTGGGAAACTTAACTTGCACTCGATATACTGGTCCCAACTACAGAACCACAATTGGTTTCAGTAATGTAGAAGTTGGCAGTTATATTTATTGGACCACTACTTCAGGAGACAGAACGTGGCATCATCAGGGAACCGTTATGGGAACTGATCCCAGCCATCCCAACCGCTCATAATTGGCGGATTCATAAAAATCTGATATGATACAGGGCGGAATGTTTCCGTCCTTTTTGATCGAGGTGAGTGTTATGGAAGCGAATGAGTTTTCTCTGGAGAAGATGCTGATGGCACGTGCGGCGCAGCAGTATCGTCCCATCAATGGCAGCATCGAGCTGCTTCCGCTGTGCAATATGAACTGCCGGATGTGCTATGTGCGGCTGAGCCGTCAGGAGATGGATCAGATGGGCTCGCTTCATCCGCTCGAGGACTGGATGCGCATCACAGAGGAGATGCAGAAGGCGGGCGTGGTCTTCATGCTGCTGACGGGCGGCGAACCGCTGCTGTATCCGGGCTTTCGCGAATTATATCTGAAGCTGCAGGAGCTGGGCATGATCCTGACGGTCAACACCAACGGCACGCTGATCGATGAGGAGTGGGCAGCCTTCTTTGGCGCGCATCGTCCCCGCCGGATCAACATCACGCTGTATGGGGCCAGCGAAAAGACCTATCGAGAGCTCTGCCGCTTTGAGGGCTATGAAAAGACCGTGCGGGCCATCAAGCTGCTTCGCGCGCACGGGGTGGATGTGAAGATCAACGGCAGCGTGGTCAAAGAGAATGTCCATGATATGGAAGCCATCTATGCGCTGGGCAGATCGCTGGATGTGCCGGTGCATATGGATACGTATATGCTGCCGGGCCTGCATGACCGGCTGCGGCCGATCGAGGAGCAGTCCCGCCTGCTTCCGGAGGATGCCGCATGGGCGGAGCTGCAGACGATGAAGAACGAATATCCGCCTGAGGTCTTCGAGGAGTATCGCCAGCGAAAATGCAAGGAGCTCCAAGAACCGCTCTCTTCGCCATGCAACATCTCCTGCATGGCGGCGCACTGCTCCTTCACGGTCAACTGGCAAGGCAACATGAAGCCGTGCGTGATGCAGCCGGAGCCTGCGGTGTCCGTGTTCGAGCATGGCTTTGAGGCGGCCTGGAAACAGATCGTTGACGGCGCAAAGCCGCTTTGCTTCAATGAAAAGTGCGGCTCTTGCGCATACCGTCCCGTATGCAAGATCTGCGTATCGGCGGCTTTATTGGAGACGGGCGCTTATGATGGCGTCCCGGAATATCTGTGCCGGCAGGCAAAGGCGTATGCCCGTCTGCTGGAAGAGGAACAAGACAAGAACGGCAGTGAGACGAAATAGCTCTCGCTGCCGCTTTTTTGTTGTCGATTCCTCCTGATCTGTAACCACCTTCCTGCAAGTGATCTCCTATTTTTCTTCTGGATCCTCTTCTTCGTGTTTGTTCAGCTCTGTCCCCTCTGTGCTCATGTTGCGGGCGGCGTGTTCCTGGAATTTTTTCCGGACATGCTCGCAATAGCTGCGGCCGATGGGCACCAGGGTGCCGTCTGTCAGGATCAGCTCATTGCGCCGGTAGATCTTCACGGCGTCCAGATTGACCGCATAGCTGCGATGACAGCGCACGAAGCTGTCCGGCAGCCGGGCCAGCAGATGATCCAGATCGTCAGAGACATGGTAGCTTTCTTTGAGGCAGCGGATCTCCGTCGTGCGCTGGGTGCGTTCCAGCCGAAGGATATCGGCGGTCTCTGCCACGACCTTCTTGTCGCGCATCTGCAGCACGATCCGCCGGCGATGATCGTTCAGCTGCTTCATCGCCTTTTCCACAGCCGGTGCCAGACGCACTTCCAGATCGGGCTTATAGATGAAATAGGTGTGCGGCGCTTCGAAGATATCGACCACCTTGTCCAGATATGCGGTGATGAAGATGATGGCCGTATCGGCCGGGGCGATCTTTGCGGCCGCCTCGATGCCGGATCGCGTCTTCAGCACGATATCCATAAAGATGATGCGCGGCGCTGGGATATGCGGCAGCTCTTCCAGCAGCGTGTCCACATCGTCGTAACAGAAGACCGGCTGTCCGCCGTATGTCTTTTTGATCAATTTCTGCAGATGATCGCGCTGCTGCGCGTCATCCTCACAGATCACAAACTGATACATATCATTTCCCCTTCCTGCCTTTAGTCGGATTTCAGACGGTAACGGTATACGGTCCTGGTGATGACCTCATGATGCTCGTCCGCGATGATCTGCTCATCCTGCCATGCTGAAGGCGCATCGGTGCGGTAAGTGTAATCATACAGCGGGCTGCGTGTGCGTTCACGGTGGCGCTGGGCGGCGATCAGTGACTCTTCATTATAGAACCAGTCATCGTTCGTGACCCCGTTCCAGTGCACGGCCCAGCTGCCTCTGCCATTATTCAATGTCAGATAATATGGGACATGGCTTTCCGGCGGTGAGTTCCAGGCCAGCCGTTCCTCATAGACGTCGCAGTCTTGTTTGCAAGTGCGACAGCGATAACCAGCAAAGGGATAACAGTAACAGTCTGGCGTCCGTGTCTCCTCAGGACAAAGCCAGTTATAATAACGGTACTGATATTCCGTCGGTGTGTATTCGATCAGCGCGGTGTTTTCCTTGGCCGCGCCATCCACATAGTCCGACCATTCGCTCCATGAGCTGTATTCGCCGCTCTCACGGGTGTCGATGAGCGTGTAGCCCGCTGGCACATCGGCTTCTGCCGCGCGCTCTGTGCGGATATCGTAGCTGGCATACTGGGTCTTCTCCATGACCTCATAGCGCGCGTCCCCAAGCAGGAAATCGTCGCTCGTCCACGACGTCCATTCGCCAGGCTCTTCGGGTACCTGCGCATGGGCCTCCACCGGATCGTCTGCCGCTTGCGGCAGTGATGTCTGGCTGACGGTGAGGATGATCGTGCTTCCCTGCTCGCAGACGGTGCCGGCCGGCTGATCCTGGATGATCACCTTGCCCTCATCGATGTATTCATTCTGTGTCTCTTTGACCTCGGTGACAAAGCCCATCGCGTGCAGGGTCTCTTCGGCACGCTCCTGTGTCATCAGCTCCACATCCGGGATGACCGCGAGCGCAGGGCCGCTGCTCACTTGCACGACGGCGTATCCTCGTTCGCGCTTCGCCTGCAATATGGTCCCGGCCGCGCGTTCATCCGGCACGTAGCTCTCCACGATGAGCGCGGCTTCGCTGACGCGCTGCACGGCGTCTTCCAGCGTGATGCCTTCCAGATCGGGCAGCGCATCGAGCGTGCCTTCGCTTTCTTCTCCCGCACAGACGCTCAGGGTGATCTCATCCTGCGCAAAGGCGGCAGTATACGGCACCTTATCCTGGGCGATGATCGTCCCGGCTGGATGATCCGCATCCTGCACATCGCGCAGGTTCACCTTCAGCCCGGCTTCTTCCAGCATCGCGCGGGCGTCTTCCGCGCGCATGAAGCGCACATCCGGGATGAGCACGCGGCTTGGCCCTCGGCTCGTCACGGCCGTCACGACGCTGCCCTTTTCCGCGATGGATCCCGGCTGCAGGCTCTGGCTCAAGATCAGTCCGGCCTCCATCTGGGCATCATCATTCTTGTCTGTCACGATCAAGGACAATCCGGCGTCCTCCATGCGTTCCCTCCCTTCGCGCTCAGAGAGGCTGAGCACGCCTGGCACATAGGTCTGTTCTGCTGCCAGCACGTTCTGGCTCCAGCCGCTCAGCTTTCCGGCGTTCATCAGCGTCAGCGCAAGGACGATGGCAAGCAGGAAGACGGCGGTCGTGGAGACAGAGAGCGCGATCCTGGTGCGCCCGGAGATCGTAAAGGCGTTTTCCCTCTCTCGCTGCCGGCGCTTTCTGACCCGCCGCCGGCTCATGATCTCGTCGCGGAATGCCCTGGCGCTCTGCGTGCGCTGATGCGGATCGAGGATCAGCGCGTTCATCACCGCCTGATTCAGATTATGATCGACCCCGTCCGCGAGCTCACAGGGCGGGACCAGCTTTTCGCTGTCCGTGCGCTCCATGGCATCCTTGGGCGGGGTGCCGCTGAGCATGAAGTAGATCGTCGCCGCGACACTGTAGACATCGCTGGCCGCAGAGACATCCCCATTGCCGCGATATTGTTCTTCCGGCGCATATCCCCGCTTGATGATCATCGATACGCTCTGGGAAGTCAGAGAATCGCTGATCGTGCTGCGGGCCGCCCCGAAATCGAGCAGCTTCACCTTGCCTGCTTTGGTCACATAGATGTTGTCCGGTGCGATGTCTCGGTGGATGATGCCTTTCTCGTGCACCTTTTCCAGCGCGTCCAGCAATGGGACCATGATCGTTCTCACCTCATTGCAGGACAGCTTTCCTTTGCGGCGCACGCGTTCCTCCACGGTCTCTCCTTCCACATATTCCATCACGAAATAGGCCGTGCCGTTTTCCGCAAAGCTGTGATAGACCGTGATGATGCTTTCTTCGGCGTTGAACATCGCCAGCCGCCGCGCTTCTTTCGCGAAGTTCTCCCGCCCTTTCTCAAACAAGGCGCGGCGCTCATCCGAATAGACGGTCACTGTGCGCTGGGCGTCGATGCGGGTGGCGAGGTTCATCGGCAGATATTCCTTGATCGCCACTTTCTGATCCAGCAGCGTGTCCCAGCCGATGTAAGTGATGCCGAATCCGCCATGACCCAGCATGGCGCCGACCAGAAAGCGATCGTCCAGCATCGTGCCATAAGGAAGCTGGAACGGCTCAGGCGCCTGCGGCTGTTGATGGCAGTGCGGACAGCGGTCCAGCCGCTCATCATATTCTTCCATACACTGCATGCAGCGGATCATCTCATCCTCCCCCTTCTCTGATCTCGATCTGCCGTGCATCGTCCAATAAGTAGGACAGCTGCGGCCATACGCTGACGTATTCGCTGAGGATCTGCCGGTTGAGCGGAAGCAGGTCCTGCTGCTGCAGATACCGGCCGCTCTGCGCCTGTTCGCCCAGCATCTCGTAGATGAACAGCATGCCTGCGCTCTCCACGTTGCGCTCGCCGCGCTTCACGCACATCTCATCCGCAAAGGACACTTCGATGGTCTGGGTGGGAACGATGTCCCAGTAGCCGGCAAGCGACGTGCTGATCTGCGGCAGCGCGAGCAGCGATCCCATCCAGGATCCGCCTTTTCCCGCCAAAAAGTCTTCCAGTGTCTTCGTCTCTCCTTGCGCCGCTGTATTGACATAATGGATGCGGGCATCCCAGGCCAGCGGCATCTTCAGCGTATGCGCGCCGGCCTCGATGCCGAACAAGGCGTCAAGGTCCATCGCCGCCTGCAGATCGCTGAGGTCTGCGAGCAGCGATTCATCGATCCCCTCTGCATAGAAGAACACATCTGGCAGATCTGCCGCATCGAGCGCCTGCGCGTAGTCTTCCTGCGCAAGCTGGGTCACCTGCAGCTCCACCTGGGGATATTTTCGTTCATACAGGGAACAGATCTGCGCGTTGAGCGCTTGTTCGCGCGCATCGCGGTAAGGCAGCCAGACTTCCAGCTCGCCCTGGATCATCGATGGGTGAAAGCGGCTCTTCTCATGCAGGATCAGCCCCAAGATGAGACAGGCGATCAGCAGGCAGTTGAGGATGACCATGGCTGCCGCGACGCACTGTCGGCGGTTCGCGCGACGCTTCTCTTCCTGGATGTGGCATTCGTGCTCCATGGCATTGCGGAAATCCGCCATGTTCTGGAAACGCTCATCCGGCTTCAGCGACATCGACCGCTGGATGGCCTGATCCACATGCAAAGGGACCTCATCGTCGATGGCGCACAGCTTCTCCAGGATCTCGCGGTGATAGCGCTCGGTGATGCGCTGACGGCGGCGGGCGGACAGCGGCGTCTTGCCGCTGATCATCTCATACAGCGTGGCGCCCAGGGCATACACATCGCTGCTGCGGCGCGCATGGCCCCGGCGGGCAAATTCCTCAGGCGCCAGATGGTCCGCCAGCTCCGGCTGCGGGACATGCGTGATGCGCTGCCCGCTGCGCGTGAGAAAAGAGAAATCATACAGCATGATCTCATCATGATCGTTCACCCGGATCTGCTTCGGGGAGACATTCAGGCACACATAGCCTGCCTGATGGATATGATCCAGCACGTCCATCAGCTGCATCGCCATCGCGTGGATCCGCTGCATGCCCAAGCGCTCCCGCGCGAGCAGATCGCTCATCCGCGTCTCATACAGTTCCTCCATGACGATGAAGGGCACGCCCTCTTCTTCAACATAGTTCAGACAGCGCGGGATGTGCTCATGGTGCAGCTGCATCTGGATGCGGGCTTCCTTCAGCCATTCCGCCCTCGGACGGCTCTGCTTTGCGCCAAGGGATGTCTTGATGCAGACGCGCTGTGAAAGCTCCCGATCGAACGCAGCGTAAAAGGACGCATGGTCAAATTCCTCCAGCACCGCGACGATCTCATACCTGCCTTGCAGAAGCGTTCCCGCCGGCAATGCAGGCGTGTTGTTCACCCTGTCTTCCATCCGTTTCCCCATTCTGTGATCCCCTTCATTTTCGCTGATTTTATTATATTACAGCTTGATTTCCATCGCAAACGCGCACGGCCCTCCTACACGAAGTGCAAAGTTAATGTAACGAAATGCAGCATCTTCCTGTTTGCTGTTCATTTTTGATGGATTTTGCCAGATTTTGTTCATTTTCCATGTATAATACGGATAACGAGGAGGATGGCTATGGACAACTGGATCGACATCGCCTGCATGGGCATGAGCGCCGCGCTGATGGCGCTGTTCTGCGAACGGATGCTGTGTTCGCGATATTCCTGCTTGCGCATGCTGCTGCATACGGCGCTGCTGTGCGCGGGCAGGCTGCTTCCCCTGCCAGCATGCCTAACGCTGCTGCCGCTGCCCTTCATCCTGTTACAGGCACGCGAGGGCAGGCTCATGCTCAGCGAGATCCTGCTGCCCTGCGCGCTGTATGCGCTGACCCTGGACCTGGAACTGATCCTGCCCTTTCCGTTTGTGTGCAGCGCGGCGCTGATGATCCCTCTGCCTCTGGCTGCGCCATGGCTGCGGCGGCTGTACACGGTATTTCAGCAAGACAAGGCGCCCGCCTTGCTCATGATGCTGCTGGTTTATCTGCAGCTGGTCAGCTTCTCTCTCATGGCACTGCCGTTTTCAACGATCCCCTTCGCCCTGGCGGCAGGCTGTGTCGTCCTCACGCTGTGTGCGGACATGGCGCTCCTGCCGCTGTTGCAGCGTCTCTTCCTGCACGCGCAGGAGGAAGAACAGCTCAGCCGCATGTATACGGCATATGGCTTGCGGCTGCGCAGCCGGATGATGGGCAAGCGCGATGGCAGACAGCTGCGCCGCATGCGCCACGACATCATCAATCTCATCCAGACGATCGCCGTCGCCAGAGAAAGAGAGGAGGGGCAGGATGAACGGTGAACATCCTTATCTGCGCTTATATGGGATGCTGCTGAGCCAGCTGCTCTTCTTCGCCCTGCTGTTTTCCAGCATGCTGCTGAAGGAACGAGGCCTGCTGCCCTGGTGCATCATGGCCCTGATCCTGCATGGCCTTCTGCTCTGCGGGCTGTTTGGCTGCTTTCACCGCTACCGTGCGCGGAAAGCGGAAAACCGGCGCATCCGGCGCCGGCAATGTGTCGAGGAAAACTATCTGCGCTGCCATGAAGCCACAGCGGCCAGCCTGGAGGAGATCCGCGCGGAGATCGAAAAGCAGATCGACCGCTTCCCCGCCCTCAGCGAACTGAGCCTCATGCAGCGCAATGTGGTCATCTCCCAGCTGCTGGAGGAATACAGCCGCCTGTGCAGCATGGAGCTGTGTGAGAACACCTTGATCGACGCGGTCATCTTCAGCAAAAAGACCCGCGCAGACGCGTTCGGCATCCACATGAGCTGCGCCCTGGCGCTTCCCGAAAGGATCGCCGTCAGCCCTGTCGACCTCATCTCCGTCTTCGCCAACCTGCTGGACAACGCGATCGAAGGCTCCCTGCTCATGCCGCCCGAAAAGCGGATGATCCTCGTCTCTGCCGCGGTCAAGGCTGACTGCCTGATCGTCACGGTCGCCAATCACAAGCCCGCTTCTCTCCATGTCCGGACAGAGGGCATGGCTTCCTCCAAAGGAGAGGGGCATGGCCTCGGGCTCGGCATCCTGCGGCAGATCGCGGAGCGCTATGATGGCTCCTTCTCCTGTGAGGACAGCGGAGAGCGCGTCGAGTTCTCGATCATGCTCCCGCTGCTGGAAAGCCGTACTGAACGCTAGACGATCTGGACATGATAATGCCTCAGCCAGTGATCGAGCTGCAGCAGATAAGCGATCGTCTGCGGCGTGGTCATCAGCTGACCATACCAGGGGATGCTGCGCTCCTCATCGAGCAGCTCCTCCACCCGTTTCCGTCTGACCACATCGAACAGCGGCGCGCCGGGATCTGCGAGCACTTCCCGCATCATGGCGCTGACCGTCTGTCGGTAGCGCGGATGCCAGGTCTTGGGATACGGGCTTTTTTTGCGCCACAGCACTTCATCCGGAAGCAGGCCCTTCACCGCTTCACGCAGAAGGCCTTTTTCATAGCCCCGGTAATCTTTCATTTCCCAGGGAATACTGTATAAATAAGACGCAAGTCTTACATCACAGAAGGGGACACGGACTTCCAGGGACGCATACATGCTCATGCGGTCCTTACGGTCCAGCAGCGTCTGCATGAACCACTTCATGTTCAGCCGCACCATCTCCCGCAGGCGGCGCTCATCCGCGTCGATGCCTTCCACACAGTCTGTGGCGTCGATGCTCTTCTGATACCAAAACGAGACATAGTCTTCCCCATCCTGTCCCTGCAGGATCTCATCGCGGATGAACGTGCTGCGGTATGCGCTCGTCTGCGCCCATGGGAAGCCATAGCGGCTCCTGATCTGGGGATCGCGGAACCAGGGGTATCCGCCGAACAGCTCATCTGCGCACTCTCCGGAAAGCGCCACCTTGACATGCTGGCGGATCTGTTGACAAAACAGCAGCAGCGAGCTGTCCACATCGGCCATGCCCGGCAGATCGCGGGCTTCCACCGCCGCATACAATGCCTGCGCCACATCTTCCGGCTTCAGCACGATCAGATGATGCTCGCTGTGCAGCTGATCGGCCATGAGCTGCATATACGCCGTATCCGCATCCGGCTGAAACTTCGTGGAATGAAAATACTTCTCATTGTCTTCATAATCCAGGGAAAAGGTATGGAGCACCTTTCCTTCTGCCGCAAATTCCCGTGCTGCCACGGCGCTGATGATGCTGGAATCCAGCCCGCCGGAGAGAAATGTCCCTACAGGCACATCTGCCTGCAGCTGCCGGTGGATCGCATCCAGCAATAGCTCGCGCACATGCTGAACGGTCTCTTCCATGCGCTGAACATGCCGGCGGTCCTTGAGGGGCGCATATTCCCAGCTGTGCAGACCATGCACATCCACATAGCCGCAGCACCCGGGGCGGATCTCCCGGATGCCCTCGAATACACCGTCCCCCGGAATGCGTCCCGGCCCCAGCAGCATCAGCTGCATCAGCCCTTCACGGCTCACCTGCGCGGGGATCTGCGGATGCGCCAGCAGCGTCTTGATCTCGCTGCCAAACAGGAACATGCCCGCCTGCTCGGTGTAAAACAGCGGTTTGACCCCCATGGGATCCCTGGCGACGAACAATTCCTTGCGCCAGCCATCCCAGATGGCAAAGGCGAAGATGCCGTTGAAGCGTTCCACACAATGCTCTTTCCAATGCAGGTACGCGGCCAGCACCACCTCCGTGTCACACTTGGTCTGAAACTGGTAGCCCGCCTGTTTCAGCTCTGCTCTCAGCTCGCCGCCATTATACAGCTCCCCGTTATAAACGATGCTGCCTTCCTGCATGTGCATCGGCTGCAGGCCGTGCTCAGGGTCCATGATGCTCAGCCGCGCATGCACCAGCGATACAAAGCGATCATGCCAGATCCCGTTTTGATCCGGCCCGCGCCGGCGCATGGTGTCCTGCATGGCCTTCAGGATGTCCCAGCTCATGGTCTGCCGTTCATTCTCATAATCCACAATACCGGCAATGCCGCACATATTCCATCCTCCTCGCATTACCAATCTATGAAAAAAACACAAAATGGTGCGAAAAACCGCAGTGCGCGCTGCTTTCCTGTGCTATGATAGAAAGTAATGCAGGAGGAACTTGCCATGAGTGTTGCCAAAAAGATCACGATGAAAGAAATCGCCGAAAAATGCGGCGTGGGCAAGAGCACCGTGTCCCGTTACTTCAACGGCGGATATGTCCGGGAAGAGACGCGGCAGAAGATCGCAGATGTGATTGCCAGATATAATTATGAGCCGAATGCCTTTGCCCGCCTGAAAGCCAAGGAAAGCAAGATGATCGGCATCATCGCTCCGTGCCTGGATTCGACCGTGACCAGCAAGGTGATGATGAGCATCGACCGCCATCTGCGCGAAGCCGGCTACAGCACGCTGATCATCAATACCGATCATCAGGAGGAGCTGGAGCTGCAGTATCTGGAACGGCTGTGGCGGATGAAGGTAGACGGGCTCATCCTCAGCGCCACGCACCTCAGCGAAGCGCATCACCGTCTGCTCGCTCAGATCGACATTCCCATCGTCGTCGTGGCACAGCGCTACGAGGAAGGCGTATGCATCATCAACGATGACTACTATGGCGGCAAGTTCGTCGGCACCTACATCGGCGAGCGTCATCACCGCAGCGTCGCCTGCCTGTGTGTCGATACATGGGATGAGGCGATCGGCGTCGTACGCCGAAAAGGCATCATGGACGGCCTGCACGAAAGCGGCGTCAACGATATCTGCGTCTATCTGAGCGATTTCTCGCTGGAACATGCCTGTGAGCAAGTCGGCAAGATCCTGGATGAGCATACGATCGACGCGCTCATCTGTTCCACGGACCGTCAGGCGCTGGGCGCTTATAAAGTCATTCGGGAGCGCGGCCTGCGCATCCCAGAAGACATCTCCGTCATCTCTTTCGGCGGCTATGATGTCAGTGAGCTGCTCACGCCGCAATTGGCTACGGTGCGCTTTGATAGCGAGTACAGCGGCAAATGCTGCGCGCGCACCATCTTGAAGATGCTCAGGGGCGAAAAGGTGCAGACCCCGCAATATGTCAATTACACATTCATCAAAGGAGAAAGCGTATCGATCCGCCGGCCTTAGTCCGGCGGATTTTCAGGCAAAATATGGTACCGGTTCCAAAAAATGCGCAAAAGGGGTTGACAGCTCATGTAAGCGGTTTTATAATGACAGTGTAAACAATATGGAACCGGTACCATACAAAGGGGAATAAGGAGGAGACGTAATTATGGATTACGCATCGATCGCTTCAAAGATCATTGAACAGGTCGGCGGAAAAGACAACATCCGCTCTGTTCAGCATTGTGCCACCCGCCTTCGTTTTCAGCTCAAGAATCCTGATCTTCGCAATGAAGATGCCATCTCTGATATCGACGTCGTCAAAGGGACGTTCATGACCAACAGCCAGTTCCAGATCATCCTGGGATCTGGGCTCGTCAACCTCGTCTGCGATGAGGTCCAGAAACAGATCGGAGCCGTTGCAGACAGCGCGCCGGATGAAGCCGAAGAAAGCAAGGGCAGCCCGGTACAGCGTTTCATCAAGATGTTCTCCGACATCTTCGTCCCGATCATCCCGGCCATCGTCGCCGGCGGTCTGCTCATGGGCATCAACAACGTCCTCACCGCCGCAATGTTCGAAGGCGGACAGTCCATCATCGACATGTTCCCGCAGTTCCGCGATCTGGCGACGATGATCAATATCTTCGCCAATGCGCCATTCACTTTCCTGCCGGTGCTCATCGGTTTCTCAGCGACCAAACGTTTTGGCGGCAATCCATATCTGGGCGCCGCAATGGGCATGATCATGGTCCATCCAGACCTGCTCAACGCGTACAGCCTCGGCACGGGCGTCGAGGTACCGACCTGGAACCTGTTCGGTCTTACCATCGACGCTGTCGGCTACCAGGGCACCGTGCTCCCGGTACTTGCTGTATCCTGGATCCTGGCCAACATCGAAAAGCGTCTGCATAAGGTGACGCCGACCTGGCTGGACAACCTGACCACTCCGCTGTTGTCGATCATGATCAGCGCCTTCATCACCTTCTTGTTCGTCGGCCCGATCATGCGCGGTGCCGGCAACTTGCTCGCAGACGGCATCACCTGGCTGTATAACACCTTAGGCCCGATCGGCGGCGGTCTGTTCGGACTCGTCTATGCGCCGATCACGCTGACCGGCATGCACCATTCATTCATCCCGATCGAAACGCAGCTGCTTGCTTCCATCGCCGTCACTGGCGGAAGTTTCATCTTCATCACTGCCTCCATGAACAATGTCGCCCAGGGCGCAGCCGTCCTGACCGTGCTGTTCAAGACGAAGGATGTCAAGCTGAAATCTATCTGTTCCGCAGCCGGTGTCAGCGCCTTGCTAGGTATCACCGAACCTGCCATGTTCGGTGTCACGCTGAAGCTGCGCTACCCATTCTACGCAGCCATGATCGGTTCGGCCGTAGGCAGCGCATGGTGCGCGCTCTTCCACATCCTCGCTCAGGCGCTGGGCGCAGCCGGCATTCCTGGCTTCATCTCCGTCTTGCCGCAAGACTGGCCGATGTTTGCCATCGGGCTGTTGTTATCGATGGCTGTCTCTGCCCTGGTCACCCTCTTCTTCTGGAAGAAGATCGAAGCAGAGAATGATGCCGCAAAGACCAAGAAGAGCGAAGCACCGGCTCCCCAGCAGGAAACGGAGGCATTCACGCTGACGCTGAACTGCCCGCTGAAAGGCACCGTACGCAACATCACTGCCGCCGCTGATCCCGCTTTTGCCAGCGAAGGCATGGGCAAAGGCATCTGCATCGACCCCAAGGACAATGTCATCTATGCGCCATGTGACGCCAAGGTCGCTTTCACCTTTCCCAGCGGCCATGCCTTAGGACTCATTTCCCCGCAAGGCGTGGAGATCATGATCCACTGCGGCATCGACACCGTGAACATGAACGGAGACGGCTTTGAGACCCTTGTCAAAGAAGGCGAAAGCGTCGCCGCAGGGACACAGCTGATGCGCTTCGATCCTGCGAAGATCAAGGCTGCCGGATACAGCGATCAGACGATGATGATCATCACCAACAGCGCGCAATACCAGATCGAGGTCAAGGAAAGCACTGACGCCGACATCGCACAGCCTGCGCTGACGATAAGGAAGGATACAAATGTTTAAAAAATACGAACCAGTCTGCCGCAAAGACTATGACGCATGGAAACGGCTGCAGGACGAGCCGAAACAAAAAGCTGCAGCCGATCCTCGCCGCCTGCACTATCATCTGATGCCAGACATCGGCTGGCTCAATGATCCCAACGGCCTGTGTCAGTTTCACGGCCTCTATCATCTCTATTATCAGTATGATCCTTTTGATGCCAATGGCGACCTGAAGCTGTGGGCACATGTGACGACCCGTGATTTCATCCGCTATGAGGAACAAGAGCCATTCCTGTTCCCTGACAGCGATCTGGATACCCATGGGGTCTACTCCGGCAGCGCTTTTGTGGAAGATGGACGCATCCATTATTTCTATACCGGCAACATCAAGCTGTTTGACCGCGAGGACTATGATTATATCCACAGCGGCCGCGTGGCCAACACGATCCATCTGGAAAGCACGGACGGCTGGCATTTCGCCCAAAAAGAACTGGTCATGGGCATGGATGACTATCCCAAGGACCTGACCCAGCACATCCGCGATCCAAAGCTATGCAAAGAAAACGGGATCTATTACATGGTGCAAGGAAGCCGTGACTTGCACGATCATGGCTGTGTGCAGATGTTTCGCTCGAGTGACCTGCATCACTGGCAGCCGCATATTCGCATCCAGAGCGATGAACCGCTTGGCTACATGTGGGAATGTCCGGATCTCTTCTTCCTGAACGGACAGAAGATCCTGATCACCTGCCCGCAGGGCGTCCCAGCTCAGGGCGATGATTATGCCAATGTGCATTCGGTCACCTGGATGACTTTGTCCGGAAGCCTGGAAGAGGGGCTGCATATCGATCACATCCATCAGCTGGACCGCGGATTTGACTTCTACGCTCCCCAGACTTTTGAAGATGAACAAGGCAGGCGCATCCTGATCGGATGGATGGGCATACCGGATGCCGATTACACCAATCCGACCGTGGATCACGGCTGGCAGCACGCGCTCACTCTGCCGCGCGAGCTCACCTTCATTGACGGGCAGCTGTGCCAGCAGCCGCTGAAGGAATTAGAGGCTTTGCGCTTCAACACCCGCGTATTCACTGAAGAAACGCTGAATGCGGCGCAGATCGATGAGGAATGCTATGAACTGGACATGCACTTTCAGGAATGCCATTCCCTGCACCTCCAGCTCAGCGAGGAGATGCACATCATCTTCAAGGATGGGACATTCACCTTGGATATCCAAAAGGCTGGATCTGGACGGATCTCCCGCAGCCTGCGTCTGAATACGCTCAAAGACTTACGGATCTTCTCGGATACCTCCTCTCTGGAGCTGTTCCTCAATGGCGGCAGCGAAGTTTTTACCACCAGAGTTTACCCAAACGCACGAAGATGTGTTAAACTGATACAGGCGGAAGGATGCCGGGATATCACCCTGCATTTCCTGCACGCATATCAAATCAGCTAAAAGGAGGCAATCGCCATGAAACAGAAACTTTGCGTGATCGGTGAAGCGCTCATCGACTTTATCCCGCAGCGAAAGGGCTGCGCATTGAAAGATGTGGAAGGATTTACTCGTGTTGCCGGAGGGGCACCAGCCAATGTGGCAGGCGCGGCAGCGCGGCTGGGCATCCCTGCCATGGTGCTCACGCAGCTGGGAGCCGATGCGTTCGGCGACTATATCATTCAGTCGCTGAAAGACAGCGGCATCGACACCTCACATATCCTGCAGACCAAGGAGCACGACACCTCTCTCTCTTTCGTTTCCTTGCAGGAAGACGGCAACCGCGACTTCAAGTTTTACCGCCGCACGGCCGCAGACCTGCAATACAGCCCGGACAACATCAGCGAGGACATCCTGGACGAGTGCGGAATGGTGCATTTCTGCAGCGTATCGCTCATGGATTCCCCGATGAAAGAGGCTCATCGCAAACTGCTTGATCTGGCCACAAGAAAAGGTGTCCTGATCAGCTTTGACCCTAATCTGCGTTTCTCCCTGTGGGATGATGAAGAAGCGCTCAGAAACGCCGTTCTCGAGTTTCTGCCTTATGCCGACATCCTCAAGCTTTCCGATGAAGAGCTTGAGTTCATCACCGGACGCACCGACATCGAAGCAGCCCTGCCCCAGCTGCTGCAGGGAAGATGCAGATACATCATCTACACCCAGGGCAAGGAAGGCGCTTCCCTGTACCGCAAAGGAGAATGCATCACCAGCAAAGGGCACCGCGTCGATGTGGTGGATACCACAGGAGCCGGCGACTCCTTCATCGGCGCATTCCTCTATTGCCTGTTGAAGGAAGGCAACGGCGATCTGGAGGAGATCTCCTGCGGGCAGCTGCAGAACCATCTTGACTTTGCCAATTTGTATGCGGCACACACGACGACGATCGCCGGCGCGCTGGCCGCGATGGCTGACCAGCAGGAGCTGGAGGCTTTCCGCCACTCCCTGGAGCTCGACGACGATTTCGACGATGACGATGACTTTCTGTGATCATAGATGAAGACGCCAGCCGGCGTCTTTTTCATCGTCAGTATCGGCGCTTGTCCCTGACGCGCGCCGATGCTAAAATGAGAAGAAAAGGAGGAGTCAAGATGAATGAAATGCTGGAGCTGATCAAGACGAGAAGGAGCGTGCGCGCCTATCAGCGCGACATGGTCCCTCGTGAGCTGATCGATCAGATCGTCGAAGCCGGTCTGTATGCGCCCTCTGGAATGAACCGTCAGCCGGTCATCATCATCGCGGTGAGCGATCCCAAGACACGCGATGCGCTCTCCCGCCTGAACGCATCCATCATGGGCACGGACGGCGATCCGTTTTACGGCGCGCCGGTCGTGCTGATCGTGCTGGCAGACCGAAGCGCCCCGACCTATCTCTATGACGGTGCGCTCGCGATGGAAAACCTGATGCTGGCCGCCCATGCGTCAGGGCTGGGCAGCTGCTGGATCCACCGCGCCAAAGAGGCATTCGAACGGCCGGAAGGCAAGCAGATCCTGAAGGAGCTGGGCATCGAAGGAGACTATGAGGGCATCGGACACTGCGTGCTGGGCTATCCTCAGCAGGAAGGGCCAAGCAAGACGCCGCCCCGCAAAGCTGAGCGTGTCTATCACATCGACTGACCAGTGGAAAAAGAGCCGAGCGATCGGCTTTTTTTGCGCAAAAAAAGAGATCCTCGGCTGAAGATCTCTATGCTCATCCTTTGATCAGCGCAGCTGCTGAAGCATGATGCTGCAGCCGTCGACCACGCAGTGCAGCGCATTTTCCGCCACATGGACAGGCACCTGCAGTTCATTGCGCAGACGCGCGTCAAAGTTTTTGAGCAGGGCGCCGCCGCCGGTCATCATCAAACCGCGCTGGACGATATCCGCTGCCAGCTCCGGCGGAGTGATCTCCATCACGGTGCGGACAGCGCGCACGATCTCATCGACGGAAGCGCGCAGCGCCAGCTCGATCTCATTGGAGTTGACCTCGATGGAGCTCGGCAGTCCGCTTTCCATCGCCAGGCCGCTGACCTCCATCGTAAGCGGCTCATCCATCGGCAGCGCAGATCCGATGCGGATCTTCACTTCTTCCGCCATCTGCTCACCGATCGCCAGCTTGCGCTCTTTGCGCAGATAATCGATGATCAGCTGAGTGAAACGGTTGCCCGCCACCTTCAGCGATGTAGAGCATACGATGTCACCCAGCGCAAGCACGGCGATATCGCTCGTTCCACCTCCGATATCCAGCACCATGCTGCCGCAGGCCTTGCCGATATCCAGCCCGGCGCCTACCGCGGCCACCTTAGGCTCCTCTTCCAGATAGACCTTCTTCGCGCCGGCACGGTAAGCGCAGTCGCGGATCGCGTTTTTCTCGACCGTAGTGATATTCGTCGGGTGACAGATCAGGATCATGTTCTTGCGGAACATCCCGCGCAGATTGCATTCCTTGAAGAAATAGTTCAGCAGCATTTCCGTCGCTTCAAAATCGGCGATGACCCCGTCCTTCAGCGGACTGATGCAGATCATGCTGCGCGGCGTGCGACCCAGCATCTCCTTGGCTTCCTTGCCGGCGGCGATACATTTCTTTGTCTGTGCATCTATGGTGAGAATGGACGGTTCGTCGATGACGATCCCTTCATTGTCCACACAGATGAGCAAGTTCGTTGTTCCTAAGTCAATCCCTACTTTACGCATTTCATTTCACTCCTCATCATTTATACCAGCCTGATACGATTAAACGGAAAAAGAACAAGCAAGTCCTTGGAGATGATGTCGCTGCGGTGAAACGGTCCGAAATACCGCGAATCGGTCGAACCGGTCCGGTTATCGCCCATCAGAAAATACTCATCCGGGCCAAGGGTCACCTCATAGACATCCATGTCCGCATGGTGCTTCTTCGGATCATCGATGATGTAATCCTCCTCGATCTGCGTCCCGTTGACGCTCAGCACGCCGTTGACGTAGCTGATCGTGTCGCCTGGAATGCCGACGACCCGCTTGACGATCTCTCCTTCTTCACTTTGCACGACGACGATGTCAAAGCGCTCGATCTCCCCGCCCAGCACGATGGAAAGACGGTTGGACAGGGCAAAATCAAAGTTCTCCAGGGTCGGGTTCATGCTGGTGCCGCGGATCACGACCGGCTTTGCGACGAAGTTGCTCAGCAGCAGGACCACTGCCACGCAGATGACGTAATACTTTACCAGAGAAAAGATCTGCCTCGTCAGCGGCATGATCGCTTCCAGATTACGCCTGATTCTCGTCTGTCCGGTTTTTGACGCTCTCCTGGCCATGAACCTAATCCCCCTTTCGTCGTCTGCTTCAGCCTGCTTGTTCAGCCTTGTTGAATCTCTTCACCCCGTTTTTGACCATAATACTCTGATTCCATCCTATTATAGCATAGCATGGCATGAATTTATGCATCTTCGCCAACAATTTTCCTGTCATTTTTGTAAGAGTTCAAACGTTTCATTTACACCGTCGAATTTATACATTTTTTGCTTGTTCCAGCATCTTTTTCCTGTTCATTTTTACTTATCTGCGATAAACTGATAATGCTGAAAAAGGAGTGAAGACATGAAATCCCTGAAAGAGCTTTACCGTATCGGTCCAGGCCCTTCCAGCTCACATACCATGGGGCCGCAAAAGGCCTGTCTGGAAATGCTGAAGCGCTGTCCGAACGCCGATCATTACCGCGCAGATCTATATGGATCGCTGGCAATGACCGGCAAAGGGCATCTGAGCGATCAGATCATCATCCGCACGCTGGCGCCCCGCCCCGTGGAAGTCTGCTTTCACATGAATGAGATGAAGAAGCATCCCAACACGCTGGAGCTGCATGCCTTTGACGCCGAGGATGGCCTATTGGAGACGATGACCGTCTATTCGGTGGGCGGCGGTGTCATCGAGATCGAAGGAGAAGATGCCGCGGTGCATGCCCCCTGCTATCCACATCACACCCTCGATGAGATCAAGGCATTCTGCGCCGCAGAGCATATCGGGCTGAATGCTTATGTCGACCAATTTGACGACAGTGACATCAGCGGCTATCTCAACGAGATCCTGATCCAGATGCTGAAGACGGTCGACGCCGGGCTCAATGCCAGCGGCATCCTGCCTGGCAGGCTGAAGCTGGAGCGGATCGCCCGCTCCTTGCTGCAGGAAGCGAGCGATGTGCACGGCAGCGAACGAGAAAAGCTGCTGCTGTGCGCCTATGCCTATGCCGCCTGTGAGGAAAATGCGTCCGGCGGCATGAGCGTCACCGCGCCGACGCTGGGCAGCAGCGGACTGCTCCCCGCTTTACTGTATTATTACTATTACGACCTGAAATATCAGCGCGAGACATTGGTAGAAGGGCTGAAGGTGGCCGGGCTGATCGGCAACCTCATCAAGCACAACGCCACCATATCCGGCGCGCAGGGCGGCTGCCAGGCCGAGATCGGCGCAGCCTGCGCCATGGGCGCGGCCATGATCGCCTACCTGATGGGCCTGGATATGGATCAGATCGAATACGCCGCAGAGATGGGCATCGAGCATCATCTGGGCCTGACCTGCGACCCGGTCGGCGGTTATGTGATGATCCCCTGCATCGAACGCAATGCCGTCTGTGCGCTGCGCGCCATCGACGCCGCCATCCTCGCCCGCCATCTGCGCCGCGTGCACCGCAACCGCGTCAGCTTCGACATGGTCGTGGAGACCATGAACAAGACCGGCATCAAGCTGCCGATCGAACTGAAAGAAAGCGCGCTGGGCGGACTGGCCAGCGTCGTGAAGCTCGACTGATCCTCATCATACTTATCCATTGTTTACAGGATGATGCAAAGTTGTTCAAGAATTGTAAAAAACATCGGTCTGCCTGGCCGATGTTTTTTGATGCCTGCGCAAGTTGAGGCGCGCAGTGGCCCGCACAGTATCCAGCACCCTTTTCGGAAAGCGTTTTCAATGATATAATATCTTTATCATTCTGATTCAGAAAAGGAGGATAGCAAAGAACATCAGAAAGGGAAAAGAAAGTGGGTGAAAGGATGAAGAAGTTTTTCATCAGTTTGATCGCCGGTCTTCTGGGCGTTTCTGCCGCAATCGGGCCGAGCAGCATTTACGCTGCCGAAACGAGGATGCAGATCGAAGCGTCCATGGAAGAACCAATTCAGATCTCTGCAAGCGAAGAAGGTTATGACGGAGATCTGCACATCGAAGTGGAAAGCAGCTACGAGATCGAACGGGATTATGATCAGAATCTGATGCTGACCGTGACCAACATCAGCGACCAGGCGCGCGCATATTACATGGCCGTCGATCATTCCTATGCGGATCTGTCCGTCAATTTTATCAAGGGAGGCTCTCAAAGCGAACCGCTGCTGATCGAGCCCGGCGAAAGCCAGCAAGTACAGCTGGCCATCTTTGCCCAAAATGCAGAACAGGAGCGGTATGGCCTGCCCGTCGAAGCCCGTCTGGCCGACACGGACGAAACCGACGCCAGGGCCATCGTTCATCTGCGCTGCGATATCCCGCAGCTGGATATCAGCTGTCAGAAGCTGCGCAGCGAAAGCTCCACGCTGATCTCTGTATATGAACTGATCAATACAGGAGAGGCGCTGAGCGATGTCACTGTCCGCCTGAGCGGAGATGCCGCCGCTTATGTGCGTACCGATCCGATCATCGCCAACCTGGCCATGGAAAGCCGCGAGCGAAGAGAATTCCGGATCATCCCGGACCTGGCCAAGATGAAGCAGGATGGGATCACGCGCGTCAGCGGTGAGATCCTCGTGGAATCGGGCGCCCAGTGCGAACGCTTCGCATTGAACATCGACACCGAAGGCAAGGAGATCCATCTGGTCTCTGTCAAAGACCTGCTGCTGAAGCAAGATGGAAATCCTTATTATAACCTGAATGTCATCGACGACAGCCTGGATCACAGCGAAAGCGTGGACGGCAAAGCCGTCAAGACAGACACTGCCGTCTCCTTCACCTATGGGGAAAACGGTGAGGAACAGCTCGATCTCTCGGTGCAGACTACCTTGCAGCCATATACCGGCGCACAGGAAGACGCTGAACCGGTCTGCGAGCTCATCGAAGACGGCGCCGGCACTGCCCTGGCTCATGTCCGCGTATATCTCACCGAAGAGCAGTACCGTCAGATCGCAGCAGATGCGCAAAGCGACCCGTTCGCGTTCCGCCGTCTGCTTCGCGACAGCCCGCAGGACGATGCCGCAAGCTATGTCTTCGATGTCTATGTGGCCGTGGGCGAGACCATCGATGATACGAATACGTTCAAGACGATCGGCAACTTCAGCACGGCCTACTCCATAGGCAGCGACATCGTCGGACTGGCCGATGTCTCCAGTGATCCGACATACAGCGAGGCACAGAAAAACACATATGCCGTACTGACCGGCGCAACGCTCGCGCTGAGCCTGGCTGGCCTGGTCCTGCCCGGCGTCGGAACAGCCATCGCCCTGAGCACTGGCTCATTCCTGCTGAACCTGTGGAAAAGCTACATCGAAAGTCATCCGGCCGGCGCGCTGAACATCTACATGGAAGGATTCCAATGCACCAACCGCGGCCGGATCGACAACAGCTTCTATCTTCCGGATTACGCAGACGGCACGAAACCGGACCTGCACTATACCGGACGCATGTATGACCAAAAAGACGAAGACTTCTCTCATCACATGGATACGAGCTACGACTATTACCTGAATGGCGATCACGCCGGACAAGGACACAATGACGGGCTCAGCGATCTGGCCATGGACAAGATCGACAACAGCAGCCTGAACGTCGGAGACCAGAACACGCTGGTGCGGGATTATGACACTGATGCCGGCAGTTACTTCATCTCGACCGAAAACGAGCTGACCGCCCTGTATCCGCCTGAATCGCTGATCGGCTATATCGGCGATCCACAGGAGCTGGAGGATATGCGCACCAAGCCTGACTTTGCGGTCTATCACGAAAACATCATCGTAAAGGGCAATGACCCCATCATCGATGAAAAGACCCAGCTGACCTTCAAGGTGTATAACCGCGGCAGCCGCGGCGGCTGGTACGATGTTCTGGTATATGACGGAGACAAGCTGCTCATGGAAAAGCAGAACGAAGCGCTCAACGCCTTTTCCTCGACATCATACACCATAGACTGGACACCGGGATCCCGCCAGCACGACATCCGCGTGGTCCTGAGCAATGCGACGATCGGCGTGGAAGAGCGTTCTTCATCCAACAATGAAGCGGTCCGTCACCTCCAGGCCCGCAGCCGGGAGATCCCGCAGATCACACAGCTGAACGTCTCTGATGACGAAAATGGCAGAAACGTCTCATTCAGCGCGGACATCCAGAGCTATGCCGATGTCAGCGCGGTCCAGTTCCTCGTCGACGGCACACCGCTGCAAGGAAGCGTCCACAGCGGCACTTATGCAAAGACCCGCCGGTTCTGGAGCGATGGGATCAGCCTGGATCAAGGCGAACACGAACTGAGCGTCATCGTCACATATGCCATCCAAAATGGCGAAAAGACCATTCGGATGGATAAGCCGTTCACCGTAGAAGCCCGGACATACGCTGTCCCTGAGATCAAGTCGGCAGAGCATGGCACACTGTTCGCCCTGCAGGAACAGGAATGCCAGATCCGGATCGCCAACGCGTCCGATGTGATCAGCGTGGAAGTCGAAAGCGCAGGAAAGGCTCGTCCTGCCAGCACAACCAACACCCTGAATGAGCGGATCTATCAGTCTGCCGTCCGCTTTGCCGAAGCAGGCCAGCAGCAGATCATCGTCCGCGTCACTTACGCCGTCAGCGCCGCACAGACCAAGACGATCGAAAAGCAGTTTTCGGCAGAGGTCCTGCCTGCCGAAGAAGCATATTACCGCTTGCAGATCAGCGATGAATTGAGCGATCCGCTCATCCTGGTGGACGGCAGCGCAGTGGATCACGACCGCAGCGGATCGGGAGAGTACCTGATCAGATGGAGCGAGGAAGCCTATGCTGACCCACAGCTGCATCTCATTCAGGTCGTCAGCGGCAATGCGATGATCACCAGGACGATGGATGACAGCGACCACAGCTTTTCGCTGGATGACTGCGCCAAGATCACCCTGTATGGAGACGAAGGCTTTGCGCTGGACGAGGTCAGCGTGCGCTCAGTGAACGGCATCGGCACATACCAGGACCTGAACAGCGATGGCGTCCTCTATCTCAGTGACGGACTGTACACCCTGGATGTCACTTACGAATGCTACGAGACATTCCGCAGCGATACGCTTCAATTCGATGTGGCCGGTGAAGACCTCTCCATGGATCTTACGGCCGAGATGAAGCAATACAGCTTCCAGCTGAAAGATCCTGCGCCTTATGCCAGCGCATATATGTTCTGTTACGACGAAGCCAATGACTACTGGCAAAGCTGCGACCTGCAGACGCGTTATCACGAAGAGAGCGGACTGCTGAACTGCGTCCTCACCAATGACTACGACCTGCAGCTGAGCGAAAATGCTTCACAGCTGTGCTTCGTGATCTATACAGAAGACCATCTCTACTTATATGTCGTCAACAACCGCCAGCGGATCGCATACGATACGATCATGCTGTCCGATGAAGGCATGAACAAAGTGGAATTTGCCCCGGCAGATGCCGGCGTGCAAGTAAACGGCGTAGACATAGAGATCTTCGGATACACCGTGCCGCTGTACGCTTCAACGATCTATGTCCCAAAAGGAAATTATGAGATGACCGTCCGCTGCCTGCATGGCGATGATGAATACATCAGCAAGCAGCTGGATGTGGAAGTCAGCGGCGATCAGCAGGTCGATGTCGGCTTCGACCTCACCGGCGTCCGTGTCAACTGGCCGGCCGCATGGGGAACAGAAGGCGGACTGACCCTCTCCGGCAGAGAAGGCGGCAGCTTCAGCCACTACGCCTACATCCGCAACACCCTTACATCTGTGGAAAAAGGATCATACGACATGAACCTTTCGCTTTATGGCGATACATTCTATTCCTTCCACCGGCTCATCACCGCAAAGGATCAGGAAGTAGATATCGACATCCTCGACAGCTTCAGCGGCGTGCTGGAAAACAACAGCTGGACAGATACATTCACTGGCTATGAGCGGATCTCGCTCTCGCTTTCGGACCTGAAAGACCGCAATGGCAACACCCTCACTTATTTCTCAGTTGACGATGAAGATGACGCTTTCCGAGGCTATGTCATCTTTACCAACGTCAAAGACGAACGTGAGGTTTACCGCGTCCCGATCACGCTGAGCGATTCTTCCAGCTTCGAGGTGGAAGTGCCTAATGTGGAAGGAACATTCCATGTCTCCCTTTCCATCCAGCAGCAAAGCGCAGCCAGCGCTGCGGACAAAGCGGCGCTCGCTGCCCAGGTCGAAGAGGATCTGAAGATCAAGAACGAGGGGTACACCAAGCAGAGCTGGGCACGTTTCCAGGAGGCCCTCGCACACGCCCAATCGATCCTCAACGATGACTCTGCGACTCAGCAAGAGATCGAAGCTGCTCTGCTGCGGCTCAACGAAGCCCGCGCTGCGCTGCAGAAGATCGAGGGAACGATGACGGAAAAGGAACAGCTCGAGCAAGCGCTCAGCCATGCGCAGAGCATCCGAAACGAACACTATACCGACGACAGCTGGAACGCGTTCCAGCAGGCGCTGCGCGATGCGAAGGCCGTGCTGGCCGATCCAGACAGCGACGCGCAGGATTACGAAAACGCGCTGCGCGCGCTGCAAGACGCCATCGCGGCACTGCGTGTCCAGCAGCCAGATGACGCCGAAGATACGGATACGGCAGCGCGGCAGAACACATGGCTCTGGATCAGCGTCATGGGCGCAGCCGGCGCGCTCTCCATGATCCTGAAGAAGCGCAGAAAAGCATAGATCAATCCTGCAGAGATCCTCTGCAGGCAAAAAGGAGCGGTGCCTGCCGCTCCTTTGCTTATTCCTTTTCGCGCCGCGCTGATTCCAGCGCCTCGCTGCAGTCCGTGAACTGATCGAGCGAGATCTCATCCTTCTGCAATATCTCATCAAGGACAAATACGCCATCCTGACGCTGAAAGCGCCAGTATTCCTCAAAGGAAGAAGGCTTCGTGCTGCCTTGGATCAGCTGGTTGCTGCAGGTATCGATGGTATAGTCGACCATCCTGCCCTTGATGTAATACCAGCAGAAATCCTGCTCGTCATCCCGGCTGTCGCCGACGCCGACGACCTTATGCTTGAGCAGCCGGATATCCTGCAGGATGTTCTGCTCATGGTTCATCTCCATGAAAGCAAGCTTGACCTGCCAGCGGCCATACAGACGCGTGCTGAGATAAGCGCGAAGCGCATCCAGATCCATGTCGCTCCATGCGCGCTGCACGGCATAGTAAGTCTTCTCCACCCGCTCATCGAGCACGGCCTCATTCCAGTGATAGTCCTGGTCGTCGATCTGCTTCAGCAGCGCGCGGGATGCGCTGTGCTTGCGGTGCAGGTGCACGGCGAAGATGATGCCGCCCGCGCCGGCCATGAGCATGAAGGCGCCGCCTGACACCAGCGAAGACAGCGGAGAAGAGGTGCCGCGGGCATGTCCCGATGAATGAGAGGACGATCCGCCGGAAGATCCTCCGCCCCCGCCGCTGCTTCCTCCTCCGCCGGCCCTGGCCTGCAGCGCCATGGGCGAAAGCAAAAAGAGCATGAGGCAGGCGAGGAGCGCCAGCCGCAGCTTACCGCCCCGCGTCATGTGCGTCGCTCCATAGGATATGCGCATCCTGCGGGGGCTCGAACCAGCGGTCGAAGCGTGCCAGCATCTCCTCATCGATGAGATAATGGCGGCCCGGCTCTGCGCTCAGCCGCGCATTGCGCGCCTGCAGCCGTTCCTTCCGCGTCTGTTCATGACAGCGCACCCAGATCACTTCACACGGAATATGATGATCCGCGCAAAAGCGCAACACCTGCGCTCTGGCATCGGCGTACCAGTAGCCATGATCGAGCACGCAGGGCAAATCCAGCTTCTGCAGCTGGAGGATGAGGGTCAGGAAATAGGCCTGGATCCGCTCTTCCATCTCCCGCTGGTGCGCAGGTCCCTGGCAGCGGTCTTCCAGCTTCAGCAGCAGCTCATCACCCGAGAGGATGAGCGCGCCTTCCCTTTCGGCCAGCGTCCGGGCATACGTGCTCTTGCCGCTGGCCACCTGTCCGCACAGCAGATACACCGTGCTCATATCCGGATCAGCTCATATGCGCGGGTGCCCACGCCGATCTTCTCAGCATGTTCCAGACAAGTCTGCCACTCGCTCTCCGGCGTCGTATTGCGGAAATGATCATGGTGATCATGGAAATGCGCATCGTGCATATGCTCATCCAGCAGGCTGCCGGCCAGCGGCGCGGCGGCATTGCACGCGTCGGCGCATGCCTGATCCAGCGCCACCGGATCGAAAGAGGCGAACATGCCGATGTTGGGCAGGATCGGCGTATCATTTTCCGGATGGCAGTCGCAATACGGGGAGATCTCGATGGCCAGCGAAACATGGAAATGCGGGCGTCCATCCAGCACTGCCTTCGTGTATTCGGCCATCTTCATGTTCATCTCCTTCACCGCGGAATCATTGCTGTTGTATACCGCGTCAAAGTTGCAGGCGCCAAGGCAGCGTCCGCAGCCGACACAGCGGTCATGATCGATGCCGGCATGGCGTTGTTCGTCAAAACGGATGGCGCCATGCGCGCAATTGCGGGCACAGGCACCGCAGCCGACGCACTTTTCCTTATCCACGCTCGGCTTTCCGCTGCGGTGCATCTCCATCTTGCCGGCCCGGCTGCCGCAGCCCATGCCGATGTTCTTGATGGCTCCGCCAAAGCCGGCCATCTCATGTCCCTTGAAGTGGCTGAGGCTGATGAACACATCCGCATCCATGACGGCCTTGCCGATCTTCGCTTCTTTCACCAGCTCCCCGCCATGCACAGGGACATACACATCATCCGTCCCCTTCAGCCCGTCGCCGATGATCACATGACAGCCTGTGCTCAACAGGCCGAAGCCATTCTCATACGCAGCGCTCAGATGCTCCAGCGCATCCTTGCGGCGGCCGACATACAGCGTATTGCAGTCGGTGAGGAAGGGACGTCCGCCCAGCTCCTTGACCAGATCAGCCACAGCCTTCGCATAGTTCGGGCGGAGGTAAGACAGATTGCCCGGCTCCCCAAAGTGCATCTTGATCGCGGTGATCTTGCGCTCAAAGTCGATGTCTGCGATGCCGGCGCGGCGCATCAGCTTCTGCAGCTTCTGCGGCAGGCTCGTCCCCGGCAATGCCCGCATATCCGTAAAATATACCTTGCTCTTTTCCATTTACAACCATTCCTTTCTCAAAAGACTGCATGCCGCGATGCAGTCTTTTTCTCTCTTCTTCATTTTAGCGCGCTTTTCTCTCGTTTTCCAGAGCGATCACAGCAGTTCGCTGATCAGGCGGACAAACAAGATGGCCAGCACGATGATGATGATCGGACGTACGGCGCGCAGCCCGTTCTTCAGCACGACGCCGCTGCCCAGATAATTGCCGGCGATGCTGCACAGCGCGGCCGGGATCCCCAGGGCGAACAGCACCTTGCCATTGAGCAGGAACACCGTCAGCGACATGACATTGCTGGCGAGATTGAGCATCTTGGCATTGCCAGAAGCCATGCGCACATCCATATGGGCCAGCGAAGTGAACAGCAGGATCAGAAAGGTGCCGGTCCCCGGACCATAGAACCCATCATAGATGCCGACCACAAAGGCGGAAAGCGCGGTCACGGTGAGCACGCGGCGCCGCGACACCTCATGTTCACCAGCATGTTCCTTCAGCCCCTTCCCCCGCAGCACATAATAAGCGACAAAGGGCAGCAGCGGGATCATGATGAGCTGGATCAGATTCTCGCTGGCCATCAATGACAGATTAGAGCCGATCGCCGATCCGCTCAGCGCGCAGACGATGCCCAGGATCACCACATCCTTCTGCATCAGCCGGTTGCGGTAAAAGCGCAGCGCAGCAGCCACCGTCCCCAGCGAGCTGGACAGCTTGTTGGTCGCGATGGCCGTATGCGCCGGCAAGCCAGCCAAGAAATACGCCGGCAGCGAGATCAGTCCCCCGCCTCCCGCAGCCGCATCGATGAACCCGGCCAGAAAGACCATCGGGCAGACGATCAGGAGCATCTGTAAAGTAACTTCCATGTTATCCATCCCCTTAAACACACCGTTCCATTATACGGGGTCTGGCCCGCTTCATCAAGCCTTTTCAGATCAGGGAAAGCAGGCCGCTGATCAGCGGGATGGTGAACAAAGACAGCAGCGTGGAAGTCATGACCAGCTCTGAGGCAAAGGCGGGATCACGATCATATTTCCCTGCCAGCATGACGGTCGTGTTGGCTGCCGGCATCGCGGTCAGCAGCACGCATACCTTCATGCTCAGCGGATCAAGCGGCAGCACGATCAGCACGGCCAGCACGATCAGCGGCAGGATCAGCAGCCGGTACAGGCTGAACAGCAGGACCTGGCGCTGAAACAGCTCCCGCAGGTTCACTTCGCTGAGGATCGCTCCTGTCAGCAGCATGCTCAGCGGCGTGCTGCAGGCGCCCAGCGAAGATATCGTTTCCCGCAGAGCGTCAGGCAGCTGGATGCCATAGGTGTATAGTGCCATGACCGCCATCCCGATGAAGATCGATACGATGCAGGGATGCGTGAGCACCTTCTTCACGACCTCCCGCCCATCGACCGCGGTGAACATCGACAAGCCGTATGACCACATGAAGATCCGCTGCGGCAGCAGGAAGATCGAGGCATACAGCAGTCCGAGCGAGCCATAGACCGCAGCGCAGACCGGCATGCCGATAAAGCCGGCGTTCGACACCATCGTCGCATACTTCAGGCAAATGCGCCGGTCAATGCCCTCATGGCGGTAAAACAGCCGATTCCATATCCAATACAGCCCCTGGATCGCGATGGAGATGAGCAGCACGCTCAGCGTCGACATCAGGATCTGCGCCGACAGCGTCATCTGAAAAGAATCGATGATGGAACAAGGCAGAGCAGCCATCAGGATGAGGTCGGTCAGATGGCCCCTGGTCCTCGCATCCAGCACCTTCCGCTTGCCCAGCACGAATCCCGTCAGCGCCAGCAGGAAGATCTGGATCTGAAAATTGATCATGTTCATTGACATCCCAGCTTTCTTTTCCGTCATTATAGCAGATCTGCAGGCCCTCACGCGGTTTTATCTGATCTATGGGCATAAAGTCAGCGTCAATCATGCTATAATAGACAGGAAATGACGGGAGGAATTGATATGGCAGATGTATATCAGGAATCACTGAAGCTCCATGAGGAACATCATGGCAAGATCAGTGTGGAATCAAAAGTAACTGTGGAAAACATGAAGGATCTCAGCCTCGCTTACACCCCAGGCGTAGCGCAGCCTTGCCGCGAGATCCACGCCGATGAAGAAGCGGTGTACCGCTATACGTCCAAGGGCAATCTGGTCGCGGTGGTGAGCGATGGCAGCGCGGTGCTCGGCCTGGGCAACATCGGGCCTAAGGCCGCCATGCCGGTCATGGAGGGCAAGGCCATCCTGTTCAAGGAATTTGCGGACATCGACGCTTTTCCGATCTGTCTGGACACCCAGGACAGCGAGGAGATCATCCGCACGGTAAAATGTCTGGCGCCGACCTTCGGCGGCATCAACCTGGAGGACATCAGCGCCCCGCGCTGCTTCGAGATCGAAAGACGGCTCCGTCAGGAACTCGATATCCCGGTCTTCCACGATGATCAGCATGGCACAGCGATCGTGGTCAGCGCCGGCATCCTCAACGCTTTGCGCCTGGTGAACAAAGAGCTGGGCAGCGCGCGCTTCGTCATCAACGGCGCCGGCAGCGCCGGCATCAGCATCGCCACGCTGCTCATGGAGATCGGCGCGCGCGACATCATCATGGTCGACCGCTCAGGCATCCTGTGCGAGGGAGAGACATGGATGAACCCTGCGCAGGCGGCGATGGCCGAAAAGACCAACCGCGAGCATCTGCGCGGCACGCTGGCAGACGCTATGCGCGGACGCGATGTGTTCATCGGCGTCAGCGCCCCGGGCATCGTCAGCGCAGAGATGGTCGCTTCCATGAACGATGACGCCATCGTCTTCGCCATGGCCAACCCGGTCCCGGAGATCATGCCGGAAGAAGCGAAGAAGGGCGGCGCGCGCGTCGTGGCCACCGGCCGCAGCGACTTCCCTAACCAGATCAACAATGTGCTCGTCTTCCCGGGCATCTTCCGCGGTGCGCTTGACGCCAGGGCAGACGACATCAGCGAAGAGATGAAGATCGCCGCTGCCAGAGCGATCGCCACCATCGTGCGCGATGACGAGCTCAGCGAAGACTACATCATCCCGGATGCCTTCAACAAGGCCGTCGTCCAGGCTGTCGCTGAGGCAGTCAAAGAGGCAGCCGGAAAATGAGGGAGATCAGCGTAAGCCGCATCGAAGAGGCCGTATGCCGCATGGTGCAGCAGATCAATTATGCCTATCCCCCTCAGATCGAGACAGACATGAAGCGGATGGCAGAGGAAGAGACGCATCCGATCGCGAGATCCACCCTGCAGTTCCTCTTGGACAATGCGCGCATCGCCAAAGAAGAGCACATCCCCATCTGTCAGGATACCGGCATGGCCGTCATCTTCATGAAGATCGGCCAGGATGTCCACTTCATCGGCGGCAGCCTGCGGGAAGCGGTCGATCGCGGCGTGGCCAGAGGATATGAAGAAGGCTTTCTGCGCAAGTCGGTGGTCAGCGATCCGCTGTTTGCACGAATCAATACGAAAAACAATGCCCCTGCCATCCTCTACACCGAGCTGATCGAGGGAGATGGCGTGGAGATCGTCGTGGGCGCAAAGGGATTCGGCAGCGAAAACATGTCCACGATCACGATGCTCAAGCCGGCTCAGGGGATCGAAGGCGTCAAGGCATGCGTGCTTTCCGCCATCCAGAAGGCCGGACCAAACGCCTGTCCGCCGATGGTGGTCGGCGTAGGCATCGGCGGGACCTTTGATTATGCCGCCGTGCTGGCCAAGAAAGCCGTATTGCGTGAAGCGATCCACCATCCCGATCCCCGCTATGCCGCGCTGGAAGAGGAGCTGACCCAGGAGGCCAACGCGCTGGGCATCGGCCCGCAGGGCATGGGCGGAAAGACGACCGTGTTCCGCATCAATATCGAACAATGCCCTACGCATATCGCCGGGCTGCCCTGTGCGGTGAACATCTCCTGCCATGTGACCCGTCACGCTAAGGAGGTGCTCTGATGAAGAAACTGAACCTGCCGCTGAGCGCTGAGCAGCGCGACAGCCTGAAGGCCGGAGAGATGGTCCTGCTCAGCGGCGTCATGTATACCGCGCGCGATGCCGCGCACAAACGGCTCATCGAGATGCTGGACCGGGGCGAAACGCTCCCGCTGCCGCTCGTCGATCAGACCATCTACTATGTCGGTCCCACCCCGGCGCCCCAGGGCCATGTCTATGGCAGCGCCGGCCCGACCACCAGCATGCGCATGGACGCTTATGCGCCGCGCCTGTATGACCTGGGCGTCGGCATCACCATCGGCAAGGGATACCGCACCGCGCCGGTCCGCGAAGCATGCGTACGCAATCACGCCCTCTATCTGGTCGCCATCGGCGGCGCCGGCGCACTGCTGGGCAAATGCGTGCAGCGCGTGGATCCGGTCGCCTTTGAAGACCTGGGCGCAGAAGCGATCACCCGCATCGAAGTCAAAGACTTTCCCGCTACCGTGGCCATCGATACCGCCGGCAGCGATGTATACGCGCAGCAGCGCTGATCAAGGACGCGGCCTGTCACCCACAGGCCGTGTTTTTTACATTTCGCCTGATTTGTCTATTCATGCCGAAATGCGATAAAAATACTGTAGCTTTTCTTTTTTCCGCATTATAATAAAATTAGATATCGGCGATGTTCTTGCGAGGAAGGAGGATGCCCATGGCGAAACAGAACAACTATTTCAGACTGGAAATGCTCGTCTTGAAGATCCTGGAATCCGAGGACCGCTACGGTTATCAGATCGTGCAAGACATCTATGCGCAGAGCGATCATATGATCGCCGTGCAGGAAGGCACGCTTTACCCCGTGCTCTACAAGCTGCAATCAGAGGGCTGCATCAGCAGCTACAAGGTACAGGCCGGTCAGCGGCGCATGCGCGTCTATTATCACCTCGAAGACAAAGGCAGGATCCATATGGCAAAGCTGTTTGACGAATTCCGCTCCAGGACCAAGGCCATCATGGATCTCATGACAAAAAAGCCATGAATGAGACCGCTCATTCATGGCTTTTTTCGATCAGGCGTTGCTTGCGGCAACCTTTACCCTGCTGAAGAGATCCGCGATGACCTTGCGGGTCGCTTCATCATATTTGAACACTTCATCGTTTTCATTATCTGCACGAGGAATATAGGCATTGATGCCTTCAAAGTCTCCGCCGGCCCCGCCCAGCTCATCCATGACCTCCTGATTCGGGGAAGTATAGCCGACATAGCTGGAGTTGTCCATGGATGCCTCATACGTGCATACATAGTCGATGAACGCATGTGCCAGTTCCGGGTTTTCTGCGTTCTTCGGGATGACCATCGCATCAGACCACAGGTTCGTTCCGCTCTCCGGCATATAGAAGCCCATATCTTCATTTTCTGACATCACATAAGTCGCGTCGCCGGAATAGATCAGGCCCAGCGCCTTGCGTCCCTGCGCCATGTTGTCGATGATCTCATCGGTCACGATCTCCGGCTCCATCGTCTCCACGCACTGCACGAGCCACTCATACGCCTCGTTGAGCTCGTTCTCATCGCTCGTGTTCATGGAATAGCCCAGTGCCTTCAGCGCCATCATGAAGCTGTCACGCTCTGAATCATACAGATAGATGTCACCCTTGTATTTTGTATCCAGGAAGATATTGTAGCCTTCCGCCTGCAGGTCTTCCTCGCTGACTTTGTTCTTGTCATAGACGATGCCGACGGTTCCCCAGAAATACGGGATGGAATATTCATTTTCCGGATCATATTCCAGGCCCATCACATCCTCGCTGAGCAGGTCCAGATTGCTCAGCTTGCTCTTGTCCAAAGGCTGCAGGAGATCTTCCTGGATCAGCCGTTCGATCATATAATCGCTGGGCACCAGCACATCATAAGCCTCGCCGTTGGCGACCTTGATGTACATCTGCTCATTGGAATCAAAATAGTCTACCACGACCTTAGCGCCGGTCTGCTCTTCAAAGTCCGCGATCAGGTTTTCCCCCATGTACTCGCCCCAGTTGTACAGGTGCAGCTCCTGCCCCTCAAATTCACGGTCTCCGGAACCGGAAGATCCGCATCCGGTCAGTGTCAGCGCCATCGCCATCGCGGCGCAGCTAGCCAGTAATTTTTTCATGTTTTCTCTCCCTTCTCGCCCTGATGACAGGAACGACATTGATGATCACGAGCACGAGCGTGATCAGGACCACGACAAGCGTGGAAATTGCATTGATGCTCGGGTTGACCCGCTTGCTCATGGTATACACCATGATGCTCAGATTCTTGACTCCCCCTCCGGTCACGAAATAAGAGATGATGAAGTCATCAAAGGACATCGTGAACGCGATCAGCGCGCCGGAGACGATGCCCGGCATGATCTGCGGCACGAGCACCTTCGTGAGCGCCTGCCACGGCGTCGCCCCCAGATCCATCGCCGCGTCTGCCAGATTAGGATCCAGCGATCGGATCTTCGGCATGACGCTGAGGATGACATACGGGGTGCAGAACGCGATGTGCGCCAACAGCATCGTGACGAAGCCGCGTTCGATGTGGAACGTGATGAACAGCAGCATCAATCCGATGGCCGTGACGATCTCCGGATTCATGATCGGGAAATCGTTCAGCTGCATCACCGCCTTCCTGAGCACCTTGCGGCAGCGGGACAGGCCGATGGCACTGATCGTCCCCAGCAGCGTCGAGACAAGGGTCGCGATCAGCGCGATGACGATCGTCGTCTGCAGCGACTCCATCATGTCCCGGTTCTCAAACATCCGCTCATACCACATGAGGCTGAAGCCGTCAAAGTTGGTCAGCGAGCGGCCGGAGTTGAAGGAGAAGATGATCATGAACAGGATCGGCACATAGAAGAACAGCACCGCCAGGACCATGATCACTTTTCCGAAGATCCGCTTGTCCTTTTTCATGCGCGCCTTCTCCTCCTTCCTCTTCCGCTGTTTCGCTCATCCACACGGCGGATCAGGAACATGCACAGCATCATGACCACGGCCATGATCATGGAGATCGCGCTGCCGAAGTTCCATTCCCCGACCGTGATGAACTGATTCTCGATCACGTTTCCGATCAGGAAGAACTGTCCTCCGCCCAGCAGCTTCGGAATGAAGAATGAGCTCACCGCCGGCAGGAACACCAGCGTGATGCCGCTGATGACCCCGGAAAGCGACAGCGGGAAGGTGACCCGCCAGAACGTCTGAAACCGGTTGGCACCCAGATCTGCGCTCGCTTCCAGCAGCGATTTGTCCATCTTGCACAGCGATGTGTTGACCTGCAAGATCATGAAGGGCAGGAAGTTATACACCATGCCCAGCAGCACCGCGCCTTCGGTATAGAGCAGCTCTGGCTCACCGAAGCCCAGAAAGCTCAGGATGTTCTGCAGGATGCCCCCGTCAGAGAGAATGCCGATCCACGCATACGTGCGCACCAGCATGTTGATCCACATCGGCAGCGTGATCACCAGCACGAGGATGTTTCGCACCTTGTCCGAGCTGCGCGCGATGAAGTAGGCGATCGGATAACCCAGCAGCACACAGATGATCGTCGTCTTGAACGCGATCACCAGCGAGCGCCACAGGATGAGCAGGAAGTCCTGGTCGGTAAAGAAGCGGATGAAATGATCCAGCGTAAAGGAGAAGTTCACGATGTCGTTGCCCTGCGTCGTAAAGGCATACAGCAGGATCAGCAGCATCGGAAGCAGGATCATCAGGGCCACCCATACCGCATAAGGGATGGCCAGCTGTGAAAATCTGCGCATCAGAACTCCATCTTCTCCATCACATGGATGTCCTGCGGCGAGAAGGTCAAGCCGACCTCTTTTCCTTCTTCCACATAATCGGTCGTATGGATCTTGAATTCCCTTCCCGTCGTCGAGAAGGTGATCTTGTAAATGCCCTCCGTGATGTGCTCATCATCGAAGTCGTAATCGACGCTGATGTCTACGGCCTGATCCTCATCGCTGAGCTTCCAGCCCTGGGCATTCGCCCATGTCTTGAGGTCCGTATCCAGCGCGACAGATTCCGTGATCTCATCGACGGTCTTGAAAAAGTTGAACGCCATGACGGCTTCATTCGCCTTCTCATTTTTGACCACCGGCTGATTGACCACGAAGATGCGCCGCTGCACGCTGGTGCCTGCGGAAGTGGAGAACGTCACTGGGTATTCCCCCAGCTCCTCCTTCAGCTCATAATCGATCTTCGTGATGGAGATATATTCATCGGTTTCCGGATTCCACGCCTGTGCGTCGGCACGAGCGACGATCTCTTTGTCATCCAGCTCCTTGAGGTCCTCGATGTCCACATAGAAGTCGTTGGCCGAGATCTTTTCCTTTCCGTTTTCCGAAGCGATGTCATGATTGCGGATCACGTGCATATTGACGGTCACCGAGGTGCCAGGCAGGGTCTCCACCATGATCTCATAATGCACGCCCTTGAACAGCACGCTGAGCACCTCGCCGCTCAGCTTGCCCTCTTCCACATTGACGATGTCGATGTCCTCCGGACGGATGACCACATCCACCGGCTCATTTTCCCGGAAGTCGCGGTCAGCGCACTCGAACACCTGATCGTCGAACTGCACCTGGTAATCCTTCAGCATGATGCCGGGGATGATGTTGCTTTCGCCGATGAAGCTGGCGACGTAGCGGTTCTGCGGCTCATTGTACACTTCTTCCGGCGTGCCCACCTGCTGGATCTCGCCGTCTTTCATGACCACGATCTTGTCCGACATCGTCAGCGCTTCTTCCTGATCGTGCGTGACGTAGATGAAGGTGATGCCGACTTCCTGCTGGATGCGCTTGAGCTCATACTGCATCTCTTTGCGCAGCTTCAGGTCCAGCGCGCCCAGCGGCTCGTCCAGCAGCAGCACCTTAGGCTCATTGACCAGCGCGCGGGCGATCGCCACACGCTGCTGCTGTCCGCCGGAAAGCAGCGTGACATTCTTGTCCTCATAGCCCTCCAGGCCGATCAGCTTGAGCATCTTCATCACCTTCTGCTCGATGACGTCTTTGCCCATCTTGCGGATCTTCAGCCCGAATGCGATATTCTGATATACGCTCATGTGCGGGAACAGCGCGTATTTCTGAAATACGGTGTTCAGCTCCCGCTTATGCGGCGGCACCTTGGCGATATCCTGTCCGTCAAAGATGATCGCGCCCTCATTTGCGTCCAGAAAACCGCCCAGGATGCGTAACAGCGTCGTCTTGCCGCAGCCGCTTGGTCCAAGCAGCGTGACAAACTCATTTTCATAAATGTCCAGATTGATCCCCTTCAGGACGATCTGTCCGTCAAAGTCTTTCACGATGTTGCGAAACTGAATCAGTTTTTTCTGTTCCATGTCATCCTCCCCTTAAAACATCGGCGGCGTCGTGATCCACAGGATCCGCGCATCCGCAGAGCCAGGATTCATCAGATAATGGCTCTTGGTCCCGTCGATGTAAAATGTCTCTTTCGCCTTTACCCGATAGCTCTGGCTGCCGATCACCAGCATGATCGTCCCCTTGAGGACATACCCGAACTCCTCGCCGCTGTGGCTGACCATCTCCATGCTCTTCGCCCCCGGATGCAGCGTCAGCAGGATCGGCTCCATGTCGTTCTTCTGCGCGTTGGGCACGATCCATTCGATCTTGAAGTCCTCCTGATCATCCTCGAAGAAGTCGCCGGTATGAAACACGATCTTCTGCTGCTTCTCCTGCTGGAAAAACTGCGAGAGATCCGTGCCCAGCGCCTCCAGGATGTCCTCCAGCGTCGAAATGCTGGGGCTGGTCAGGTTTCGTTCCACCTGCGAAAGAAAGCCTTTGGTCAGTTCGCTTCGCGAAGCGAGCTCTTCCAGTGTCAGGTCATTGGCCGTGCGCAGCTCTCTGATCTTTTTTCCAATATCCACAGCATCCCCTCCTGTTTCGTAGTCCTAAACTTTTCGTTCACTAAAATCAAACAAGAACATTATACATAGAATGCGCGGAAACGCAACAAAAAATTCAATATATTTAAAAAAAAGTTTTGAAATAGTAAACTCCCCGCACAGGGAAAGGCCCGGCATGCGCCGGGCGTCTCATTCTCCCTGATCGTTTGCCGCCGCGATCTGCTGCAGCGAGATATGCGGATTGCGGTAACGCGCATGAAAGCCGCGGAGCAATTCGGCCAGCATCTCCACGTTGGCCAGATCGCCGCGGCCTGCGGAAACGGTCCCTTCCACGATGTCGTCGTGTCCGCTGACTTCCCGCTCTGTCTTATCCACCAGTTCTAAGATCTCCTCTGCCCGCCGCTTCGGCAGCGCGAGTGATGTTCTCCTCTTGCGCCGCCTTCAGAAAATAACGAAGTACACGGATCTCCATGCCCACGCCTCCTTTCCCCCTAATGACAACATATCCTCAAGGCTGGATGTCCAGCGCGGCATAGCGATCATTCCAGCTTTGCACGATCGGCACGATGGCGCTGTGTTCCTCTCCCTCTCGTTCCCAGATGATGCGCAGGTTTCCGCTGTATGCTTCATACGGCGCATCCGCCGCAAAGGACAGCGTGATGCCTCCGCAGGCGCTGATCGAACAAGGCAGCGACGCATCCGCATCGACCGTTACCCGTCCATCCAGCGTTTCGATCCGCTTCAGCACATCCGTATCCTCCAGGAAGGCATCCGGCATAAACACATCGGACGAGCTGAGCGATTGGCCATCCCGCCATGGAACGAAGGCATCGGCCGGCAGCGTGCGCAGACGATGTTCCCCGGGAACATACAGCGCTGTTTTCGTGGAGGAGGCATTCACCTTCAGCCAGACGCCGTCAAACGAATAAGACGCCGCTGTGTCCGGCAATGTATTGACATAGAAGCTGACCATATACAGATGGCCGTCCTGCGTCTCATCCTCCACCTCCTGCAGCGAAACGGTATGCACGGCCGGCGTGCCCAGATGTTCCCCCTCCAAGCCTTCCAGCGCGCTCACCTGCGCGGCGTCCACCTTTTGATCGCTGCGGAAGAACACCGTTTCCACCAGCTCCTGCGCATCATCGGGCACAGCGACGACGGACAATACCGGCACTCCTTCCAGCTGCAAAGGTGCATGTGCACAGCCGCAAAGCAGCATCAGGCAAAGCATCATGATCGCTTTCTTCATCGCTGATCCACCTCTCTTTCCGCACTGACCGTGACCGTGTGATCGACATAGACATCTTCCGGATCGCTGCCATATTCCATGATCCGCAGCTGCTGTTCCAGCACATTGCAGCGGCGCTCATGCACCGTCCTGTTCACGACGATCCCGAAGCTTTCACCCAGCTCGCTGCCCCAAAACGTCCAGGTATAGTCGAGCGCTTCATCGCCCAGCACGATGCGGTACACATGATCATCCTCCACCTTCATCTGATCATTGGCCTGCAGGATCATCATATACGCGTCATTTTCCTCATTCTGCAGCACGATGAGGTCCAGATACGGATCATCCCGATCAGTGCGCATCGTGATCGTTCCCTCATTCTCTTCATAGTACGACGCGATCTTCGCGCGGATCTCCTCTGCGGTGAACACGCCTTGATCGCCCTCTTCCCCAGCGCAGGCATAGCGTGCCGCATCGTAATGCTCATCGGCCTTCACGATCACAAACGCCGATCCCAGGATCACACACAGCATCAGATAGGCCCGCATCACCGTCCTCATCTCTGGCAGATGCACGCGGACAGGCCGGCCATGCAGGGCCCTGCCGATCTGCCGTTCATATGCCCGTTTATATGCCGCATAAAGGACGAAGCCTGCCAGCAGCAGCCCTGCGGCCAAAGCGATCATTTCATTCATGGTCTCCCTCCTCAGAACCCGATCTCTTCCTTGAACCGGTAATAATAGCTTCTGGATACTTCCAGCTTTTCCCCATTGTCCAGCACCAGCGTAAACTTCATGTTCAGCGATGCATGGATGGAGCGGATGTGCGCACGGCTGACGATGAATGACTTGTGCACCCGCAGAAAGCCGGCCGGATACAGCACTGCCTCCAGGTGATACAGCGTATCCTTCATCGTAAAGACACCGCTCTTCGCATGGACATAGATCTGATTGTCCAGGCTTTCCACATAGCGGATCTCATCGATCTTCACCAGATGCATGCCGCGCGCATCCCGCACCTTCAGCACATCCAGGTGGAATTCCGGTTCCATGAGGAGCAGATCCGCCGGATCCGCGAATTCCACATCGCCCCTGCGCAGCTCCTCCATATACTGTCGTTCTTTTTCCCTGCGGCACAGCAGCCTGATCTTCATGCCTATCCCTCCCGTATCTCCATGATAAAAAAATCAGAGAAAGAAGACAAGCAAAGAGAGGCGATGTGCACATAGGGAAGGCTGACTTGCATGACCTCTTCTTTTTCCCGTCATTTCCGGTATAATAAAAGCATCACGGGAAAGAAGGGATGCTATGCATACGATATTGATCGTGGAAGATGACAGCACCATCCACATGATGATGCACGAATATCTGGAAAAACGCGGGTTTCGCTGTGAGGATGCGTATTCCGGCACCGAAGCTCTTTTGCATATCCGACAGGCATGCCCCGACCTCATCCTGATGGATCTGATGCTTCCAGGCGCAGACGGCAGCGAGGTCCTGCATGAGATCCGCAAGGCACATGATGTGCCGGTCATCGTCGTTTCCGCAAAAGGCAGCGTACAGCATAAGGTCGATCTGCTCAAGGCCGGCGCCGACGATTATATGACCAAGCCGTTCTCCCTGGAGGAACTGGAAGCACGCATACGCGCCCAGCTGAGACGGCGCGGGCACCGCCCCGTTGACACCACCCTGCGCTGCGGCACGCTGTCCTTGCTGGATGATCAGCGCACCTTGATGATCGAAGATCGGCGGATCACCCTCACCCGCCATGAATACCGCATCATGGAGCTGCTCATGCAAAGCCCCGGGCGTGCGTTTTCCAAACGCGAGATCTATGAATATGCCTGGGAAGACGTCTTTGCGGCCGACGACAAGACCGTCGCGGTCCACATCAGCAATATCCGCGGAAAATGCGGCAGGAAAGACTTGATCGAGACCGTCTGGGGGATCGGATTCCGGCTGAATCAGGAAGGAAGGTAAGATCTTTACACTTTCTTTCCTTTTTCTTTGCGGTTTCTGAATATTCAACTCCTATAGTAAAGGCGAAGGGAGAGATCATATGCAAACCTATGCGATCACTACACATGCACTCAGCAAGACTTACCGCAAGACACGCGCGGTCGATGATGTCACGCTGAATATCCCGCGCGGAGAGATCTTCGGCCTGGTCGGAGAAAACGGCGCTGGAAAGAGCACGCTGATGAAGATGCTCGCCGGATTGATCCATCCGACATCCGGCAGCTTCTCCTTATTGGGAAACGTGCCGGAAGCAGATGACTTTCTGTATCACCGCATCGGCGCGCTGATCGAGGAGCCGGGGCTGCTTCCAACGCTTTCCGCCTTTGAGAACATGAAGGCAAAAGCACTGGCCATGGGCGTGGCAAAGGACCGTGAACTGCAGGGCATCCTCGATCTCTGCGACATCGGCAATACAGGGAACAAACGTGTAAGCGCCTTTTCCTTAGGCATGAAGCAGCGTCTGGCCATCGCCATGACCCTGATCGGCGATCCTGATCTGCTCATCCTGGATGAGCCATCCAACGGCATCGATCCCAGAGGGTTCGAAGCCATACGCAGCCTGCTCATCCGGCTGAACCGCGAACAAGGCAAGACCATCTTCATCAGTTCGCATCAGCTGGAGGAACTGAGCAAGCTGGCCACCTCCTACGGCTTCATGAAAAACGGAAGGATCGTGGAACAATTGAGCAGGGCAGAGCTGGAAGACAAAAGCAAGGACTACCTGCTGTTACGCACCGCCGACAGCAGACAGGCAGCCGTCTGTCTGGAAGAACTGCTGCACATCCGCAATTACCGGATCTTGAATCGCAGCGACATCCAGATCACTGAAGAGACGGACAGCGCGGCGCTGATCGCGCTGCTGGTGAAGCACGATGTGCCGATTCTGGAATGCTCCTGGCATCATCAGTCCCTGGAACAATATTTTTTCCACAAGAATGGAGGTGAACGAGATGTGGAATCTGTTTAAGAGCGATGTCTACCGACTGCTGCATTCTCGTTTCTTCTTCGTGCTCACCCTGCTTTATACGCTCATGACCATCCTGCTTGTCTCAACAGAAGGTGTCATCGTCAGCAATACTTCATTTGCATCCTTTGATGGGCGGACTTCCACACTGGCTGATTTTCTCGCCTTCCTGCCCAAGAACGCCATCTTCCTCTTTTTCGTCTTTCTGGCCTACATCCTCTTTCTGAGCGAGGAATACCAGAGCCGCTATGTCAAGAGCATCTACCCGTTCTTTCAGCGCAAAGAAAAGCTGATCTTCGCCAGGATCATGACCTTCGCAGCGATCTGGAGCCTGTATATCCTGATCGGCGTCTTATGGTCATCCTTCTGGCTCGGCGCCCTCATCGGCCGCACCGGCACGCTCATCCTGCCGGACTATCTGCTCTTCCTGCTGGCTCAGCTGCTATGCGCAGAGATGATCGCGCTGATCCTCTCGCTGCTCATCCACATCATCGGCGGAAAGGTCCTGCCCATCCTGTTCATGATGTTTTACAGTTTCGGCGCCATCTTCCTCCTGCTGAGCGCAGCCGGCACATACTTCGAGATCGACTGCAGCAAATATCTTCCTTACTATCTGTCCGGCGCGCTGCCGCTCACTGCAGAAAGCGGCCCGTATCTACAGCTGTTCGGGATCATCGGTCTTTTGACGATCCTGGCATTCTGCGCCGATCTGCTTGTCCTGAGAAAAAAAGACTTGTAAAATAAAGGAAACCGGCGTGCCGGCTTCCTTTTCATCTCGGAGGAACATCATGATCATTTACTGCATTATCATTACCATCCTTTTTCTCCTCCTGTCCTTCCTGTATCTGCGTCTGCGCAGCGATGTGCGCACCGGTGAACGACAGATCGAATATATCCAAAAAGAAAAGAGTGCCATGAAGCTTTCCCTGCCTGATTCTCTGCCTGCCCTGCGCCATATCGTGGAGATGGTCGAAGAACAGCGTGATGAGGTCATGCAGATGCGGCGGGAACAGCAGCGCAAGGATCAGGAAATGAAGGAGATGATCTCCTGCATCTCCCACGATATCCGTACCCCGCTCACCAGCATCAGCGGCTATATCGAAATGCTGAGCCATGCCGAAGAACAAGATATCCCCCGCTATCTGCAGATCATCTCTTCCCGTCTCAACGACATGGAGGAAATGCTGGATTCTTTCTTCGAGTACACCAGGCTGCAAGCCGATCAGGAAGCGCTGACGCTGCAGCGGATGCCGCTTTATCCGCTGCTGTGTGATACGCTGCTGTCCTACTATGCGCAGCTGCATGAACGAGGGCTCGATCCTGTTCTTCGCTGCTCAGCAGAGGATGCCGCCATCATGATGGATCCCGATGCCATGAAACGGATATTCCAGAATCTGATCATCAATACGCTGCGGTATGGAAGCGCACCGTTCACGATCGTCATCCGTCAGGAAAAAGACAGGGTGCACTGCACGTTTTCCAACCATGCCGATCCTGCACAGATCGATGTCAGCCGCATCTTCCAGCGCTTTTATCAAGGAGATCGTGCCAGACAGCGCGGCGGCAGCGGTCTGGGCATGGCCATCGTCAGCGAGCTGTGCGCGCAGATGGACATCCATATCCAGGCAAGGCTGGAAGGCGGACTGCTCTTGATCGACATGGAGATGAATGCAGCGTGAGTGGATCAACGACAAAAGGGACCCTCTGGTCCCTTCAGGCTGCAGGCAGGATCTGCCGGCAGTTTTTTTTTATTTCTGTCAGTGCTATTTCCGGCTTTCGCTGAATCCGATATGCTTGATCACTGCGACCGCACGGATCGCAGCACTGGCCGTCACGGCCTTCCACACAGCTAAGGAAAGCACGAAATCCACGGTGCTGTGCACCACAGAGCCGACGCCGACCAGCACGAACAGCAGATAAAACAGCTGCGAAGCATCATAGCCGGTATATAACGGCATGACGATGATCACTTCCAGCACGGCATGGACGATCGCTACCGCGAGATTGAAGACAAAGGTCTTCGCAGGCGACTGAAACAGATCCGGATGCTTCTTCAGATACAGCGCGCCGGCATAGGCCCAGACGACATGGGTGAGCGCGCGCAGCACCACCGGCAGCGTGAATCCGGCCAGGTAGAAGCCTGCCGTCGTGCCCAGCGCAACGCCCAGCGCGCTGAGCGGAGAAACGAACATGGCGATCATGATCGCGATGTGCGAACCCAGCGTAAACGACATCGGTTCCAGCATGATCTTCACCGGCGAATACATCGGGATGAGCACGCCGACGGCGATGAGCATGGCAGTGATGCTCATCATCTGTATCTTTCGTTTTGACTGACTCATGGAAAATCCCCCTTATATTGATAGATGTCAAGACACATATCAATACTATTGCAGAATTCGCAGATTGTCAATCTTTTTTCCCAGGATCCCGCAATATGCCATACAGGATCAGATCGTAGGTCATGCCATCTTTCCACACGGCCTGAGGCAGCAGCCCTTCCTGTTGAAAGCCGTTGTGCTCCAGCACCCGGCGTGAAGCGATATTGGGCGAATACACCTGGGCGCTGATGCGGGCCAGCGTCAGCGTCTCCATGGCCTCGGCCGTGATCATGCGCACCGCTTCGCGCATGATGCCCTTCGACCAGTACGGACGATCCAGCACATAGCCAAGCTCTGCGTCATGGCAGAACACATCGTCCTTGCGTTCCACGGAGATGTTTCCCGCTGTCTTTCCCTCCACGCAGATGCGCCGGAAGACGCCGTCCTTCCCTTCTTTCTCTTTGACCATGTTCAACCACCACCGTGCGTCACTTTCCGTATAAGGAAAAGGCATGCGGCCGGAAAGATATGTGCGGTCTGCCGCATTGCACAGCCGCACCAGATCATGAAGGTCATCCATGGTCCACGGCTTCAATTCGATGTTCATCTTCTCACCTCGCTTTCTGAGCGAAAAACGGACAGGCGATGCTGTCCGTTTAACGTAAGATGATGCGCCGGTAATTCGCGCAGATCTGTTCATGCATGGCTTCAGGAGAAAGCCCGCGGATCTCTGCGAGCAGCGCTTCGATCTGCCGCAGGCCCGCTTCATATTCCGCATCGCGGATGGGACGCCCCTTTACCCATTCCATGGCAGAGATGCCGTCGCTCTCCACCAGGATACGCTCCAGCGGGACCATGGCAGCCAAGCGTCGCTCATGCTCATCGCTCTCCAGCGACAGGGCAAACGTAAACGCGCAGCCAAGGGCGATGTACTCCTCCATATCATGCGCGCAGGAATACCAGTGCACCACATAATCGTTGGGACAGGCCTGGATCTCTTGCAGGATCTCGTGCTCCATGCCTTTGGTGTGCAGGATCACCGGCTTGCGCCATTCCTTTGCCAGCCGCAGCTGACGGCGAAAGACGCTGCGCTGCACATCGTGCGGAACATCGCACCAGACGCTGTCCATGCCGATCTCTCCGATAAAATCAGCTTCCTTCATGCAGGGGATCAGCTCATCCACGCTGATCTGTTCGGCATTCCAGGGATGGACGCCGCAGCTGATGCGCACAGAAGGACTGAACAGGCTTCGTGCATGCGCATGCTCCTCCCTGCTCGTGCAGCTGATCATCACATGATGGTCCGGATCAAGCAAGCGCTTTAGGCGCGGATCCAGATGGGCATGTGCGTCACAGCACCTCATGGGAAAGCTCCTGATGGATGGCGGCGCGCAGCTCGCCCTGTGCATACAGCCAAGCACGGTCCTTGTGCGGATGGCGCACATCAACGATCCGCGTGATCGTCGCAGGGCGCTGTCCCAGGATGAGGATGCGGTCCGAGAGATAGATGGCCTCATCGATGTCATGGGTGACCAGCAAGGTCGTGCGGTCCAACCGCTGACGCATCCGGTTCAGCCAGTCTTGCATATCTTCCCTGGTGATGACATCCAGCGCGCCGAAAGGCTCATCGAGCAGCAGGATATCACTGTCACACAGTGCGGTGCGCAGGAATGCCGCACGCTGCCGCATGCCGCCGGAGAGCTGTGAAGGATAGGCGTGCTCATAGCCGGCCAAGCCGAATTCCTTCAGGTTTTCCAGCGCCTGCTGCTGCGCCTCTTTCTTCTTCCCATGGATCTTTCCATACAGGCAGACATTGTCCAGAATGTCATACCAGTCCAGCAGCAGATCGCTCTGCGGCATGTAGGAAAAATGACGGCTGCCGCCCTGCAGCGGCGCATCATCCACCATGATCGTCCCTGCCATCGGCTCCAGCAGTCCGGCCAGCACCTTGAGCACGGTGGACTTGCCGCAGCCGCTCGGTCCGATCAATGAGATGAATTCCCCTTTTTCCACCGTGAACGAGACATCCTTCACGACCGTTTTCCCCTGATAGCCGGCCTCCAGCTTCTCTACTGCCAGTTTCATGAGCGCTCCTAGTCCAGATCCGTGATGAACTCGTTGGTGTACTGCTCGCTGGCTGCGATCGGCTCATCGATCAGGCCATATTCCACCATGAAGTCAGTGTAGTTGTCCCACACGGCATCTTCCATCACGCCCCAGTTTTCTTTGTCGTCAGTATAGTTTGCGGATAAGAAGGCCTGTGATTTCTTCAGGAATTCGATGTCATAGTCCGGCACATATTCAGAGAGGATCTCCGCGGATTCATCCGGATTGTCGATGGCGAACTGATAGCCTTTCTTCACGGCGCGCAGGAAGGATCTGACCAGCTCCGGATCGTTTTCGATGACGTCCTCGCTCGCGATCAGCACCGGCGTATAGTAATCCAGACGCTCGTCGTATTCATTCAGCGGCATGTAGTTCAGCTCAAAGCCAGCCATCTCCGCCTTGACGTTGTCCCAGCCCTCAAAGAACCATTTGATGTCGACATCGCCTTCCAGCGATGCAAAGCCGTCTCCGCTGTCGCCGACGATGGTGATCTTGTCCGGATCGGCGCCGGCCTTGGTCATGCAGGCACGGATGACCGCCTCCTCACTGGGCGACTGCCATCCGGCATACACCTTTCCTTCAAAGTCTGCCGGGCTGTTGATGTCCTTGGATGCGGCGCTGACGAAGCCGGAAGTGTTGTGCTTGATGACCGTGGCGATCGCGCGGATCGGCAGCGGATCCTCCGCCGTTCTCGCATACGTCACATCTTCCTGATAAGATACGCCGAACTCTCCGCGTCCGGCGCCGACCAGCGTAGCGCTTGTCTGATCGTTGCCCGGCTCCACGATATTGAGGGTGATGCCTTCCTCTTCAAAATAGCCCTTTTCCTGAGCGACATAGATCCCGGTGTGATTGGTGTTGGGCACATAGTCGAGGATCAGGGTCACTTCGCGATCCTCCCCTTCATCTCCTGCAGAGCCGCAGGCGCACAGGCTGCCTGCCAGCAAGGCGCAGCATAATACTTTCCATCTTTTCTTCATTCCTTGTTCCTCCTTCGCTGAACATGCGGGAAAATGATCCGTTCCAGCAGCTTCATGGCCAGATTCAGCAGCAGGCTGAGCACGATGATGACCACCACGCAGGCAAATACCTTGTCTAACATATAGCCGTTCTTCACCCGGATCATATAATAGCCCAGCCCGGCGGCCGCGCTGAGCCATTCGCCCACGATGGCGCCGCCGATGCAATACGTCGCACTGACCTGCAGACCAGAGAACAGCGCACTGGCTGCCGAAGGGATCTTCACCATCCGATAGATCTGAACGGTCGATGCCCCAAAGCTCTTCAGCAGGCTGATCTGTTCCTCATCGCACTGTGCGAGCGCCTCCGTGAAGGAAATGGCGATCGGAAAGAAGCACATGAAGATGACCATCAGGATCTTGGGTGCCATGCCGAAGCCCAGCCAGATGGCGAACAGCGGCCCGAGCACCATCACCGGCACGGTCTGGGTAACGACCAGGTGCGGAAAGATGCAGCGCTTGAAGGTGCGGGACAGATCCATCAGGATCGCCAGGATGATGGCCAGCAGGGCCGACAGCCCCAGTCCGATCAGCGCTTCGCTCAGCGTGACGGACGCATGGTACATCAGTTCCTGAAAGTTTTCGATCACGGCCATCAGGACATCGCTGGGGGCCGGAAGGATATAGAGGCTGATGTCAAACAGCCTTACGGCGCCTTCCCAGATGCCCAGCGTGACCAGTGCCGTCAACAGCGGCAGTCCCCAGTTGTGTCGTTTCTTCATCGCACATGCTCCCTTCCCAGCAAAAAAGACCGTATCATATTTGCGTCAGATACGGCCCTTCATCACAAATATGATCCCTACGACGGCATTACCCGACAGGTTCAATGGGTCTAAACACTCCTGCTTACTCTCAGGCCAGTAACGTGGCCTCCCCGTATGTTTTCCGCCACAAGTATAAGCGTTCTGTCAAAAAAAGTCAAATCCGCCAGGCAAAGCACATCATGATCAGCTTTGACAAACCGCTCGAACTGTGATAAAACCTAATCAGCGTGTAGCTGATCAGCAGGGCGTATGACATCGTGGTCATACGCCCTTTATGCGCTTGAGGAGGAATGCAAATGCCAAAGACAACTGTTCAACAGATCATCTTCGGCCTGCTGATGTCCTATTTCATGGCCATCGGCATGGAAATCTACAACACGGCCATCAACAGCGGCGTGACGCAGCTGGCGGGCGGATTCAGCGCCCTCTCTTACGAGGTCATCCTCGACGCCTTAAAGGAAGCATCCTATATGGGCATCATCGTCTTCATCATTTCCGAACTGTTCGGCAACAAGATCGGCGCAGGCTTCATGGTGCGGCATACCGCACAGGATGATCCGCCTTATTTCCGGCAGCTGATGCGGCAGGCCGGCACCGTAGCGTTCATGTGCCCGGCGATGAGCCTGACCGCCTCCATCCTGTTCAATGTCATCCTCGCCCAGCGATCATTCATCGACCTTCCGGTCATCTGGATCGGCACGGTGCTGAAAAATTTCCCGATGGCATTTTTCTGGAACATGTTCGCGGCCGCGCCATTGACCCGCATGGTCTTCCGCGCGCTGTTTCAGCGGCGCAGCCGGAAGGTCGAAGGCGCCAGCCGATAGACCAGGATGCGCGCAATCACCGCATACAGCACGGAAAAGATGATCATGACACCGCCAAAGACGATCGGATCCATCCGCAGATAAATGAACGCAAAGCACACCAGGTAAGTGATGCCCATCACGACACCATAGGTGCTGCTTTTTGTTTCAGTAGCTTCATTGTAAGGCTGAAGCAGATAGTAACAAGTCAGATAATGGATCGAAAAGAACGCGCTCGTCGCCATGATGCAGAGCAGGACGATCGGATAGACCAGGATATTGTCGGTTCCGCCGCTGAGCCAGATGAGCAGCGGCAGGCCCAGCGCAAGCACCGAGGCCGGCATCAGATTGATGAGGATCACGTCGCGCAGGCGCAGCTTGAACAAAGAAAGGATCACATCTGGGCGACGGTAAAATGAATACGTGAGCATGCTGCGGTCACAGTTGCGGAACATCGCCTGCACTACGCTCTTTCCGGAATTGAATGAATAGATGAGGAAGATGAAATAAGGAAGGAACATCAGGACCAGTTCATTGGCGACCTCCCTGGCTTGCGGAAACGCGACCAAGGCAGCCGCAGCGGCAGCGACCAGCGCCAACGTGATCAGCGTCATTCGCTTGGCATAGCGAAGCAGCAGCTTCTGATGCCGCTTCACAAACAGCTCATTGAAATACGCATAGCCTTTTTTGTGACTGGTGATGGCCGTATCGGCGCTGATGGATTTGCGATAATTCTCATCCGTGATCTTCTTCAAATTCAGCTGGACCGCAGAGGTCCCTTGACTCAACAGCACCTGATACATCGGACGATACAGGCGGAACCGGCAGATATAGACAAGCGCGAAGGCCGCCAGCAAAAGGCTCAGCGCCGCAAACAGCCAGAAGCCGATCACCGGCAGCGTCCATGACCATGCCAGCGGCACAAAGGCCAGCCCCCAGCAAAGAGCGATCGTGCCCCACACTGCCCTGACCGGACTGTTCTCATTGCGGATGATCCGCTTTTTTTCATATTGGCGCAAAGAATACCAGCCGGATATGCACTTCAGCGCACAAGGCAGCAGCGGGCAGAGGATGACGCACCACCAGGGCAGGATGCCCAGGCCTGCGCAGACGCCCAGGAAGGCCGCAAAGCCGATGAAGAGCTTGAGCAGCTCATAGATATAGTTGCTGACGGTGAAACGCCGGGCATCCATGCGCATCAGGATGATGGCATAATATTTATCCCGCGTCGGATCAAACAAGCGATTATTGGATACCGCGCCGGCGATGCTCAACAACAGCAGGATGTGCAGGAAACCGGCGGTCCATGTGTCAGGCGGCAGCAGCTGCATGACTGGCGCCAGCACCACGATGCCCAGATATGCCCCCTTTTGCAGGAACATGCCCAGGATCTCCATCAGGATGGCAATGACACAGGCAAAGCGTTTCAGGCCGCGGCTGCGATACAAAGCCGAAGGAAGCAGGCGGCGCACCAGCGGCAGCTGCTTCAGCGAATAAATGATCGAATTGACCCGATAAGTGATCCGCAGACGATATGAGGTCGCAAATACTGAAAACATGCTCATTCCTCCCGCAGGGCATCCAGGATCTTTTCCCTGAATTCATCCTCATTCAGTCCCGCCGCGGAAACTTCCTGCAGCACGCCGTGATTGAGGATCACGATCTCATCGCAAAGATCAAGCGCAAGTTCCATGATGTGGGTCGACAAGATCAGGATGTGGTCTTCCTTCAATGCGCGCAGGATGCCCTTCATCTCTTCGGCAACGACCACATCCAAAGAGGTCAGCGGCTCATCCAGCAACAGTACATTCGGCCTGGCAATGATGTTGATGAGCATCTGCATCTTGTTCTTCATGCCATGAGAAAAGTCTTTCAGCAGCCGGTCGCGGTCTTCCGGTTCCATGTTGATGTAGTCAAAGTATTCATCGATGCTTTTTACATCCGCAATGTGCTTTTCATTGATCTCGATGAAAAACTTCAGAAATTCGCGGGCCGTCAGAAATTCCGGCACGGCCGGTGTGGAAAGCACATAGCCCACATCCTCCATCTGCAGCTCTCGCTCTGTACCGGCCTCGCGCAGACAGAAACGGCCGGAATCCACCGGCAGATCCTGATTCAGGCAATTGAACAGCGTGGTCTTGCCAGCGCCGTTTCTGCCCAAGAGCCCATAGATCTTTCCTTTAGGAAAGGTAAAGCTGATATCTTTCAGCACTTGTTTTTCTTCAAAGTGCTTTTCCAGATGTTCGATCACTAATTCCATTGATTTATCCTCCATATCCCTTTGCGGCTATCATATCATGGTTACTTTAAATATCATACCCCCCCCCCCGAGAATTTCTGTCAATACGCGGATTCCGCCATCATCAAGTTTTTCCCAACGATGACGGAATGGATCTGCAGCTCTCGGATGATCGTCCTGATTTCCCCTTATCCCTGATTGACAGATCATCTTTTTTTCATCTTGGTTAGTGTATTTCAGATCTTGACCGTATGAGATAAATAAGGGGACAGAATAACGCAAAGTGGGGTGATACATAGAGATTTCTGCCCTTGTATGCATGTTTGACTGAATATGCTATGATAAAAGAAAGGATGAGACATGAACACTTCTGTAGCCCGAACGATCGAGATCAATACCGATCATATCGCCTATGACGCATCCTGCAAACGGCTGCTCAGCGAAAAGCGCATCCTCGCTTGGATCATGAAATACTGCGTATCTGAATGCAGCGAGATGGATATCGATGACATCGTCAGATGCATCGAGGCTCCTGAGATCTCCTCTGTGCCGGTCTTCTCTGACGAGACCAACGCACCGCGCATCAACGGCATGAATACCGTTGAGTCCAGCCGTTATGAGGGGACCGTGACCTTTGACCTTCGCTTCGCTGCTTCGATCCCTTCACCGAAGCGGACGATCTCTTTGATCATCAATGTGGAGGCACAGGCTGATTTCCATCCAGGCTATCCCCTTCCCGCACGTGCAGAGTATTACTGCGCCAGGCTGATCTCTGCGCAGAAGGGCACGACATTCGTGGGTTCTCACTACGAAGACCTCAGAAAGGTCTACAGCATCTGGATCTGCACCGAACCGCCAAAGCACAGAGAAAACTCGATCAGCGCCACATCGAGCGTCATGAAGGGTATCTTGGGCAGGATCAGCAAGCCGCTGGAAGGATACGGACTGCAGTGCACCTCGTTCATCATGCTGGGCGATGAAGAGGAAAAAGAAGCGCAGGCGGTGCTGCGTCTGCTGGATGTGCTGTTCACTTCGGAAAAGGAAGTGGCAGAGCGAAAGCGGATCTTAGAAGAGGAGTTTCACATTCCGATGAACGATAACATAGAAAAGGAGATGGATCATATGTGCAACTTAAGCAAAGGTGTTGAAAACCGCGGCATTCGCAAAGGGATCCGCATTGGAATGGACCAAGGCATCACGAAAGGCCACGAGGAAGAACGCCTCAATTCGATCAGAAGTCTGATGGAAACCTTGAACCTGACGTTAGATCAGGCCATGCAGGCATTGAAGATCCCAAGCAGTGAACGAGAAAAATACTTACAGATGTTCGCACAACAAGAAGATCAGCAAAGGGAACGATCCTGCTGATCTTCCTTCTGCATGATGGATGATGCGAAAAACGTTCATCGACACATCAGGCCGTACAGACGGATCATGTTCATCCATCTGTACGGCCCCTTTCCACATGCGTTTCTAAAAAAAGAAACCAAGCATCTCGCTCAGTTTCTTCTTCATCTCGATTTAGATTCCGTCAGTCGGTTCAGCCTGTTCAACCGGCTTGAACTCATAACGCATGACCTGATCTTTACCAGTATTGACTGCCATGTCAGTCAGCGTTGCCAGTTCTTCAACGAACTGACGGCCCATGTTGACTTCGATCAGCATCGGCAGGTTGCTTCCGGCAACGACTTCCACGTTTCCACGCGGGAATCCGACTTCTACAGCCGTCTTGAACGGAGAACCACCGGCAAGGTCGGAGCATACGAGGATGCCCTGGCATTCCTTCAGTTCATCAAAAGCCTTTTCCAGCTTCTTTCTCAGATCATCTACTGAATCGCTGGCTTCGAAGTCGACAGCGCGGTAGTTCTGCAGATCACCTGCGATCAGTTCCAGTGAGCTGGTCAGCCCGCTGGCGAAATGTCCGTGTCCTGTAACAATTAATCCTAACATTGAATCTCTTCTGCGCACCGTGCATTCATCCGGCACGCTCTCCTTTCCTCGAATCTATTATACCTGAAAACTAGCGTTTTGTATACGGATGCAGGATAACACCCTTAACGACGCGGTTGACTTCTCCTGTCGGGCACGGATTGTCCGGTGTGATGCCGTAAGACAGAGACTTGAACAGCGCGATCAGCTGTGCAACCACGATATAGTCGAATCCGAGGAACATGTTGTCATGCTCATCCTTCATCTCAAACGCGTAAGTGTAATCAACCAGAGAAGCGATCTCATCGTCTTTCTTGTTCATGACCGCGAGGATCTTGTTGCCCTTACGCTGACCGCTCATCTCTTTGATCAGATCGACTTCGTACTGACGAGTATACGGATCATCACTGACATAAACGACCGTCAGCGTATCATCGTTGATGATGGACTTCGGTCCATGACGGAATCCCATCGGAGAATCGAAGCATGTGCATACTTTTCCGGCAGTCAGCTCCAGCATCTTCAGCTGAGACTCCTGCGCGATGCCCTTCAGCGCATTTGCGCCCAGATAGACGATACGATTGAAGTCATAACCGCTGACGATATCAGAAGCGATGCTCCAGTTGTCATTTGCCAGTCTTTCTGCGGCAGTGATCACATCTTCCAGTTCTGCGGCGATCTC
>UQPV01000010.1 GCA_900543035.1 uncultured Solobacterium sp.
TTCTTTGGCAGGCTCAAGACCCATATCCTCTCACTGATCGCATTGTGCGCGGAACAGGAAACGGCAGAGGAACTGGTAAACAATTATCTGGAAAGCCATAACGATGAGTCGTACATGTATGAACTTGCGGGACTTACGCCGCGAGAATTCTATCTTTATAAGGTAACGGGCATCTATCCATGTGAGAGCTACTATGGCATACCAGCGACGAAGCTGATGCCGCTGAGCACGCTGGTAGAGATAAAGCTGGAGCAGAAAGAAAAGAAGAGAAAGAAACGGGCGCAGAAGCAGGCAGCGGAAAACAGCATCGCGCCGGCGCGGATCCTGGCAAGGGACCAAAAGAAGGTGCGGAAAGAAAAACAGAAGTGGCAGCGCGCAAAAGAGACGGCCGAGAAGCAGCTGAGCTTTCTGGAAGGGCTGGAAGAACAGATTAAAGAAGCCGTGAAGCATTATACAAAGGCAAGTCAGGAAATAAGGGACAAACTATGCTGCGCGGAGACATGGAGAGAGATGTGGCCATATGATTATGTGACACAGATGAAGGAAATGTATTGATCCAGCGTACAATGATCAACGAATAGCATATTGAAAAACCTTCAATTTCAGAAGGTGTTTTTCACATGCCGGCAAAATGAAGAAATCCCCGCATGATCAGGAGATCATACGGGGATCGAATACAGTGATGGCTTCCAGGCATCAACTGTCAGAATTTTGTCCTTGACAAAGGGACCATTTCAACGCTTGGTGTACATCATTCTGTTTCGATCAGACCGTATCCTCCGTCATTTCGCTTATATACGACGGCGATCTCACGCGTCTCATCATCGCGGTAGATGAAGAAGCTGTGTCCCAGCATTTCCATGCGCATGATCGCTTCATCGAGATCCATCAGATCCGGATCGATGGTCTTGGTGCGGACCACTTCGTCATCGCTCTCATCATACTCGTCTCCCAGCAGTTCATGATCGACGAACGCTTCAGCCAGCTTCGTCTTGTTCTTGCGCGTCAGGCGCGTCTTCTGCCGGCGGATCTGATCCTCCAGCTTATCGACGGCCAGATCGATGGCGGCATAGAGATCATCATGCACCACCTCTGCGCGCAGGACGGCATATTTTGTCGGAATGGTTACCTCGATCTTCTGCTTTGTCGGATAGACGCGGACAACGACGTTGGCCGTATCTTCCTCTTCGATGATGAAGTACTTATTCAGCATATTAAGTTTTTTTTCGATTTTTTCGGCGATTGCCGGAGTCACGGTAATGTTCTTACCATAAATTTGGACTTTCATAAAATCCCTCCTCGTTTCTACCTTTATTATAACCTGCCTCATCTGAAAATACAGTCTAGGAATTTCATCTGATCTATGATAGAATATTTCTGTAAGGGATTTCATCAAAATGAAAAGATTCTCACGGCATTTTCAGATGCCGTTTTTTTATCGGCGCCCTGTTCCTTCAGCCAGCGGATCAGCGCGCCGGCTTCCTCCGGTGCGCCAAGCCCGCGCACCCCATCGCCGCTGCCTGCATAATAGCGTTCGAAATCAAACCCGAACCCGACATGCGCTTCGCCGGCCACCTGGCACAGATGATCGATATGCCGGGTGAAATGCGCAAAGTCCCGGCATTCTTCCCGCTTATCGACGAACGCGCCGACGGCCGCTGCACCGATGAGCCCGCCGCGGCTGGCGATCAGCCTGATCTGCTCGTCGCGCAGATTGCGCGGATGCGGACAAAGCGCGGCCGCGTTGGAATGCGAAGCGACCAGCACGCCCTTTGTCTGTTCCGCGATATCCCAGAACGTCTGATCCCCCGCATGGGAGACATCGATGCGCATGCCGATCCGTTCCATATGGCGCACGGCGCGGATGCCCAGCGGCGTAAGCCCCCGGCTGCTGCGCCATCCGGCGGCCAGCGCATTTTCCTCATTCCAGCATAAAGCGCCCATGCGCACGCCCTGCGCGTACAGCCAGTCGATGCGCGCTTCCGGATCACGGTCGATGCCGCACATGCCCTCTACGCTGAGCATGGCATAGATCTTGTCATCGCTCCAGTCGATCAAAGAAGCGTCCATGACCAGCCGCACATCATCACTGCGGGCAATGTCCGCCTTCAGTGCATGGATCATGGCACACATCTGATCAAAATCCTGCGTGCCGTCGAACCAGCATGCCATGAAGACGGCCTTGATCCCTCCCTTGCGCAGCGCATCCGTATAAAAGGAAGACAGGATATCCGTGTATCCTGCCTCATGTTTCTGCCATACCGCATAGCCGAGATCTGCATGCAGATCAAACAGTTTCATCCATTTCCTCCTCATAGATGATGTCAAAGTGACGCATCTCTGCGCCCTTGCCCATCCCTGTATCATATGCGCGGTCATTCAGGATGTCCGTCAGCGTGCAGATGTCCGCGCCCTCATCGATGCAGCGCCATGCGGCTTCGATGACCTGCACCGCGACATCCTGGGCCTCCGCGAACAGATCCATGAAGGTGGCATTGCTCACGATCTGATCATCGCAGGGATGCACCCAGAACCGCCGTTCATCGTTCATGACATCATAGCGGGGATCAGCGCTGGCCGGCACGACATTGCCGGAGATGCGCCATTTTGCACCGATCAGCTTCTCTGCCCCCTGCAGCAGGCGATAGCGGCGTCCGCTGGGATCATAGAGCAGCTTCTGCACATCATGCCATGACTCCAGCGTCTCGCGCAGCTCATGCACCTTGACGTCCACGCCATAGACCGCCTTGGCGCAGGGCACATAGATGCGGGCGATCGCCTTGAGCATGTCCTCATCGAACGTGCACAGCTCATAGCTGCGCCACTGAGTGATATCCTCATCACGCATGCGCCTGAGCATGATCGCGTCGATCGTCGATTCCATACGGTGATGATAACCAGCGCTCTTTCCTTTGCAGTCCCCGGTCCGATAGAAGATATACGGATGCGTCACCATATCCAGCGCCCAGTGGCACAGATGGCCGAACAGATAGGCGCACATATCCTTGCGCACATCCGTGTGCGTCTGCCGGCGCACACAGCGGACGGCCTCTGCGTAAAAGGCATTGATGCCCTTCGCATGCATCGCTGAGCCAAGATGATTCAGTTTATGCGACTTATATGCTTCCCATGGCTTGGCATGAGAAAAAAACAGAAAATCCGGTCCATTGGCGCCGATGACATACAGATGCTCTCCCCGCTCCATCAGCGCGGCGATGTCACGGTCCTTCTCCTTCTGCGCGACCTCCTGTGCGAAAATGGTATGTGTGATGATATTTGGCATAACATTACCTCCCTAGCCGTTTCCCTCATTATATCATATTTTGCGCAAAATGCGCTTTATGCGCCCGCCGCTTAGGCGCTCCCCCTTTTCCCTCCTTCCCCGCCTCATAACATAAGGCAGGAGGTGAGACCATCGCTACCGGTTATCTTCAGATCGAAGTATCGATCGCCGATGAGGCATATGCCCTGAGCAATGCGCTCATCCGGATCTACAAGGTGAATCAGGGAGAGATCGTCTATGAGAACTTCTATATCAGCGATGAAGAGGGCAAGACGCCCTCCATCCCGCTCTATGCGCCGGACATCGCGCTTTCCCTCGACGAAGAGAGCGATGTGCGTCCATATGAGACCTACAGCGTGGAGATGCGCGCGAGCGGATTTGAAGTCATGGAGATCCAGAATGTGCAGGTGTTTGCGGAAGAATCCTCTTACCTGCCCGTTCATCCGATTCCCACGCGGCGGCAGGTATTCGAAGGCAGGGACATCAGCAACATCCCCGACCATCATCTGCTGACCAATTACGGCGGGAACAACCAGGGACAGACGCCGCACAACAACGGCCGGATCCTCTCGCAGATCGTGATCCCGACATTCATCACCGTGCACCTGGGCCGGCCGCAGAGCAACGCAGAGAACGTCACCGTGCCCTTCCTGTATTACCTGAAGAATGTCGCCAGCTCAGAGATCTATCCGACCTGGCCTTATGAAGCGCTTAAGGCCAACATCTGGGCGCAGGCCTCTTTGGCCCTCAACCGCGTCTATACTGAATGGTATCCGAGCCAAGGCTATGATTTTGACATCACCAATTCCACGGCCTTCGACCAGGCGTTCGTCAAGGACCGCAACATCTATTCCTCGGTGGCCGAGATCGTCGATGAGGTGTTCAATCAGTATATCCAGAAAAGGAACTATCAGGAGCCTTATTACGCAGAATACTGCGATGGCAAGATCGCGGACTGTCCAGGCATGAAGCAGTGGGGCACGCTTACGCTGGCCAACCAGGGCTACACGGCATTGCAGATCCTGCGCTATTATTACGGAAACGACATCGAAATCAGAGAAAGCAACAACATCCAGGACATCACCGCTTCTTATCCGGGCGTGCTGTCGCTTGGCTCAAACGGCCAGGAGGTCCGCGAGCTGCAGGAGTATCTCAACGCGATCGCCGTGAATTATCCAGCCATCCCGATCATCCTGCCGGTGGACGGCGTGTTCGGGCCGCAGACCGAAGAAGCCGTACGCGTCTTCCAGCAGCAGTTCAACCTCACGGTGGACGGCCGAGTGGGAAAAGCTACCTGGTATAAGGTCAGCTATATCTACGCCGCCGTGCGCAAGCTCGCCGAGCTGCAGTCGATCGGACGCATCGAGGACCTTTACAGCGGCGAATGGCCGGGCACGGTGCTGCAGGAAGGCAGCAAGGGACCAGAGGTCCAGCTGCTTCAGTATTACCTGAGCTCCATCGCCGTCTTCTATCCGCAGATCCCCGACGTCGACATCGACGGCCGTTTCGGGCCCGGTCTGGAAAAAGCCGTGCTCAGCTTCCAGCAGACATTCGGCCTGATCCAGGATGGACAAGTGGGGCGCGCGACCTGGGACCGCATCTATGCCGTATATGAGACGCTGGCAGACAAGATCGTCCCTGACGAGGGCATTCCCGAATACCCCGGCTTCCTGCTTCAGCAAGGCAGTTCGGGCGATGAGGTGCTGCGCGTGCAGCAGGCGCTCAACAACGTCTCTCAGCAGTACCCTTCCATCCCGGTCATCGTCGAAGACGGCATTTACGGCAGTGCCACCACGGCCGCTGTCCGGGCCTTCCAGCGCCAGTTCGGCCTGAATGCGGACGGCATCGTCGGACCGCAGACATGGGAGCGCATCTTCACCGTAAGCACGCAGATCGACCAGGGCGAAGAGCCGGGAGAGGACATGCCGCCTTATCCGGGCACGCTGCTTCAGATCGGATCGCGCGGGGAAGCCGTGCGCTTCATGCAGAACCGCCTGCGTGAGATCTCCATCTACTACCCATCTATCCCGGTCATCGCAGCAGACGGCATTTACGGCAGCAACACCGCTGCCGCCGTCAGGGCCTTCCAAGAAATGATGGGCATCACGGCAGATGGCATCATCGGCCAGCAGACATGGGAGCTCATCAACACAGTCTATGACGAACTGTTCTATTGATTGACGAAAAGGGCCGCACCTTTCCGATGCCCGGCATCGGAACGTTCGACCCTTTTCTCATGCTTCCTCTTCATCGACGATCTTCTTCATCGCATGATACAGCAGATATTCCGCATAAGTATCCATGCCGCAGTAGGCCAGCAGCTGCTTTCTGATCTGCGCTTCATCCCCTGTGCCTTCCTCCAGAAGACGGTGTGCCCTGACCGCCTCCATGCCTGCCGAGATGTCCAGATCATGATAAGAGCGCTGCGCGAAGATCTCGGTCAGCACCTTGAGCGAGTACATGCCCTTCATCTTGATATGATGCAGCGCGCCGCTGGCAAAAGGCAGCGACAGATCCACCATCCGCGCACAGAGCGATTCCAGCGCTTCAGCATGCTGGGGAAACTGACGGGCCAGCTGCCGCAGCCGCAGCTTTTCCGCCCCCTCCATGTTAAAGACGAGGATGGTCCCCTCCTGCGGGATCTGCTTCAGCAGCGCGCAGATGAACGCCTCGCGGCAGTCTCCCTTGTCCAAAAACTCATGATGGACAAGCGCCGCGCCCTCTTCATGCTCGACATCCATGCTGAACTGGAAACAGAGCACATCAAACGGCTTCATGCCTGCATAAGGCGGGATGGCATATGTGTCCCATTCGAAATCAAGATAGGTCAGCGGATAGCGGATGCACTCGTCCATCCACTGCCGCAGCGCCAGCCGATCGGCAAACAGACCGCCGTTGCGGGCCGCCATGATCTGCGCAAACTGAAAGCGCAGTCCTTCCACCCGCTCCAGGTCCGCATCCGCCAGCCTGACGATGCCCTCTTGATACATATCGAGCTTGTGCGCGGATTGCTGCAGATACAAGATGGAGTCTTCCTGCGGCGGCGCGAAGCAGGAATCAAAATATGCGCAGCGCCGTCCCCTGGTGCAGACCGCGCTGCGCGCGGGATGAGGACGCTGCAGCTGCATCAGACAGCGCTCACATGATCCAGCCAGCTCACGCAGATCGCGCTGCAGCGGTGTGCACAGCTCACGGATCGAATGCTGCGGATGGCCACGGACATTGAACAGGTGGTCTTCTTCCACGAGCATGGCCTTGACATCCAGCTCACGCCCTCTGACATACGCCGGATCCAGGCAGATCACGCGGACATCCTCCACCGGGATGTCCAACGCCTGCAGCACGCTGAGATGATCTGCGATCATCTGTGCCTCGCTTTCGCGCGGGAAACAGCTGCGATAAGCAAAATACACCAAAAATCCGCTCTGTCCGCGGATCATCAGCGGGATCTTCACCCGCACGCCCTGCGCCGCAAAGCGGGCATTGACCAATGCGGGCGCATCCTGCAGCGCCTGCATCGCCAGCGCGGGATCATCCCCGGCATGCCCTTCGAAGCATGTCTGCAGATCAAAATAGATCTTGCACAGCTCGCTCATGGAGAGCGAAGGATGCAGAAAAGGGAAATACGGCTGCGGGTCATGCTTGCTCTGCCACAGCAGCGCCTCGCATTTCTCATATTTCCGGATATCGCTCAGATGGATCATGCACATCCTCCTCTTCTTCATATCGTTTCAGCATCTCTTCAATCTGTGTCTTCATGCGCTGCACCAGATGAGAAGGCGACTTCAGCACCGCGTCCGGCCCCAGGCGAAGCAGCAGATCGAACAGCGCATACTCGGTCTCGATCCAGGCGTCTACCGCTAATGTCTCCTCATCGATCCAGCGCATCTTCGAGGAAATGCCTACGCTGCGCTCTGCCACCCGGCGCGCCTGTTCATGCCGCACCTCAAAGCGGGCATGGATGAAATCGCCGCGGATCAGACCGGTGCGCCCGACATAGCGGTCCACCGCAAAATCCGGATCACGCACGAAGCGCCGATCGCTCAGCCGGAAGTCATACATCCGCTGTTCGCTGAAGCGGAAAGAGCGGAAATCATGCGCCTTCATCGAATAAGCCAGGCAATAGCACGCGCCCTGAAAGAACAGCAGCTCATAAGGATGGATCTCGATCGTATATGCCTTTGCGGCACTGAGCGTGCGATACGTCAGCATCACGCTGCGGCAGTCGCGGATGGCCTCGATGCAGCGGTTCACATAGCGCTGTTCCTGCTCGCTGATCCCCGGCATATGCGCTTGCAGGTAAACGCTGTCGCTTCGTCCCCGGGAAGGATGAGAGATCAAGATCTTGCCCATCGCGCGCTCAAATGCCTCCCCCGCGATAAAGTCCGCATGTGAGCGCAGATAGCGGCAGGCTTCTTGAAGCGCGTCTTCCTCCTGAGCATCCAGCGCCGGCGCAGGCAGAAGCGCAGACGTATCCAGCTGGTATCCGCCATAGCGGCCGGTCGTCTGTATGATCGGATAACCAGCGATCTCCAGCTCCTTGCGGAATTCCCGCACATTGCGCGGATTGGTCTCCAGCGCTTCCGCGATTTCATCGATACGCATCCGGCCGCGCACCTTCAGCAGCGCCAGCATGCGGATGCACAGAGCAGTCCGGTTCATCAGTTCCTCCTTTATTGTGACATCATTTATGTCACAATAAAAATACCACAGATCTTTCACTGTGGCAAACAAAAAGAAGGATGCCAAACATCCTTCACTCTGTCGTGGAAGACTCGCGCATTGCATTGCTGGTCACGCCGCCTCCGCTGTAATGATTCATCGTCTCCACAAAGACATGGACATCTGCGCCTGGATCATGCAGCAGCAGATAGTCTTCAAACAAGGTTCCGCTGTAAGAAAGTGTCTCTCCATCCTTCTCCACCTTCACGCTGCCATCCTGCTTCAGCTGCGCGATCACCTTCTGCATCGTCTCATCGTTGGTGTCGATGCGATACAGATACATCTGCGTCCCATCTACTGAAAAGCTGCGTCCGTCATAGGCGGCAAACTCGATGGCATCCAGCGTCTGTTCATCTTCTACCGCGATGCCTTGATCGCGAAGGTATTGCATCATGTCATCCAGCGTCTTCTCCCCCTGCTCTTTCGCTTTCTCTGCGCTCCTGCCGATATCCTCCGCCGCATTTTCAGCGCCGTTCTTCACTTCATCTGCGGCCTTTTCCGCATCGTTCTTCGCTTCATCCACGGCCTGCTGCGCCCCACAGCCGCTCACCAGAAACAGCGCGCACGCTGCCGCCGTCATCTTCAGCCAGTTCATCCGATCAACCTCCTGTCAGTTACAGTATGGACACGTCCGGCGGTTTCATACAGGAAAGAGGCGGTAGCCTCAGTTTTCCTTCTTGATGAAGGAAACTTTTTCAGCCACCACCTCATAGTTGCGATAGATCACGCCATCTTTGTTATGGGTACGTGTCGTCAGCCTGCCCTTGACCGCCACCACATCGTGAAGCGCGCACACCTCGCAGGTCGTCTGCGCGATGCCCTTCCACAGCGTCACGGCGATCTCATCCGCTTCATAGACTCCGTCACTGTTGGCAAAAGGCCTGTCGACCTTCAGCACCATCGTCGCGCACTGATAGCCCGACGGCGTCTCTCGCAGATAGGGCAGCTCGATGACCTGCCCGACCAGAACGATCACATTCATGCGTTATCCCTCCCTCCGGTATGAGAATGTTCTCATCAGTATCACCCCGCCTTCGGGCAACATGTTACCACGTTCCCGCCAAACGCATCAAAAGCGCCATTTGGCGCTCAGGATCGCTATTTTCCAGAAAAACAGCAAAAAACTGCCGAAATTCGACAGTTTTTTTTCAAATAGCTACTTTTTTTTCGGATTGACGATGACCACGGCCTTGCGCTGCGGCACGATGCAGCGGCATGCCTCGCTCACCTCCTGCGGCGTGATCGTCTCGATCACATCCATCGCCTCCAGGTAATCATAGCCCGCGAACGCGCTGCGGATATAGCCGATGGCAATGTCATCGAAGCTGTTGAGCGTGCGGACCGCCTGTCCGTAATAGCGGTGCTTCAGCTGATCCAGCTGACGCGCGGACACCGGCTCCTCTTGCATGCGGCGGATCAGCTCATCGATCAGCGACTCAAACTGCGGCGTCTTTTCGCTCTCCGTGTAAAACAGCAGCACCCCATAATCTTCTCCCAGGTCCGCATCGGCGCCCACGAAATCCGAGATGACGCCTTTGTCGAGCCACTTCTGATAATCCTCGTTCATGGAAGAAAACCAGAGGTCCTGCGCCAGACGCAGGCACCACTCCTGCCGCATGCGCGCATGGACATCCGAGACCGGCTTCAGCTTATAAGCGACCGCGATCTTAGGCGTCGTGATCTCCATCTCAAACGCATGATGCGCACGGACCACCTCATCCGGCTCGCACAGCGGTTTCCGGCGCCAGTTTTGCCGCGGCGAGAACGTCTTGCGGCGCTGATTCTCCTTGATGATCGCCATGATCTCCTCAGGATCCCTGCCGCTTACCGCCACCAGCATCATCCGGGAAGGATGATAATTGCGCGCATAGCACTCCTCCAGCTGTGTCCGGGTGATGGAACGCACGCTTTCCTCATCCCCGCCGATGTCATATTTCAGCGGATGTTCATGAAACAATGACTTATACGTCTCCATGAGCAAGCGGTTATCGCTCATCTGCAGATACATGTTCAGCTCAGAGACGATGATGCCCTTTTCTTTCTCTACGGAAGCATCGCTGATGTCCAGATCCTGGACAAAGTCCAGCAGCAGGTTCAGCGGTTCGCGGACGTCTTCGCTCGTCGAAAAATAATATGCGGTCTCTCCATAAGAGGTGAAGGCATTCACGCTGGCGCCCATCCGGGAGAAATCATCCATGACATCCCTGTCCTTTTTCTCAAACATCTTATGCTCGAGGAAATGTGCGATGCCTGCCGGATACACGCACTGTGTGCCGTGCTCGTCCACCTGGCAGATATCCATCGCCCCCAGCGGCGTCGCCATCATGAACAGCGAACGCGCATAACCCGGCTTATGCCAGATCACCACACGCAGCCCATTGTCCAGCGTCTCCACATCATAGCTTTCCTGATACCGCTCATTTCTGATCGTCTTCATCCGCATCCTCCTTTCTGCCCACGATGCAGGTGAGCCTGTGCTCCAGCCTGCATGCCATGGCGATGACATCTTCCCTGCTGACCTGATCCACCAGCGAGATGATGGTATCGCTCGTGTAGTCCCGGCCCAGCAGATCATTTTGATATTGCAGCGCGACGATGGAGTTCATCACATCGTCCCCGGCTTTCAAGGAACTGCGGATCATCGTCTGGCTCACCGTGAGCAGCTCATCGTCAAAATCGCCCTGCCGCAGCTTTTCCACCTGTTCCTCGATCAGCGCCAGCGCCTTGTCCACATGCTGAGGATCCACACCGGTCATGATGCCCAGCGCACCGTCGAAAGAGATCAGGTTGGAATAGATGGAATAGCACAGGCTGTTTTTCTCACGCACGTTCTGAAACAGCAGGCTGGTCGAATATTGACCGAGCATGGCATTCATCACGCGCAGCGCGTAATAATCAGGATCCAGCACGTCCGTATGCGTGTAATAGAGGACCATGATGCTCGTCTGCGGAATGTCGCGCTCCTCCAGCAGCGTCTCAGGCTGTCCCTCGCCCGTCACGACATAATGCGTGTCTGCCGCCGCCTCGCGCGGGGCAAAGGAAAAACACTGGCGGAACAGCGGGCCGACCTGCGCTTCCTGCAGATCGCCGCAGACGAGGATCTCGATCCCGCTGCGCTCGAGCAGCGCCTGATGCGTCTGCCTCATGTCTTCCAGCGTCAGTCCTTCCAGCTCTTCGATCTCGCCCAGCGAAGAGACAGCAAGCGGATGCCCTTTCCCGGCTTCCTTCAGCCCGCGGTGGATCACATACTGTGCGGCGTCATCCTGCATGCGCTCGATCTTCATGCGCAGCACGCGTTTCGCCTCTTCCAGATTTTCCTCGCTGAACAGCGGGGCGAAGATCAGCTCGCGCAGAAAACGGATGCCCTCTTCCAGAAAAGACGCGCTGTGAGCAAAGCGCGGATGGATCATGCGTGCGCGCATCTCCATCACCTGCGCGGCGCCATAGCCCACCGTCTGCGTGCCCAGCGAGAGGCCGTACAGCTCATCGCTGCGGCGGCTCATCGCCTGCTTGGTGGGATAAGCCTCGCAGCGGTCCGTCATCATCAGCGCCATCAGCGAGCACTTTGTCGCAAACTGCGGCGTCAGCGGGTGGATGAAGCGAATATAGATGCCGATGTCCTTGAACTTGACGCTCGGCAATACCCTGAATTTGACACCCTGTGTGAGTTCCATATACCTACCTCCAATGTTTTATCTTCATGCATGTTATAGTCTAACACAATCCGCTCTTTTTTTATACCGATCAGCGCTCCTGCACCTCTTTCATATAGCGGTAAGGCACCTGCTTGATCAGCCATACCCCATTTTGCGAAAGGTAGAAGACATGCGCGTCCCGGCGCATCGCGGCACAGTCGATCTCATAAACGATGGGTTCGCCATGGCGCGCGCCTACCTTGCGCGCGGTCTGCACATCCGTCGACAGATGGACATACAGGCGGTTCATCGGCCGCAGGCCCTGTGCGGCGATAGATGCGGCGAAGCGCTTCGCGCTGCCATGCCACAGGCGCGCCGGCGGCTCACATTCGCGCAGCTCTACATCCACCGCGATAGAATGCCCTTGGTTCGCGCGGATCTTCGTCCTGCGTTCATCGAACGCATAGCGCTGTTTCTGATCGGCCGCCACGATCTCCTCCAGCTGCGCCCTGGTGATCCTGTGCTTCTTCATCCCCGCCAGCAGCTGATCGACATCCGCCCAGCCATGCGCATCCAGCGTGATGCCGGCCGCCTCCGGATGATGGCGCAGCAGATAGGACAAGTAACGGCTTGCCCGATTCAGATCCATGATCTTCCCTCCTTAAAAAAGCCCGTGCACATGCACAGGCTGATCTCACGAAATATGAATGAATACCGGTCCGGAACCGAGATAAGCGCTTGCCACCACGGTCTCGCTGCCGTTGAATCCGCCATGCACGGCCTGTCCGTTGCCGATATATACGGCGATGTGGGCCATGCCCATGCCGCCGTCGGCATAATAGATCAGATCGCCCGGCTGCGGGTCGTCGGTCACTGTGCCCAAAGAGAGGTAGCCGGCCGGCCATCCATGGTAATAAATGCCATTGGCGGCCAATGCGTTGGTCACCAGCATCGTGCAGTCCTGCGTACGGCCAAGCTGCGCCAGCGCTGCCTCCGCGATCCCATTGCCGTTCACATCGTAATGAACATCAGAGCCGGACGCTGCCTCTGCCGCTTCTTCCTCACGGCGCTGGGCCTCTTCTTCCTGTCTCTTCTTCTCTTCCTCGGCCTTCTTCTCTGCCTCTACGACGGCTTTCTCCTTCGCGATGCCCTCTTCGTCGAACACATACACGATGCCGTCGATCTCTTTTTCTGTATCCTTCAGCAGCTTTCCATACTGGTCGTGATAATAGGCATTGTCCTGCGCATCATAAGTCCATCCGGTATACAGGACGCCGTATTCATCCAGCTCATAGCGCTCTCCATCCACCTCGATGGTACCGGTAAGCATGATGCCGTCTTCATCAAAATAATGCTTTCTGCCGTTGATGGTCTGCCAGCCGGTCACCTTGCGGCCCGCGTCATCGACATAGACATATCTGCCCTCTTCGATCTCCACATACTGCGCGGTGATCGCAAAGCCTTGCTCGTCATACAGGCAGTCGCCGTTCCAGCCGTTCAGCAGCCTGCCGTCTTCCTGAAAGCAATATGTAACATCGTCGATCGTCTGTTCGCCGCTTGCCATTCGTCCATCCGTTCCGAAATAATAACGGAAGCTGTCGATCTCCTGCCAGCCGAACACCATTTCCCCGTTGTCATCAAAATAATACGTTCCATCATCCAGATGCAGCCATCCGACTGCCTGTTCCCTGGTGGATTCCAGGACATAATAACGGTCTGCGCCTTCGCCATGCCATCCCGGCTGTGCTTCATACGCATAAACGGTGGAAATGACAGGAACACACGTCGCAAAGCAGAGTGCCAATGCAATCTTCTTGCCGTGTCTTTCTAAAAAATTCATTGAATCACCTCGTTATCATCGCCAATACTTTAGCACAGCCTTGGAAATCTTGCAAATTCGTAAGTTTTAAAGCCGAAAAAAATGCATGTTCAGGATCTTCGAAAACCCTTTGTTTATCAGGATATCCAAAAGACTATGTGATTTGGTGTGATTTCTGCATGAAATGATCATTCCCCTGTTTTCACTGTTCCCTCATCCATGATTTTCATACCATCCAAGCGCATATTTCACATGATCAGGCACACATTGAACATGAGGTGATCCCGATGAACAAAAAAGCGGCAGATGCCGCCTACCGCCGATATATGGCCTTGCTTGCCAGGATGGAATCCGGCGAGATCACGCCTGATCTTCCCCGTCTTCCCCGCCGCTGACCTCGATGGGATGCACGAGCAGCGCGCGCCGGTACCGCTGAAGCGTCCCCATGCACTGCAAGAGCACCACGAGCCAAAGGACGAGGTAGACCACGGCGCTGAGCATGCCGATCATGCGCAGCACGACGATGACCTCCTGCAGCGAGCTCGAGCGAAGCGCCAGCAGAAACAGGACGCCGACCGCCAGGAAATACAGCAGCTGCACGAAGGCAAGCGCGGCATATTTCCAGATGCGCCGGCTGCCATAAGCGAAGAACAGGCTGAGCAAAAGCAGCGCCCATTCCCACAGGCTGAGCGCAGAAAGCGCCGCGCTCAGATAGTCCCACCAGGTGCCCTGCGCGATCGACATCGCCTGCAACACCATCCTGGAGATGGCGAACCAGGACATGCGCTCATCATCCAGCAGACCGAACAGGCCGGCGTAATCATTGACCATGATCAGCCGGCTTGCGGTATAGAGCGCAAGCGCGCACACGATCATCCAGCCAAACCAGCACAGCAGCCGCATGAGCAGGCTGCGCTTTTCCCGCGTATCCACAAAACTGTCAATATAATCAGCCACGATCCAGCCAGTCCTTTCCTTTGATCACTTCCTCGCGCGAAAGCTGCGGGTAATCCAGCTGCCGCAGCACCTCATAGACCGCGATGGCCACGGTATTGCTGAGGTTCAGGCTGCGCGCGGCTGCCATCATCGGCAGCCGGATGCAGCGCGAGGCATGGGCGCGAAGCAGCGGCAGCGGGATGCCGGTGCTTTCCTTGCCGAATACCAGATAGATGTCCCGCGTACATGCCGCATAATCGAATGCGTCCGGTGTCTGATGGCCATAACGCGTAAGAAAGAACAGCTCACCCTCGCCATGCGCAGCCAGAAAGCTGTCCCAATCGCTGTGCACCTCATACTCCAGCTCCTTCACATAATCCATGCCGGCCCGGCGCAGATGGCTTTCATCCAGATAGAACCCCAGCGGTTCGATCAAGTGCAGACGGCAGCCGAACGCCATGCATGTGCGCATGATGTTGCCAGTGTTCTGTGGGATCTCCGGCTCATACAACACGACGTGGATCATCGCTCTGCCTCTTTCATATAAGCGATCAGCTGCGCCAGTGCGCGTCCGCGGTGCGATATCGCATTCTTCTTCTCCTCGCTCACTTCAGCGAGCGTCGCGCCATAGGGCGGATAATAGAAGATCGGATCATAACCGAATCCCTTTTCGCCGCGCGCATGATCCGCGATCTCTCCTTCCACCACGCCGGTGAACACATGGCCGGCGCCGTCTTCTTCCACATACGCGATGGCGCAGACATAGCGCGCCGTCCTCGTCTTGCCCTTCACCTGATCCATGATGTACTGATTCTTTTCCTCATAAGGCGTATCATAGCCCAAAAACCGCGCGGAATATACGCCCGGCGCCTTGTCCATCGCATCCACCTCCAGCCCGGAATCATCCGAGATGACCGGGATCCCCAGCCGCTCATGGACGCTCAGCGCCTTGATCATCGCATTTTCCGCAAACGTCGTTCCAGTTTCTTCGATCTCCACTTTTTCCTCCAGGTCGAGCAGGCTGCGCACCTGAATGCCCAGCGGTTCCAGCATTTCCCGAAACTCCTCCACCTTGTGCGCGTTGCTCGTCGCGATCATGATTTCCTTCATCTTATCACCTGCCGACACCATTTTAGCAGAAGCGCATGGCGATGTCACGGCCGGCAGAGGATTTCATCCAGCTTTCAGCCGGCACAGCAAAAAAAGAATCGTTTTTTCCGGGCAAAGCGCTGGAAATTTTTACCTGCATCGCGTATAGTAAGGGTGTTGAGGATAAAGGAGGATATTCAACATGGCTAAATTTGTTTGTACTGTATGCGGATACGTATACGAAGGCGATGCTGCTCCGGAAAAGTGCCCGGTCTGCGGTGTCGGCGCTGACAAGTTCAAGAAAGTAGAAGAAGGCGAGATGACCTGGGCTGCAGAACATGAAGTAGGCGTAGCCAAGGGCGTAAGCGAAGACATCATCAAGGACCTGCGCGCCAATTTCGAAGGCGAATGCTCTGAAGTCGGCATGTATCTGGCAATGGCCCGCGTTGCACATCGTGAAGGTTATCCGGAAATCGGTCTGTACTATGAGAAGGCTGCTTGGGAAGAAGCTGAGCACGCTGCCAAGTTCGCTGAACTGCTGGGTGAGGTCGTTACGCCTTCCACCAAGAAGAACCTGGAGATGCGCGTAGAGGCTGAAAACGGCGCTACGGCCGGCAAGGTAGACCTGGCTAAGCGCGCCAAGGAAGCAAACCTGGATGCCATCCATGATACCGTGCACGAAATGGCACGTGATGAAGCACGTCACGGCAAGGCGTTCAAGGGCCTGCTCGATCGTTACTTCAACTAAGATCCACTGAACACACAGAAGACCGCGGTCTGCAAGGACACTTGCTCGCCGCGGTCTTTTTCTGTCTGCCTGCGTCAGCCGTCACGCAAACGCGTTGCAGATCTTGATGATGAAGCGCATGAGCGCATATACCTTGGCATAATCGCTGCCTTCGATGCGGACGGTGCATGGATCGACGCGCATGGTCTGGGGCATCCTCGAGACAAAGTCGGCGTTCCTTTCCCGATGGAACGTGATGTCCATGACATAGCGGTCTTCCGGGTAGATCGCATACTGATCGTTCAGCGCCAGCCTTGCCTGCTCATCATACTGCCGTACGAGCTCGTCATGCGAACAGCAGATGGCCGTGGAGGAATCGATGGCCTCCTTGGTCTGCACATAATGCACGCTGCCCCGCAGCTCATCCGACAGCTGCTTTTTGAGCAGGGAATCCCCGCTGGCCAGGATGATCGGAACGCCATGATGCCATGCCAGATGCGCGTTGAGCCCGCTCTCGCCGATCTCCTCTCCATTCAGGGTGATCTTTCGGATCATGGCGCCCCACATGGTATGCGCCATGATGCCCGGCGTATTGCTGCGGCAGTGATAGCCGATCAGGCATACGCCGTCCATATCAGCGCTGATGCCTTCCATCATGCCATACGCCTTGAACGCACCGTGGCTGCAGACGAGCCTGACCCGCGGATCCAGCTCTTCCGGAAGCAGATTGTCCATATTGCCATGTCCGTCATTGACGAGGATCGTCTGTGCGCCATGCTTGAACAGCGCCTTCGCCGCAATGTTGACCTCATCGATCATCCGCCGGCGGTACTGTTCATATTCTGGGACGCCAGGCATGGTATACGCGCCGTTGACATTGCCCCAGATGCCTTCGATATCGGCCGAAATGTAAATGTTCTTCATCGTCATCCCTCCCCTTTTTACAGGATAACATAAAAAGACCCGGTTGTCCCGGGTCATTGTCGATTAATACATCGGAGCCTGCGGCATCGGTGCCGGTTCTTTCTCCTTGATCGCAGCCACACCGGCTTCTGTCGTAATGAACAGAGCAGAGATGCTTGCGGAATTCAGCAGCGCACTGCGCGTAACCTTGGTCGGATCGATGATGCCCTTCTCGAACATGTCGACCCACTCGCCGTTCTTGGCATCGAAACCATGGTTTTCATCAGCCTTCTTCTGCGCTTCGACGATCTCTTCTGCGTTATATCCGGCATTTTCTGCGATCTGCGCGATCGGTGCCAGCAGAGCGTCAAATACGATCTTGATTCCCTTCTGCACATCGACCACATCAGACTTCAGCTCATCCTTCAGCGCCGTGTACGCCTCTACCAGCGCAGCGCCGCCGCCGATGACGATGCCTTCGCTGACTGCGGCACGCGTCGCATTCAGGGCGTCCTCGATGCGCAGCTTCTTTTCCTTCAGCTCGCTTTCCGTCGTTGCGCCGACCTTGATCACGGCCACACCGTTGTTCAGCTTGCCCAGACGCTCAGCCAGACGCTTCTTGTCATAGTCGCTGGTGCTGTTTTCGATCTGTGCGGCAATTTCCGCGCTGCGTGCTTCCACGGCTGCCTTGTCTCCGGCACCGCCGATCATCGTCGTGTTGTCCTTGGTGACCGTCAGCTTCTTGACCTGTCCCAGATCAGCCATCGTCGCATCTTTCAGCTCCATGTTGAGGTCCTTAGAGAAGAACTTCGCTCCGCACAGCACAGCGATGTCCTGCAGCAGTTCCTTCTGGTTGTCGCCAAAGCCAGGCGCCTTGGTCGCAACGACATTGAACGTTCCGCGCAGCTTGTTGACCACCAGCGTGGAGATGACTTCGTTTTCAAAGTCCTCCGCAACCAGCAGCAGCGGCTTATTGGACTGCAGGACCTGTTCCAGCAGCGGCAGGATCTCCTGAATGTTGCTGATCTTCTGATCGGTGACCAGCACCAGGGCATTTTCCATATCGACCTGCATCTTCTCGCGGTCGCTCACCATATAAGGAGAAACATATCCCTTGTCGTACTGCAGACCTTCGCTGATCTCCAGTTCGGTCTCAAATCCATTGGACGTATCCACGCTGATGACGCCGTCGCGTCCGACCTTTTCCATCGCTTCTGCGATGATCTGGCCGACCTCGCTGCTGCCGGAAGAGATCGTCGCGACAGAAGCGATATCGTTGCTCGTCTCCACCTTGCGGGACTTCTCCAGGATGTGCTTAGCGATCTCCTTGCTGGCGTATTCGATGCCTTCGCGCATCAGCACCGGATTAGCGCCCTTCTCAACGGCCTTCAGGCCATTCTCGATCATGTTCTGCGCCAGGATCGTCGCCGTCGTCGTTCCATCGCCTGCCGTATCATTGGTCTTGTTGGCGACTTCATAGACGAGCTTTGCGCCCATGTTTTCAAACTTGTCTTCCAGTTCGATCTCCTTGGCGATCGATACGCCGTCATTGGTGATCAGCGGAGAACCATATTCCTTCTCCAGCACGACATTGCGTCCCTTCGGACCAAGCGTTACTCTTACTGCGTCAGCCAGCGTATTCACGCCCTTGAGCATCGCCTGACGCGCATCCTTTGAAAAACGTACTTCCTTTGCCATGTCAAATACCCTCCTTTACGCTGCGACTGCCAGAATATCTTCATCGGCAATCACGATATATTCTACTTCATCGATCTTGATCCTCGTACCAGAATACTCTTTATAAACGACTCTGTCGCCTACCTTGTATCCTGCATCCTTCACGCCTTCGCCGATCGACTCAACGAGGCCGATGCTCGGCTTGTTCTTGTTCTCGCTAGTCAGAATGATTCCGCTTGCCGTCTTGTTTTCCTCTTCTTCTTTTTTCAAAACTACATTGTCATGTAATGGTTTCAGCATTTCAATTCCTCCTTCAAGAATTAGCACTCTTAGCACCTAACTGCTAACACTGATTATTATACTCATTTTTAGCACTTTGACAACCCCTCTGCTAATCTTTTTTACAGATTTTTTCCAAAAGAAAAGCAGACGTCAGAAACGCCTGCTCGATCAGGTTATTTTGCACAGGAATGAGAACCGCAGTCATGTCCGCCTTCATGCTCATGATGATGGCAGGATGCGTCAGGGTCATCCTTCAGCGCCCCTTTGGCAAAAGCCGCAAGGGCCATGCGCGCGTCCATATCGACACCGCGGACGACGCAGATCCCTCTTTCGCTCAGCGCGTTCACGGCGCCCTGGCCGATCCCGCCGCAGATCACGGCATCCACGCCCCATTCGCTGAGCAATGCGCTCAAGGCGCCGTGTCCGCTGCCATTGGTCGAACGAAGCTGCTCGCTCTTCACCTCCTGATCTTCGATCTCAGCGACCAGAAATGCAGAGGTCTTGCCGAAATGCTGAAAGATCCTGCCGTTCTCAAACGGCACTGCTGCTTTCATCTTACTCCCCCTTTGTCAACAAGGCATCCAGGTCGGCATCGATGCCGAAGATGGACGCAAACTGTTCCAGATCGCCGCGCGCGCTCTGGGCGTCGACATAACGGATGTTCTGTCTGGACCATGAATTGACCGCGATGTCCGCGCTGGGCACGCCAAGCGTATCCACGCCAGCCGCTTCGATCTGTGCGCGCAGCGCTTCTTCATCGCTGCTCGTCTCATTGGCGAAGGTCTCGATGGCGTCAAGCACGCTGCTCAGCTGTGCGCTCTCTCCCTTTTTCACGAAGATCGCCGCCTGCGGATAACCAGTGTCTGCCCCGGTATCGTTCTTTTCCGCATACAGCTGCTGCAAGTCGGCGATGACCTTGAGATCCTTGCCAGCTTCCTTGCCCTTGGCAATGGTCGCGCTCACGGCCGGTTCCGCCAGCAGCGCCACATCCGCCTTACCGCTGAGCAGCTGTGCCTGCGCGTCGCTGACCGCATTGTAATACGTCACGCTGGGCGTGATGCTGTCCAGGTCGATGGCATTCTGCAGCACGAGCTGCGGGACAGCCGCTTCGCCAAACGCGGCGAGCTCGCCTTCTTCATTCAGCGCATCCTCGTCTTCCGCGACGAGATACAGGTTGCCCCAGGTGATGACGGCAGCCAGCTCATACTGATCCGCGCCCTTTGCGGCGAGGGTCATGCCCAGATTGCTCGGCGCCACGATGATATCATATTCGCCGTCCGCTTTGGCCAGCTCGCTCTGCAGCACGTCGCTGCCACTGACGATCTCCACATCGGCGACATTCTCATTGCCGAACGCGCCCAGTATGCCAAGCGCCGGGGCCCCGCTCGGCGCCAGGATGTTCACTTCTTCATTTTGTCCGCTGCCGCAGCCTGCCATGGTCAGCGTAAGCAAGGCAGCGCAAGCGATCTTCCACAGCTTTCTCATGCGCGCTTCTCCTCGATCTCCTGCACGAAGGCATCGATCGCTTCCTGAAGCGGCAGCGTCACGCTCTGCTTCTGTCCGCTGCGGCGGATGGTCACGGTGCGCTCCTCACACTCGCCCTCGCCCACGACGATCTGCGCCGGGATCTTGGCGATCTGTGCCTCACGGACACGGTATCCGAGCTTTTCATTGCGCTCATCCACGCTGCAGCGGATGCCCTTGGCCTTCAGCGCCTCGCATACTTCATGCGCATACGCGCCATGCTTTTCCGCCAGCACCGGGATGATCTCGATCTGCTTCGGCGCCAGCCACATCGGGAAATGTCCGCCGTAATGCTCGATCAGGATGCCGATGAAGCGCTCGATGGAGCCATAGATGACCCTATGCAGCATGACCGGACGGACCTTCTTGCCCTCGCTGTCCACATAGGTGCAGTCAAAGCGCTCCGGCAGGTTCATGTCCATCTGGATCGTTCCGCACTGCCATACGCGGCCCAGGCTGTCACGGATATGGAAGTCCAGCTTAGGCCCGTAGAACGCGCCGTCTCCCGCATTGATGCGGAATGTCTTGCCGGCTGCGACGCAAGCGTCGCCCAGCGCCTTCTCGCAGGCATCCCATGTCGCGATCTCGCCCATGAAATCGTCCGGGCGCGTCGAGAGCTCGATGTCGTAGGTCAGGCCGAAAATCGAATACATGCGGTCGATGAACGCGATCAGCCGCTTCACTTCTTCTTCCACCTGATCCGGGCGCATGAACAAATGCGCATCATCCTGCGTAAAGGTGCGCACGCGGAACAAACCGTTCAGTGCGCCGCTGGCCTCATGACGGTGTACCTGCCCCAGCTCGCCCATGCGCAGCGGCAGATCCTTATAGGAATGCAGCGTGCTGTTGTACACGAGCATGGCGCCCGGACAGTTCATCGGCTTGATGGCAAATTCACGCTCATCGACCATCGTCGTATACATGTTGTCCTTGTAATGATCCCAATGGCCGCTGGTCTCCCACAGCTCCTTGCTCATCATGATCGGGGTCTTGATGAACTGATAGCCTTCCTTCGTATGCTCCTCATACCAGAACTGCTCCAGCACATTGCGAAGGATCATGCCGTTCGGCAAAAAGATCGGCATGCCGGCCGCATATTCGCTCATCATGAACAGCCCGAGCTCGCGGCCCAGCTTCTTATGATCGCGCTTCTTCGCCTCTTCCAGCAGCTGCAGATGCTCCTCGAGCTCTTCCTTCGTCTCGAAGCATACGCCGTAGATGCGCTGCAGCATCTTGTTGTTCGCATCGCCTTTCCAGTATGCGCCGGAATGCTTGAGCAGCTTGAAGTTGCGGCACTGCTTCACCGTGTCCACATGCGGGCCGCGGCAGAGATCCACGAATTCTCCCTGACGATAGACGGTGATGCTGCCATCCTCCAGATTGCTGATCAGATCCAGCTTGTACTCATCGTCCTTGAACATCTCCAGCGCTTCCGCTTTGGAGATCTCCTCACGGACGATGCGCTTTCCATCCTTGGCGATCTTCTTCATCTCTTTTTCGATCAGCGGCAGATCGTCATCGGTGATCTTCTTATCCCCCAGATCCATGTCATAGTAAAATCCTTCTGAAACGACCGGTCCGACCCAGAACTTTGCCTGCGGATACAGCCGCTTCACCGCTTGCGCCATCATGTGCGCACAGGAGTGATTCAGCTTGCTGAGCTGCTCATTTTCCTTGATGTCAATCATGTTCATGCCTTCCTTTCCAATAAAAAACGACAGAACCTCAAAGGACGTTCTGTCAAGCGCGGTACCACCTTTGTTCATACGGATCTTCCGTATGCCCTCTCTTCCGTTAACGCCGGCGACGGCCCGCCTTTCAGGGGCGACTCCGAGGGAGTAAGCACACCGTTCTGTCAGAAGGCTTTCACCAGCCGCCTTCCTCTCTGCATCGGAACCTGATGCACCCATGTCCTCTTCGCTGTCATTAGCTATATCATAATCATTCCCGGATCCAATGTCAATGCCAACGCTCATTTTTCAATATTCTGAAAATACATCCATCTTTCTTTAATACATACATAAAAACGCTATCCGGATCCTGACTTTCAATAAACGAGATCCAGCTGACCATTCGTCGATAAAAAAGGCGCCGATTTCACATCAGCACCTTTCGCTCATGATCGATTTCGTTTGGGCAGGATCCGTCCGCTCAGCGACAGGAAATGCGCCTCACGGATCGGCGGCCGGTACACGGCATTCTGCCGCATGTAATAGAAGCAATACTGGAACGTATGCCAGAAGAGGAAAGCGTCAAAGTGATCATATTCCTCCATCCCGATATACCAGGATGGCTTCTCCACGGCGATGCCCTTGAACTTCTTGGCCCAGATGTCCGCCAGATCGAGCACATAGGCATAAGGAAGCAGCCGCTCGAACAAGCCGGGATCCGCTGCCTGCATCTGCTTCAGCTGCTTGGGCTCCACGCTTTCGATGAACTCGCAGATGCCCATGATCTGGGCGCGCCACTCATCTCCCTGGCGCGTGCGTTTATCCATGTACAGCATGCAGAAGAACAGCACGATCGTGACGATGAGGTAAACGACGATCGCCCAGCTCTGCACATCAAAGAGGAACAGGATCACCGCGTTCAGCGCCAGCAGCACGCAGCCTGCCGTGATCGCGATGGCCAGACGCGCGAAGAAGGCCCGCTCGCTCAATGCGTAGCGATGGCGGATCAGCACGACCCACGCAGCCAGATCGATGCCCAGCAGAAGCGAGACGATCAGATGACGGACAGAGAAGTGCCACAGATAATAGGTGTCAAATGTCGCCAGCCAGATAAAGAGCACAGAAGGAATCAGGGTCAGGATGACCATGAGCCCCTGCAGGATCAGCGAAGAGTTCGTGTATACATGCCGTTTCCGCTCATGGGTGAAGGAGCGTTCCAGCATGCGCTTTGCTTTTTCCATCGAAAAAGATACCCGCGCTTCCCGCAGTGCATCTTCCCCGACCACATCCCCGGACTGGAAGACCGTGGCAAACAGCTCGCGCTCATATGCCTTCGCATTGTTCTCGTTCATCTCCCTGAGCTTCTCCAGCTCGACATGCTCCCCGCAGTCGCGGATGCGGATGAAGCCGCGGATGCCCCAGTCGATGAACAGCGACATCAGATCTCTGTCGCTCGCATAGCGGTTCATCACATAGCCGATCTCCGCGCTGCGCAGATCCTTCGGCGGCTCGCTGCGCACATCGACGAACACCTCGCGGTCGCGCCCGAAACGCCAGAAGACGAAGAGCACGGCCAGCAGCAGCACGATCGAGACGAGCGATGCCCAGAGGCTGACATCCAGGGGCTGCGGAAAGGAGAAATACGTATTGGGCAGGTTGACCTTGATGGTCGCCAGCTCATTGGCCTGCAGCGGCTGCGTCAGATCGCCGCTGATGACATTGCCGCTGACCGAAGCGCTCAGCGTATCCTTCACGTCCCCATACTTGCCGGTGCTGGTAAACACTTCCTGCGGATCAAATGCCTTGGGCATATGAATTTCATAATGCAGATGCTCGACCGTCGTATCCATGCTCGTCACAAATGTCCAATACAGCATCTGCGTGCCTTCCGGCAGCTGCAGGTCCGTGGTCTGCACGGTATAAGACACGGTGAATGACTGCCTGCCGGTCAGCGTCTGATCACGATCGCCCATGGCCACAGACAGACTGTCCTGATTCTGGGTGATCGAAAGCAGGCGGTCACACTGGACATCGGTGATCGGAAAATAGTAGTCCCGGTATACGATGCCCTCCACTGTCTGGATCGGCACATGGCAGGTCGGCGTGATCGTCCGCACGAAACTGCTGCGATAATAATTAAAATTCAGATCGTATGCCTCGCTGACCAGCAGTCTGCCGTCTTCCTGAACATGAATGGTGATGTCCAGGTTCTCCACCGTATATGCCTCGCTGGCATTCAGCGAAACGCCAGACATGCCCATAAGCAACAGCACCGCCATGATGCAGGCCGCAATGAACCGTTTCATGTCATCATCCTCTCTGCGTTTATTTTAACATTTATCCTTGACGCAGACAACCTCGTCCAGGTGCGAGAGGAGATCAGCGGCGGAAATCAAACGCTTCGGCAAACAGGCCGTTTTCCATGATGAGCGTCTGCTGTCCGTCTGCGCCGATGCCCGTGACCCGCAGATCCGGGGTGCCGAACATGAAATCGACATGGGTCATCGACTGATTGGCGCCGCATGCCTTGCGCTCTTCCTCGCTCATCGCCAGCCCGCCGCTCAGGCAGGAAGGATACGCATCGCCCAGCGCCAGGTGACAGGAGGCGTTTTCATCGAAGAGCGTGTTGTAAAACAGCAGGCCGGATCGGGCGATCGCAGAATCCTGCGGAACGAGCGCGACTTCTCCCAGATAGCTGCTGCCCTCGTCAAACTCGATCAGCGCGCGCAGCGCTGCTTTTCCCTTACGCGCGTCATATCCGCACACTTTGCCATCCTGAAATTCCAGATGGAAATCCTCGATCAGCTGACCGTTGTAATCCAGCGGCTTGCTCGCATGAACGACGCCGTTGGTCTTCAGCCGGTGCGGCATGGTGAACACTTCTTCCGTCGGCAGGTTGGCGTTGAAGCGGACGCCGTCCTGCGTCTGTTCGCTTCCCCCTTCCCACAGGTGCCCCTGCGGCAGGCCGACCGTAAGATCTGTTCCCAGCGAGCTGGTGAAGTGCAACGCGGTAAACCGGCAGGCGTTGAGGCTGTTCACCCGCTGTTCGAACATCGCGTTGCGCTTTTCCCAGATGGCGAGCGGATCATGGTGCGCGTCGACATAGACACAGTCAAAGATGGCCTGCCACAGCTTCTTTACGCCGTCTTCGCCGGCATCCGCGAACACCTGATCCGCCCAGCCGGCGTTCGGCACGGCCACGATGCTCCAGGCGCAGATATTGTCCATCGTGTATTTCTGCACCGCCTTGCTCGCCCTGGCCCAGGCCAGACTGGCCGCACTGATCTTTGCGGCGTCACAGTCCGCAAACATCCCCGGTGTCTCACTGATCACATGGAGCACGCACGCCCCTTCTTTCAGATAGTCCAGACGGCTGTCGATCTGCCAGTCATGGACCCTGCACAGCGTCTGTTCATCCTGGTGCAGGTAATGCAGGCGGCTGACGCGCTCATCGCTGTAGCGCATCACCACTTCTCCCGCACCCATGCGGTACGCCTCCTCACAGATCAGCGCGGCAAAGTCAGCGGCCTGCACATCCGCATTCACCATCACTGTCTGCCCCTTCTGCACATTGACGCCGCAGGCCAGCGCCAGGCGCGCATATTTCCGTTTCAACAGTTCCAGTTCATTCATCATCCATTCCTCCATTTGGGTAAAAGTATACCACAATTCAGCCGAGCGCGACATCCAGGATCATCATGAGCGCAAAACCGAGCGCAAAGCCGATCGTGCCCAGGTTGCTGTGGCGGCCCTGCGCCGTTTCCGGGATGAGCTCCTCGACGACCACATAGATCATCGCGCCGGCCGCAAAGGAAAGAAACAGCGGCAGCAGCGGCTGAAGCGAGGAAGAGAGCAGGATCATGACGATCGCCGCCAGCGGTTCCACCGCGCCGGACAGCACGCCATAGAAAAATGCCCGTCTGCGATTCATCCCTTTCTCAGCGCGCAGCGGCATCGAGACGATCGCGCCTTCAGGAAAATTCTGAATGGCGATGCCGATCGACAGCGCAAAGGCCGAGGCCATCGTCACTTCGCTTCCCTGCGCCATCAGCGCGGCAAACACTGCGCCGATGGCCATGCCCTCCGGGATGTTGTGCAAGGTCACGGCAAGCACCATCATCGTCGTCCTCTGCAGGCTGCAGCGATGCCCCTCTGCCTCATCGCTGCCAAGGTGCAGATGCGGGATGAGCCAGTCCAGCAGCAACAAAAACGCAATGCCGCCGATCAAGCCGCAGACAGCCGGAAGAAAAGAGAGCCGGCCCAGCGCAGAAGACATCTCCATGGCCGGAATGAGCAGTGACCACACGCTAGCAGCGACCATCACGCCGGAGGCAAAGCCCAGCAGCGCCTTCTGCACAAGGGCGTTCATCTGCCGGCGCATCACGAAGACACATGCGGCACCGGCACTCGTTCCGATCAATGGAAGGATCAGTCCCAGAAATATATTCATGTTCATCCATTCATCTCCTCACATTCTATCCATAGTATGTCTGAATATGGCTTCCTGCTCATTTTTTTCTACTATATCATCGTTCCAGCCATCGCGCAACGCAGACGAACTGCAAAGATTAGTGTATGCTAACCAAAGAGCAGAAAAAGTGTCCGGCATTTCTTCCGGACACGGGATGATCATATGATCTATACGTTGATGTCGGCATGCATGCCAAGCGCATCCTTTTCCTTTTCCAGGATCGGATCGATATGCTCGGCGAAGAATTCCTCGGTCTGCTGCACGCTGCGGCCAACGAAATTAGCCGGCTTCATGATCGCCTGCAGCTGCTCCAGGTTCATCGGGAAACGCGGATCATCCGCGATCCGCTGCAACAGATCATTCGGCTTTCCTTCTTCCTTGACCACTCTTCCGGCTGCCATGGAATGCACGCGGATGGCCTCATGCAGCTCCTGACGGTCTCCGCCCATCTTCACGCAGTCCATCATGATGTTTTCCGTCGCCATGAACGGCAGCTCGTTCATCAGATGGCTCTCGATGACCTTCGGATAGACGACCAGGCCCTCTGTGATGTTCAGATACAGGTCCAGGATGCCATCGACGGCCAGGAATGCTTCCGGCACGGAAATGCGCTTATTGGCCGAATCGTCCAGCGTGCGCTCGAACCACTGCGTGGCAGCCACGATGGACGGGTTCATGACATCGGAGATGACATAGTTCGCCAGAGAAGCCATGCGCTCGCTGCGCATCGGATTGCGCTTGTACGCCATGGCGCTGGAGCCGATCTGGCTCTTTTCAAAAGGCTCCTCAACTTCCTTGAGGTGCTGGAGCAGGCGAATGTCATTGGAGAATTTATGCGCGCTCTGCGCGATGGAGCTCAGCACGCTGAGCACACGGAAATCATATTTGCGGGAATATGTCTGCGTGGACACCGGATAGCAGGCGTCATAGCCCATCTTCTCCGCGATCAGCTGATCGAGCTTCTTGACTTTGTCCGTATCGCCGTCAAACAGCTCCATGAAGCTCGCCTGGGTGCCGGTCGTCCCTTTGCAGCCCAGCAGCTTCTTGTGTTCGAGCAGCCAGCACAGCTCCTCATAATCCATGAGCAGATCATGTGCCCAGATGCTGGCGCGCTTGCCCAGCGTGGTCGGCTGAGCCGGCTGGAAATGCGTGAATGCCAGCACAGGCAGATCCTTGTACTGGAGCGCGAACTTTTCCAGACGCGCCATCACGTTGACCAGCTTGCGCTTGACCAGCTCCATGGCCTCATGCATCAGGATGAGATCGGTATTGTCCCCGACATAACAGCTGGTGGCGCCCAGGTGGATGATGCCCTTTGCCTTCGGGCACTGGCAGCCAAAGGCGTATACATGGCGCACTTCCTTCTCGCGCTGTCTGGCCACATCGTAATTGATGTCGTCCTGATGAGCGATCAGCTCAGCGATCTGCTCATCGCTGATGTCCAATCCCAGCTCCTGCTCGCTCTGCGCCAATGCGATCCACAGTCTTCTCCAGGTGCGGAATTTCTTGTCGTTGCTGAAAAGCGCCTGCATCTCCTTGCTGGCGTAACGCTGCGCCAGCGGGCTCTGATACGTATCGTTCATGCGCGCCTCTTATTTATCCAGTCCCAGACGGCGGTAAACTTCCTGATAAGCGCCTTCCGCATCGCCCAGATCGCGGCGGAAACGGTCCTTATCCAGATGATCGTGTGTCTTCATGTCCCAGTAGCGGCAAGTATCCGGAGAGATCTCATCGGCCAGGATGATCTGACCGTGATAACGGCCGAACTCCAGCTTGAAGTCGATGAGCTCGATGCCTACGCCGGCAAATACTTCCTTGAGCACCTCGTTGACCTTGAAGGCCATCTCGCTGATCGTGTCGATCTCTTCCTTCGTGGCCAGATCAAGCGCCAACGCCATGTAAGAATTCATCAGCGGATCGCCCAGATCGTCGTTCTTATAGCTGAATTCCAGGGTAGAGCACTTCAGCGGCGTGCCCTCTTCTACGCCGTAGCGCTTGGAGAAGCTGCCAGCTGCCTTGTTGCGGATGATGACCTCCAGCGGCACGATCTCCACTTTCTTCACCAGCGTGCGGCGCTCATCGAGCTCCTTCACGAAATGTGTCGGCACGCCTTTTTCTTCCAGGATCTGGCAGAGATAGTTGCTCATGCGGTTGTTCACCACGCCCTTGCCGACGATCGTTCCCTTCTTCAGTCCGTTGAACGCCGTAGCGTCATCCTTGTAATCGACGATGAGCAGATCCTCATCATCCGTGCGGTACACTTTTTTTGCCTTGCCTTCATACATCATTTCTAACTGTTCCATGTTTACCTCCATTTGCATAGTCGAACCTTACATGGCATCATCGATGATGTCATGCAGAAAGATATTGTTTACGCGATCCGGTCCCACTGAGATCATCGATACGCGCACGCCGATGAAATCCTCGATGAAGCGGACATATGCCTGGCAGTTTTCCGGCAGCTCATCGAAGGTCGCGGCCTTGGTGATGTCTTCATCCCAGCCGTCGAACACCTGATAGACCGGCTTGGCCCTGGCGATGTCTTCCAGCGAGGAAGGCATGTAGTCATAGCGCACGCCATCCACGTCATACGCCACGCAGACATAAAGCTCGTCCAGTCCGCTGAGCACGTCGATCTTGGTCAGCACGATGTCGGTGAGCCCGTTGATCAGCGCCGCGTGCTTCACCACGTTGAGGTCCAGCCAGCCGCAGCGTCTCGGCCGTCCGGTCGTCGCGCCGAATTCTCCGCCGTTGGCGCGGATGCGCTCGCCGGTCTCATCATTCAGCTCGGTGACGAAAGGCCCTTCGCCCACGCGGGTGGAGTATGCCTTCACGACGCCGATGACCTGAGAGATCCGGGAAGGCGCGACGCCTGCGCCTGTGCATACGCCCGCAGAAGTCGGTGAAGAAGATGTCACATACGGATAAGTGCCATAGTTGATGTCCAGCATCGCGGCCTGCGCGCCCTCGAACAGCACATCCTTGCCCTCATCGAGATCGCGGTTGACCTCGCTGACGCTCTCGCACAGCCGGCCGACGATCTGATCGCGGATCGCGCTGAAGCGGGCGATCATCTCATCCGCGTCCATCGCCTCACCGCCGTAGATCTGCGTGAACAGAAGATTCTTGTCCGCGAGGAAGCGGCGCGCCTTCTCTTCGAATACCGCAAAATCCTTCAGATCGCACATGCGGATCCCATGTCTGGCATACTTGTCGGCATAGCACGGGCCGATCCCGCGCTTGGTCGTGCCGATCTTCTTTGCGCCGGAATGCTGTTCCTGCAGCTCATCCTGATAAATATGATAGGGCATGATGATGTGCGCGCGGTCCGAGATCCGGATGTGGTCACAGGAAAGCCCGCGCTCCTCGAGCATGCGGATCTCCTCCAGCAGCACGAAAGGATCGACGACCACGCCTGGGCCGATCACGCACTTCGCCTCCTGATGCAGCACTCCGGAAGGCAGCAGATGGAGGATGAATTTCTCTCCGTTCACGATGACCGTATGGCCTGCGTTGTTGCCGCCCTGGAAACGGACGATCGTATCGGCGTGCTCGCTGAGGACATCGACGACCTTTCCTTTTCCCTCGTCACCCCACTGGGTGCCGACTACTACTCTACCTGGCATTTCTTTCACCTCTTCAAACTTTCTAAAAATGCAATCACGTCAAAATTATATGCCTTCCATTTGATTTGTCAATCTTTTTCTGACGATGGCCGGATATTGCCGTTTTCTCCGCCAGAAACGCCGCTATTTCCGCGTTGGGGATAAATGGAACGCCCGTGGTTGAACAGCCTGGAAAACGCCACGCTGACCACGAAGAATGGAAGGGCCTGCAGGCCGAACACCTCTGCGCCGATCAATATCGGCGCGATCAGGGTGTTGCTCGCCGATGCGAACACCGATGCATAGCCCAGCGCCGCGCCGGACGCGGCAGACAGACCGAATGCGGGCGCCAGCACTGCGCCGAGCGAAGCGCCGATGGAAAACAGCGGAGTGACCTCTCCGCCCTGAAAGCCCGCGGAAAGCGTAAGCACCGTAAGCGCGCCTTTCAGCAGCCAGTCATACCAGAAGATCTCTCCTGCCCCCTGGCTCATGTCGATCAAATTGGTGCCCAGGCCAGCATAGCGCCCCTGATGCAGCAGCAGGATGAGGAAGCTGATCAGCGCGCCGCACAGCAGGATGCGCACCCGGGGATCCGGCATCCACGCCGCCATCTTGCGTTTCATGAATGCCAAAGACGCGCTGAAGGCCAGGCCGCACAGACCGAACAGGATGCCCAGCAGCGCCGCCTTTCCAAGCAGGGACAGCCGCAAAGAAAACGCCGCATCAAAGGTGAAGACGCTGTGGTGCAGGCCGAGGAATCCGCTGCACAGACAGGCGCTGAACGCAGCACTGAGCGCCGGCGCCAGCGCCTCCAGACGCAGCCGGCCGGGCGTGATCACCTCAAGGGCAAAGAATGTCGCTGCAAGCGGCGTCTGAAACAGACCGCCGAAGCCCGCGGCCATGCCGGTCAGCGTCAGCATCCGCGACGCGTCAGGCAGGCGGATCCAGCGCGAGCAATACTGCGCCATCACCGCATTGATCTGCACGGCGACGCCCTCACGCCCGACGCTGCCGCCGAACAGATGCGAAAGCCAGGTGGATACGCTCAGCAGAGGAATGAGCCGCAGCTCGCTTTGCTGCTCATCTCCCTGCGCCAGATCGAACACCAGCGCCATGCCCCGCTTTGCCCGCTGGCCATAGCGGCGGTAAAGCGTCACGATGAGCAGACCGGCCAAGCCGAGAAAGGGCGCCAGCAGCCAGAGATGCGCCGTACGCAGCTGCGTGCACAGCTGCAGCCCGCTGGCAAACAGAAAATCCAGCGCGCCGGCAATGACGCCGATCCCTATGCCGATGAGCGTCCATAACACGGTCCTCCCATCCTCTGCACACCATTTGCGCATGTTCCCATCTCCCCTTAAAAAGCCGATGTCCTCCCTGTCAGAGACATCGGCTGTTCCTTGTCATTCGCATGTCAGACCCGGTATACGAGCTTCTGACACTCCACATTGGATATTTCCAGATTTTCCTCCGCTTCAAAACCGCAGGAACGATAACATGCCCTGGCCGCTTCCCCGCGCGGATCATTTTCCGCAAAGGTGATCACTGAGATCTCATCCTCCGGCTCAAAGCATCCGGCTACCGTATAGATCAGCCGTGTGGCGATCCCCTCACGCCGGCAGTCCGGATGAACGGCCAGCATCGTCAGCGCCTTCTTTTCGCGGCTGAATCCCACCATGCCTTCCAGCATGTCGTCATCCTGGCTGACAAATGCCTCTCCTCTTTCGATCATTTCCTGCAATGCGGTGCGAAAGGCATCTTCCCGATACCCCGGAAAATCATTTTTTACCAGTTTCATCAAGTGTATACACGAGTCCGCATCCTCCGGTTTAGCATGTCGGATCATCCGATCACTCTCCTTCGTCTTTCTTTTGCTAACATGTTCATTCTAACGAAAACCGCTCTTTCTTGCAAGTCATTCCCACTGTTTTCCTGATCACAGCGTCAGAAAACAATAAGCGGCAGAGCGCACGAACAAGATGATCAGCAGCATGAACGCCGTATTCGAGCGCACGAAGCGCGGCCAGGGCAGAAAAGAAAAGGAGAGCTCTCCGCCAGGCAGAAGCGCGTAAAGATGCTTCAGCGGCGCGCGAAACAGCATGTACAGCCCATAGCCGCACGCGCCGCCCAGCGTATTGCTGATGAGATCGGTGATATCGCAGCAGTTCAGCTTAGTGATCGAAAACAGCTGCACCAGCTCGATGCACAGCGAACAGCACAGACACAGCAGCACCGTGCGGGCAAAGCCCTTTTTATAGATGAAAGGAACCAGGATGCCCAAGGGCACCATCATGAGCACATTGAGGAGGAATTCACGCAGCGCGCCGGCATGATGAAGGATGAGATCCGAGAACGGCATCAGGTTGATGTTCCACACATCCATCGACAGCGTCAGAAACGGTATCGGAAGATAGATCGGCATGATCGTAAAATACAGCACGCCCGCGCCATAAACGCAAAGCACGCTTTTCAGCACAGCTTCACGGCGCTGCGTCCAGCGCGGAAGCAGATATACCAGATAGATCAGCGCCAGCATCAGCATATCTATTCCAATCCACTCCATGAGCATCCCATCCTTTTCGTTGTTCTATTATTATAACACGAATTTCGCCTTTGTTTTCACCCTTACAAAAGTGTTACGAAACCTACCGCAAAGCGGCGTTGGACATCCGATCTTTCACGTTGTTTTCACCGATTTTACATCAGTTTACAATTTTTTTCATTGACCTGCATGATTTCTACGGTAAACTTAAAGCAGAAAGGAGACGACCGGAAGCAGATTCCGGTCTCACAACGAGATCATGAACAAATATGAAGCGATCCTGAACGAAACAAAAAAAGCGGTCATCGGCAAAGATGAACAGCTTGAAAAGATACTGACGGCCATCCTGGCCAAAGGACACATCCTGCTGGAGGACATCCCCGGCGTAGGCAAGACCACGATGGCGCGCGCCTTCGCGGCCGCCATGTCGCTGCAGACCAAGCGCATGCAGTTCACCGTCGATGTGCTGCCCAGCGATGTCATCGGCTTCATGGCGCTGGAGCGTCACAGCGGAGAGCCGAAGCTGCATCCCGGCGCCGTTTTCTGCAACATCTTCCTCGCCGATGAGATCAACCGCACCTCCAGCCGGACACAGGCAGCTTTGCTTGAGGTCATGGAGGAAAACCGCATCACCGTAGACGGCGTCACTTATCCCGCGATGGACCCCTTCGTCGTGATCGCCACCCAGAATCCGGCCGGTTCCGCCGGCACCCAGCTGCTTCCGGACAGTCAGCTGGAGCGATTCATGATCCGTCTGCACAGCGGATATCCGGATACGGAAAGCGAGATTCGCATCCTGAAGAGCAAAGAACCAGGCAGCGAGCAAGTACAGGCTGTCGCCGACGCCAAAGACATCATCGCCATGCAGGAAGCGTGCCAGCACGTCTATCTGCACGACGACCTGTACCGCTATATCGTCGAGCTCGTCCAGGCGACCCGCACGCATTCCTCCATCGCTTCCGGTGCGAGCCCGCGCGCTGGGATCGCCCTGGCCGCCGCGGCCCGTGCGCGCGCATGGACAAAAGGACGCGACTATGCCATCCCTGAGGATATCCTCTATCTGTTCCACGAGATCATGGGGCACCGCATCCGGCTGAAGGGAGAGAACGGCCATGACATGGAGCGGACGAACGCCGTTCTCGACGACATCCTGCGCAAGGTCGCGCAGCCGCTGCTATGAAGCATCCGCTCAGGACGGGCCGTCTGTCCTGGCTGGCGCTGACCGCGCTGAGCACAGGCTTCTTCCTGGCCACCGACAGCTATTTCTTCTTCCTGCTCTGCGCGCTCCTGCTCGTCCTGCCCCTGTTTTCTCTGCTCGCTTTGCGGCTGGGAAAGAAGACGCTCTGCGTCCGCCTGGAGCACGCGGAAGGACATGTCCGCCTCTGTCTGGACGATCCTGCGGCATTCCCCATCGGCACGCTGCGGATCACCGTCGAAAAAGACAACCGCTTCACCAGCGCGCACGAACTGAACAGCACTTGGGATGCGCTGACCCTGGACACCGATCCCGGCATGATCCAGCTTGCCGTGCGCGAAGCGCGCATGTATGACTGTCTTTGGCTGTTCTCCAGAAAGATGTCCTGCGATGCACGATGCACCTTCCTGCAGATCCCTGCCGCTGCTTCGCCAAGCCGCTTCGACGATCTGCAGCATCCATCATCCGCACCAGATCGGCACATGGAAGGAGAATGGCGCGACAAGCATGAGGTCCGGGAATACCGGGAAGGCGATTCCCTGAAATGGATCCATCAGAAGCTCAGCTATAAGACCGGCAAGACCATGGTGCGGGAATTTGAGCACGATGCCCGGCAGACGCACGTCATCCATCTGGATCTGAGCGGCACGATCGATGAATGCGCGCAGGTGATCAGCTGCTTCCGCACGCTGGCAGAGCGCCTTCTGCATGAGCCATCCCGACTGCGCGTGTCCTGGTACAGCAGCGATCAGCTCCAGCAGGCCCAGATCACAGAGGAAGCCGGCATTCACGACTGTCTGAGCCAGATCCTCTCCCATCCCCGCGCCAGCCGCGCTTTCTTCCGCCAGGGACAAGGCTGGCTGCTCAGCGCGCAGGGCGTGTTTCCCCCTCACGATGAGGAGGAACGCATATGAACAGGTATATGGCCGCGCCGGGGATCATGCTGCTGGTGCTGCTCCATCTGCAGCTGATCTTCCATCCGCTCCAACAGCCGTTTTTCTTATTTGCCCTCCTGCTCTTCCTCAGCGCGCTCTGGCTGATGATCTGCCGCCGCATCGGGATGAAGCTGACCTTGACGCTGCTGCTCATCCTGCTGGCAGCGGCGATCATCATGTTCCCGATCACCCTTGACGCCCTGCGCGTATTTTACAACATGCTGCTGGAGACATACCGCCAGCACTCCACGCTGTATTTCATGAGCCTGGACACCCGCAGCGTACAGGGAAGCGAGCAGCTGCTGCTGGCCGGCACGATGCTCGCCTTCTTCCTCATCGGCACGCTGCTCTTCCACTGGTTCATCGCGCTCAAGCGTCATTCCCGCCTCGCCTTCCTGCTGCTGATCTCATTCCTGCTGCCCTGCATGCTCCACAGCGTGCCGCAGCCGCCGACCGCGCTGATCCTGCTGCTCGTCTTGGCGGCCCTGCTCATGGACAGCGCGCAGGGACTGTCGATGATCATGCAGCGCAGGCTGCGCATGCTCTTCATGCTGTTTGCCTGCATCGTCCCCATCGCGGTGTGCGTCCTCCTCATCCCGCCCGCACAGATCAGCGGCAGCGGCCAAGGCGTGCGCGACCAGCTGCTCACTTCCCTCACCAATCTCATCGAGCGGATCACTGGCAGCGGAAGCAACGATGAGATCGACCTCACCCAGGCGCAGGACCGTCTGTACATCGGCAGCAGCAGAGGAAGAGTGCTCGCTACTCTCGAAGATACCTATTATCTCAAAGACATGAGCGCCGGCGTCTACGAGGACAACACCTGGAAGGCCATCGCAGAGGAAGACTATGTCGATGAGCTGGGCGAACGATATGATTACTCCCGCATCGACACGCTGATGAGCTGGATGAACATCATGGGATCATCCAGTGAAGGAATGAGCGTCACCTTGCCCTCCCTCACCATTCAGGACATGCGCGGCGATGACGCCCATCAGCTGATCCCCTATCATGTGGAGGATATCCGCGGTGTCGATGACATGACCTTCGTCCAGGACCGCTTCATCCAGCCTGCGCAGGGCGACACTGCGACCTTTGATCTCATCCCCGCTCCCGCACAGCACTTCGATCCGCAGACCTATCGTGAGGCAACGGCCGGGCTTGACAGCGTCCTGCCCAGCTACGATCGCTTCGTGCAGCAGCACTATACCCAGATACCAAAAGAGACCGCGGCCTTCTTTTCTTCTCTCCCCGGACTGCCTGATCGCGCCTCGATCAGATCAGAAGCGCTCCAGGATGTCATCACGCTCATCCGCACATACCTGCATGACCATGCGGAATACACGCTGAGCCCCGGCGCACTGCCAAACGGCGAAGACTTCGTGGAATACTTCCTGGGCGAAAGCCATGAAGGCTACTGCGTCCACTATGCCACGGCCGCTGCCCTGATGCTGCGGTATTATGGATACCCCGCGCGCTATGTGGAAGGATTCCGCGTCGGCGAGGAAGCGTTCAGCGGCGGCATTGCCACCATCCGCGATTACGACGAGCATGCCTGGGTGGAGATCTATGATCCTTACCTCGGATGGATCCCGCTTGAGTTCACCGAATCCTCGTTTGATCACAGCCAATATGAGACAGAAGGCTCCTCGCCAGGCGAAGCAGATACACCAGATGATCCATCTGCCGATCCCGCAGCGCCGACACCGGTCACTGGCGATCAGCCCAGCTCACCTGACCCGGCGCAGCAAGAACAGCTTCAGGTGCCGGCAGCGGGCATGCTGAGCATGGCGGCCCTGGCGCTGCTCATCCTGCAGCCGCTGCTCAGAAAGCGATGGAAAAAGAAACGCCTTCATCAGAAGGATACGCGAAAGGGCGTCCTGTACGGCTATCATCAGCTGCAGAGGATGGCACGCTACGGCCTGCCGATCCCAGAAGAAGCGCTCGCGCTGGCCAATCAGGCACGCTTCTCCCGCAGCGGGGCAGATGAACAAGATGTCTTGGCCATGGAAAGGCTGATCCAGCAGACAAGCGCCAAGCGAAAGCAGCTCTCTGTATGGAAGCGATTCCTGTTCTTCTGGAAAGATGCATGTTAAAAAGCAGCAGATGCCTCACGCATCCGCTGCTTTTTTCATATCGATGACCACATATTCGCTGATCCCCTGCGTACGCACCGGGTAGCCCCATGTCCCCGCGCCGCTGGACACGACGGCGGAAAATCCATCTGCGTGCAAAGTGCCATGCTCCAGCTCATTCAGCCCAAGCAGCGAGCAAAGCGTGCCGATCGGAAAGATCTGGCCATCGTGCGTATGTCCGCTCAGCTGCAGATCATATCCTGCCGCCGCGTTCTCCGCCAGCTGCAGCGGCCGGTGATCCAGCAAGATATGACAGACATCTTCATCTCCCATCAGCTCCTCCGCCGCGGCCCGCGATCCCTGAGCATGGGTGCGGTCATCTCTGCCGACCAGCATGACATCATCCCGCAAGAGCACCCGCTCATCGCATAAGATCTCGATGCCCTGCCGGGCGATCGCGCGTTCCAGCTGCTCCTCGCTGTATGCCGGCTGATCCGCATAGCGGGCACAGTCGTGATTGCCATAGATGTAGTAGATGCCCAGGCTGCTGCGCAGCTTTCCCAGCTCATCGAACGCTTCTTCCATCTGCGCGGCTGACGTATGTTCATCGACGATATCGCCGCCCAGGATGATGACATCCGGCTGCTCATCGCTGATGCGCCGGACCAGCTGACGAAGCGCGCCGGCATCCGCAGACGTCGGATAATGCAGGTCGCTGAGCCAGGCGATGCGCAGATCCTCATCGAGCTGTTCATTTTCGATCGTGACCCGTGTCGCATGGATATCACGGGCGTTGGCCATCCCGCCTAAGATCATGGCTGCCGCAAGCAGGCACGACAGTGGGAGCCCCCAGCAAAGACGCCGGGAAGACAGCCTGCGCGCCAGCAGCCACAATAGCAGGAAGACGCACAGATGCATCATGAACAGCGTCCACACGCTGCAAAGATCGAGCATGAACAGCGCGGCGAGCGCCGCGATGAGTGCCGATGCCCTTCTCCAGGACGTGCGCGTCTCACACAGCTTGCACAGGCTGATGTACAAACAGATGCCGGCTGACACAGCCAGCACGGCCGGAAACACATGGTAGACGATCCACATGTCACTCGCCTCTGCCGCGCAGATGCTCATCCAGCGCATTCACCAGATCCCTGATGTTGCGCAGGCGGACATTCTCTGCCCGCTTAGGGAAAGCGGCGTGAAGACGGCGGTGCGTATGCCGAAACGCGCTGATGCGCTGATGCCAGTTCTGCTGCATCCGGGAGAGCGCCTCCTGCAGCCGCTCATCGGCATCCGTCTGATCCAGGATGGCCTGGATCCGGGCGCTCAGCGGCTCATCCAGGGAATACAGCTGGAAGCCCTTGAACTGGACAGCCAGCTCCTTCAGGCTGTCCTCCACCATGCGGTAATCGCTGTTCTCCCGCAGGATGGCATGGAAAGTATGGATATTGTCCCAGATGAACAATATCAGCAGCACGGCCGCCGTGATCAGGCGGGCCAGGGCGGGGATCTGCTCGAACACATCGCAGATGAACGGATGCACCACATACATCACGGCCAGTCCCATGATGCCAAACAGCAGTGAGTTCAACAGGCATACGCGCCCGTTGATGTTGAAGGGACGCTCAGAATAATCCCACCACTTGCTGTGAAAGAGCTTTTCCATCAGCCAGCTGGTCACATATTCCAGCACGCTGGTAAAGATCATCGCGCCCAGAAACAGCAGCAGCGGATGACCCTTCAGCGGATCGAGCACAAGGATCACGATCAGCGCGCCGCAGCCGTAGATCGGACAATATGGCCCTTCCAAGAAGCCGCGGTTGATGAAGCGCCGCGCAGGGATCCCACAATACAGGCATTCACATGCCCATCCCAGGATGCTGTAAGCAAAAAAGTAAAGAACATGATTGATCATCGTATCACTCCATAGTCGTATGTTCGCTTTTATCGTCTGATTTATTCGCTTTCTGCTGCGAAACCGCCGTTTTCTTCGCCGATCATCGCTTAGCACGCCGGTAACCGGCCGCCTGTGCTTCTTCCTCCGTATCAAACAAGATCAGATTGTCCGAATCGGCCATATCCTCATAAGCCGCCTGTCCCGGACAATGATAGATCTTCGAACGGCGGTTGCCGCGGATCTTTCCTTCCGTCTGTGGCTGTTCCGGTTCCTCTTCTGTCTCGATGGCGCGGCTTTCGCCGGTCGCATAATCGATCTCGACGCCCGGCTGCACGTTGAACACGAAGACGTTGAACTGCACGCCGGCCCCCTCATCCTCGATCGACTCTGCCTGCATGTGCACACCGCGCGCCACCAGATCATCATCCGCAAAGATCGGGGTCACTTCATATAGGACATGGTTGCCGGTGCTCTTCACATAATCTGCGACCTCCTGCTCAAAAGGCAGCATGCCCTCGGTGTTCATATACCGGGTGCCGGTGATCAGGTTTCGCGCATTGGCATTCTCCGCCGTCAGCTGATAAGCGATCAGATGACAGCGGTTGTACAGATATTGCCCATCCACATGGTCATAACGGACCGTATGCCAGCCGCTCGGCTTGATCATGCCGATGCTGCCTCGCTCCTGCGTAGGCATCAGATCTGATCCGACGCAGGCAAACGCGCGCTGACAGCGCCCCAGATCATCAAGCTCCTCATACTGCTCAAAAGAAGAGGCTTCCTCCCACTGCGGCAGCTGCGGCACATTGCCGTTCAGCTCCACATAAGGTTCTCCTTCATATTCCGGTATGTCTTCTCTCAGCGCTGCTTCGCTCTGCAGCTGCTCGTGCGCCGCAGAGGGCTGCTCGACCTGCGCGCCGCAGCCGCTGAGGCAGGCAAACGCCAGGATCAGCGACAACAGCGCCTGTATCCGCCGATGCTTCTTCATTCTTCATCCTCCCGTCATTTGCATTAATGATACCTTATTCCCGACAGCTTCTCAACCACCCCTCGCCAATAAATATGCGCAAGACAGACACATCATCAAAAAGCGCGATGCGCCCATCATTGCTCGATGAGCGCACCGCGCCTGTGTTCAGCGGTCACGACTGCGGATCGCTTTGCACCCGCACGATGCCATAATAGATGCGTGAAGTCATGAAATAGATCAGCACATAGATGAACGCAAACACCGCGAAGCAGATCAGCGTGCAGCAGACAAACAGCGATGTGTTCGTCAGATTCAGCAGCAACAGAAGCTTCTCTACCATCGGGAATGCGAAGACGATATGGATGCCGGCAGCGATGAGCGGCAGGAAGAAGACCGTGAGCACCTGAGAGCGGATGACCTTCTTCACCTCGCGGTGATCCATGCCGACCTTCTGCATGATCTCAAAGCGCTCCTTATCCTCATAGCCCTCGCTGATCTGCTTGTAATAGAGGATCAGGATGGTCACCATGAGGAAGAGGATGCTCAGGAATACGCCGATGAACAAGAATCCCCCATACATCTCCTGCAGATACGCATAGTTCTCGCTGCGCGATTCCAGCAGGACAGGCTGATCGAGCTGCTGCAGCGAAGCAGAGAGCGACGCGGCAAGCTGTTCATTCTGCTGTGTGGTGCCGTCAGTATCAAATGCGGCATACCACTCGATGGCAGAGGCGTTCGTTCCATAAGCTGCGCGCTGCGCCTCATCCAGCTGCTCGACGACCTGCATATCGGAGACGATCACGAAATAGCTGTCCGTGAGCCCTGCAGAGGAGAAGCCAAAATCCATGAATGTATCCAGATGGTCTGCGACCTTGAAGTGCTGTCCCAGCATCGAAAACGTCTCTTCTTCATAAGGCGTGCGGGAAGCATAGACCAGCACTTCGCCCGCATCCAGCGTGCGTGACTCCCCGCTTTGGGCATTGTAATCGGAAAGCGGGATGAAATAGACGACGGCTACCTGATCGATGCTGGTCACCTGCACCTTGCTCTGGTCAGTCTCAAAGAAATCGCCCTGGCGGACCGCGGAGAGCCCCAGCGAAGTATAGCGCAGCGGCTCATGCGCCTGCAGCCCATTCTGTTTCAGCGCGGTCTCGATGCGCGCATCGATCTCTGCTTTGCTCTGTGCATCATACGCCTCGCTGCTCACCGCGATCTCTCGCGGGTAACGTGTCCTTGCCGCATCATCCATGCCCACCCACAGGGAGATCGTCGTCGACAGCATGACGAGCACCATCGTGGAGAGGATGCAGATGTTGGCCAGCGACACCGCATTCTGCTTCATGCGGTACATCATCGTGGAGGTGTTGATGAAATGCGTCGGCTTGTAATAATACCGGCGGTTCTTCTTCAGCAGCTTGAGCACAGCGATGCTGCCGGAGGTAAACAGCAGATACGTGCCGATGATGACCAGCAGCACCGCCACGAAGAACAGCAGCAGCGCGTTGAGCGGATTCTTCGTCAGCACGGCGATCGCATAGCCGGCGCCAAGGCTGATGAGCCCCAGCAGCGCCATCAGCCAGCGCGCCTTCGGCTCACGTTCGCCATAGGAGCTGCCATGCAGCAGCTGGATCGGATTGGCCAGACGGATCTGCCAGCGTGAGCTCAAAAAGATCAGCAGGTGGATGATCGCAAACAGGATCAGCGTCGTGCGGATGCCTTCCACAGAGATGTTGAACGTCAGTGCGCCGCCCCCGGCCATCATCGCGCCCAGCGCATAATACAGCAGCCGCTCCAGCACGATGCCCAGGCTGATGCCGGCCAGCAGGCTGACCAGCACGGTAAACAGCGTCTCATAAGCGATGACCTTGCTGATATGGCGCTTTTCCATCCCCAGGATGTTGAAGACGCCGAATTCCTTCTTCCTGCGCTTCATCAAGAAGCTGTTGGTATAAAACAAGAAGATGATGACGAAAAAGCCGACGATCCATGTTCCCATCTGCAGCAGCGTACGCATATAGCCTCCGCCCAGCATCGTATCCAGATCAGGATTGAGCGACAGCGAACAGATCACATAGAACATGGCCGTGCTCAAGATGCAGGTGAGCAGATATGGCACATATGTGCGTCCGTTATTGCGCAGATTGATCATCGCGATCCGAGGGTAAAACACCTTATTCATACAGCCTGCCTCCCATGCTGATGCGGGTCTGCGCCTCGCTGATGCGCTGATACATCTCATCATTGCTGCAGTTTTCACGATACAGCTGATGGAACACGGTTCCATCCTTGATGAACAATACCCTGCCGGCATGGCTGGCCGCCTGGATGGAATGGGTGACCATCACGATCGTCTGTCCGCTGACATTGATGCGGTGGAACACATCGAGCAGATCCTCGGTCGATCTAGAATCCAGCGCGCCGGTGGGCTCATCAGCCAAAATAAGCTGAGGATCGGTAATAATCGCCCTGGCAACGGCACAGCGCTGCTTCTGTCCTCCGCTCACTTCATAAGGAAACTTCGGCAGCAGCTCATAGATGCCCAGCTCCTTGGCGATCGGCTGCAGCCGGCGGTTCATCTCTTCATATTTCATGCCGGAGAGCACCAGCGGCAAGAAGATGTTGTCTTTGAGCGAAAAACTGTCCAGCAGGTTGAAATCCTGAAAGACGAAGCCGAGATGTTCCCGGCGGAACGCCGCCAGCGTCCGTTCAGGGATACGCACGATATTCTGTCCGTTAAGCAGCACTTCTCCTTCCGTGGGCCTGTCCAGCGCCGCCAGGATATTGAGCAGCGTCGTCTTTCCCGATCCGCTCTCTCCCATCACCGCGACATACTCCCCCTGCTCCACATCGAAGCTCACATCCTGCAGCGCCGTCACTTTGCTTCCGCCAAAACGGGTCGTATATACTTTTTTCAGATGGTTGACTTCCAGTAATTTCATGATCATTTCCTCCTTGTCATCTTGCTTTACACCATCAGTATAGACTTCCCTTGCTTACCGAACCATCGCTTTTCCTTACACTCCGGTAAGGAAAAGCGCAGATGAAAAGCCGGCATCTCTGCCGGCTCACTCTCTCATCGGTATACGCTGCAGATCACGCGCGCACAGCGGCGAGCGTCTCATCCGCACTGACATCGGAAGATGCGGAAACCAGCACCTCCTCATCGGCATCGGCGCAGATCTCGGCCGCATCCGTCTCATCCATGGACCGGCTGAGCGTGTACGCCTGATCTTCCCGCGGCTCCTCCTGCGCCCTCATCCGCATCTGCTCATCCTCAGGATCCTGCGGATCCGGATGTGCGGTGAGGACGGTAAATCCTTCCGTTATGCTCTGACTCCATCCCCAGAAGCAATAAAGCCCGACACATAGTGCCACAGCGCAGAACAGCGCCGTCCAGGCATTTCGTTTTCTCATACATGATCACCAGCTTCATTGTAACGATGCGATGAGAAGAACAAGTGAAGAAACGCTGAACGGCGGCTGAATCAGAATTCGCGTCGTTCCATGATCCGCACGCTGATGGTGTAGGACAAAAGCAAGATGAACGCACTGAACGCGATCAGCAGCGCCGCGCACAGGGCCATCGACATCGGCGGAAGCGTGGCAGCGAGCACATCCAGCGACACCCCGGCCGCCTGCATCGCACCGCTCACCGCGCCGATCAGCGCAAACACAGCCGCTACGGCGATGACCAGCGCCATCCTGCTGTTCTCGCTGCCGAACTTCAGCTTGAACGGGATCATCAGCGCGATCAGCACAGCGAGCATCGGCAGCACCATGAAGGGCGCCGCAAACCAGGAAAGCTGAGGCAGGGCGCCATCAGAGAAGATGCAGCTGCCTGCGCTCAGCAGCGTGGTCAGCACCCAGGCCGCGGCCCCGCTGAGCAAAGCGAGCACATACTTTTCCCGCACATACAGCTTCCGGGTGATCGGCAGCGTGAACAAGAACGGAAAGCCGTTGTCAAACTCATCATAGCTCATCGTCGATAAGATAAACGACGTGAAGATGAGCGTCATATACATGATCACGAACATCGGATCATCCATCGCCGCCAAGCTCACCAGCGCCACTGCGGCAAGCATGATCAGAAAATTCTTCTGCACCATCATCAGGCGCAGGTCCTTGCAGATCAGTCCTCTCATCGCTGTTCACCTCGGATCATCATCGTGATCAGATCATCGATACCGCCGTTTTCGATCACGATCTGCGGCGCATTCTCCGCGTAATACTGCTTATGCGTGCACAGGGCGCGGTATCCATACGGCTCTTTGCGCACGCGCAACAGATAAGAACGGTCCACCTTCGCATACTGCTCTTCGCTCATCTTGAGCAGCGCGTAATCAGACAGAAGCACATCTGTATCCTCATGCAGGATGATCTGCCCGTCGCGGATCAGATAGATGTCGTCGCACAAGCTCTCCAGATCGGTCGCGATATGCGAGCTGATGACGATCGCGCGCTGTTCATCTTCCTCCATAAATGACCTGAGCAGATCGAGCAGCTCATCCCGGGCAATGACATCCAGCCCGGCTGTCGGTTCATCTAGGATGAGCAGCCGCGCGTGATGCGTGATCGCGCAGATGACCTTCAGCTTCGCCTTCATCCCGGTCGAGAACGAGTTGATCCGCTTGTTCATGGGAACCTGGAAGCGATGACACAGCGCCATGAACTGCGCCTCGTCAAATTGCGCATACAGCCGCTTCAGCACAGCGCGCACATCCTTCACCCGCAGATAACCGCTGAATCCCGAATCCGAAAGCACGACGCCCAGCTGCTGTCTGGCCTGCACATCACAGCGCTCGCCAAACATCCGCACTGTCCCGCTGTCCGGCCGGATCAAGCCCATCGCCGCCTTGAACAGCGTGCTCTTGCCGGCGCCGTTTGGGCCGACCAGTGCGCTGATCATGCCCGGACGCACATGCAGGCTTGCGTCAAGCAGAAAATCTCCATACTTCTTTTTCACCTGTTCCATTTCCAACATACGCTAATCCTCCAGGATCAGTTCAACCATTTCCCTGATCTCTTCATCCTTCAATCCGCAGCGTCTGCCTTTCTGTATGGCCATTTCCAGATCAGCTTCCACATCTCTGCGTTGTTCCTCCATCAAAGTCTCCTGATTGGCCGCCGTCACATACGTGCCCTTGCCGTGCACGCTGACCGTGAACCCTTCCGCTTCAAGTGTATCGTACGCCTTCTTGACCGTCAGGGCGCTGATCTTCAGATCCCTTGACAAGGAACGGACAGAGGGCAGAATGTCATCCGGCTTCAATTCGCCGCTGACGATCATCGCTTTGATCTGATCCACGATCTGCTCATAGATCGGCACCATCGATGACCCATTTACGATCAATTTCATTCCTAACCTCCTCTGTTCATAAACAGTGTATAACAGTATATAACTGTTGTCAACTGTTATATACTGTTTATTCACAAAAAAAACTGAACGATATGCATCCTGTCAGACACAGACCGTTCAGTCAGTCGTTTTTCTTTCCTTTGCGGCGAATTATTTTTCCTTGCCGTCAAAGCAGTATGTGCACAGCTTGCATTTCGGCAGGCCGATGGATTCCACCATGTCGTCAAGCCGATGGAAGCGCAGGGTGGTGAAATTGGAACGGCGGCGGATCTCCTCACACATGTTCGCATAACGCTCGCTGTTAGGATCCGCGTATTCCTCCAGGATCTCCTGCGTGATCTCGTTGCCCTCTTCCAGATCCGCGATCACCCGCCGGGTGATCAGATCCATCTCTGAGCTGGAGCGGGAGAAATTCAGATATTTGCAGCCGAACATGATCGGCGGACATGCCGGGCGCACATGCACTTCCTTGGCGCCGCTGTCATAGAGGAACTGCGTCGTCTCTCCCAGCTGCGTGCCGCGTACGATGGAATCATCGATCAGCAGCAGGCTCTTATCCTCGATCAGCTCCTGCACCGGGATCAGCTTCATCTTGGCGATCATGTTGCGCTGCTTCTGGCTCGTCGGCATGAAGGAACGCGGCCATGTCGGCGTATACTTGATGAACGGCCGGGCAAAGGGGATCTTGGAACAATTGGAGTATCCGACCGCATGCGCGGTTCCCGAATCCGGCACGCCGGCCACGCTGTCGATGTGCAGGTCGTCCCGCATATCATGCTTGGCCAGCAGGTCTCCGCAGCGGTTGCGCATGCATTCGACATTGATGCCTTCGTAAGTGGATGTCGGATAACCGTAATATACCCACAAGAACGAACAGATCTTCATCTCTTCGCCCGGCTGCTTGACGACTTCCACCCATTCCGGCGTCACGAAATCGATCTCCCCCGGACCGAGATCACGGTAATGACGATAGCCCAGGTTCAGGAACGCGCTGCTCTCAAAAGTGATGCAGTAACCATCCTCCTTATGACCGAGGATCACCGGCGTGCGGCCCAGGCGGTCACGGGCAGCGTAGATCCCTTCCTTCGTCATGATCAGGACGCTCATGGAGCCTTCCACCATGTCCTGCACATAAGAAAGGCCCTCCACGATGCTCTGCTTATGGTTGATCAGCGCGGCCACCAGCTCTGTCGGATTGATCTCCCCGCTGCTCATCTCCAGAAAATGCGATGTTCCTTTGTTGAAGCACAGCGCCTTCAGCGCCTCCAGATTGTTGATCCTTCCCACGGTCGTGATCGCGAACGATCCCAGATGGGAATTGACGAGCAGCGGCTGTGCCTCATTGTCAGAGATGCAGCCGATGCCCAGATTGCCCTCAAACTCTTCGATATCATGTTCGAATTTCGTCCGGAACGGAGAATTCTCAATGTTGTGGATTGCGCGGTTGAATCCGTTTTCCCCATGCACCGTCATCCCGGCGCGGCGGGTCCCCAGATGGGAATGATAGTCAACTCCGAAAAACAGATCCAGCACACAGTCCCTGCGTGATGCCACCCCAAAAAAACCACTCATTCAATTTTCCTCCAATCGTCGTGACACCGGACAAAGCGCGCTTTGCCTGATGCCGTTCCTTCGTCAAAAAATAACAGGTCTATTGTATCATAAACCTACCTTTATGGTACACACATTCTTTACATATTTTCTGATGACTGACGGCCGGAAGCCATGCTCATCTGCGCCATCTGCCGTTCCAGCTGATCATGGAACTGTCCCTCATGCATCCGCCACATCCAGTTCTCTCCAAGCGTTCCCGGCGCATTGATGCGCGCATGCGAATCCAAGTGCAGCCAGTCCTGCATGGGGATGATGCAGTCCGTGCACGCGCTGTCCATGAGCGTGCGGATGCACAGGTCGCACAATGCCCATACATCCTCTTCTTCCGTGTTCAGGCAAGCCTTCAGGGCATCCTTACGCACACGACTCATGCGGTTCAGCCAGCCCGTCAGCGTATCCTGATCATGGGTGCCGCTGTAGCAGATACAGCGATCCGGATACGCATCCGGCATGCTGCCGCAGTAATCGAATGATGTCTGCATCACCCGCATGTCGCTGAGCGCGCATGCGGAAGCGAGCAGCGTGACATCCGGGTGCAGGCCGTCGTTTTCCACGATGATCTTCAGATCAGGAAAGGCCGCGCGCACCGCGCTGAACAGTTCCGTCCCCGGACCAGCGATGCGCTGTCCCAAAGAAACGTCTTCCCCATATGGAATGGCAAAGGAAGACAGGCATCCTGCGGCATGATCGGCGCGCACCCCATCATACCAATGGGCGGCCTGCGCATATCTGCCGATCCACCAGCGCCATCCTTCCTGAGCATGCGCTTCCCAGCGATACAGCGGGCATCCCCAGTTCTGCCCCTGCGGATGGTCACGGTCGCCCGCACAGCCGGCGGTCATCTCCATTTCCAGGCGCGCGTTGAGCATGAACAGCTGCGGATGCGCCCATACATCCACGCTGTCATATGCCGCATGGAAAGGCAGATCGCCGATGATCTCGATCCCTTTTTGGTTCGCATAGCGCTTCAGCTTCATCCACTGCTGTTCGAATACATACTGCGTAAAGGCGTGAAAGGCCATTTCTTCACACAGCTCCTGCTTGGCCTGCGCCAGTGCCTGCTCATCCCGAAAGCGCAGCGGCTGCGGCCATTCGTACCAGGGCGCGCCGTGATAACGGTCCTTGAGCGCCATGTACAGCGCATGATCTTGGATCTCTTCCTGCTGCTGGAAACGCAAGAACGCCTGATCCTCCGCTATGCCGCTGCGCGAAAACGCCAGATGCAGCAAATGCATGCGGGTCTCATACAGCCATCCATAATCCACACGATCGCGGTGGATCTCTCTGGGCGGCAGTTCATCCGGATAAAGCCACCCGTTCTCCGCCAGCTCCTCCAGCGAGAGGAAATACGGATTTCCCGATCTCAGGGAGAGCGGCTGATAAGGCGAATTGCCATAACCGGTCATCCCGAGCGGCAGGATCTGCCAGATCCGCTGCGCGCCGCGCTGCAGCTGATCCACAAAATGATATGCCGCGCTGTCCAATGCGCCGATCCCATACGCCGAGGGCAGGGATGAGACCGGCATCAATATACCGCTTTTCTTCATAAGCTTTCCTCCATCTGTGCATGCACGCACACTTATACGTTTATTATAGGAGAGGAGGTAAGCGTTTTCAATACCGATCAGCCATGAATCACATAATCGAACCATGCTTCATAGATGTCCGCGCTATACGGATCGCTCTTGATCATATGCTCTGTGTTCCCATCCATCGCCGTCCATACATCCAGACCATGCTCATCCTGTCCCGCATGCTCAAACGACAATTTCCCAGCGTCGCTGCGGAAACGGCGGACAAATGCCTGCACCTTCTGCAGCCGCTGCGCCTCGCTCAGCTGCACCTGCTCTTTCTGATCGTAAAATGACCAGAGATCCAGCGTATAGGATCTCAGATCCTGCCCCTCATAGCTCATCCGGATCCAGCTCCTGCCTGTCTGTCCTTTGATCTGCACGGGCGCAGAATACGCATGATTTCGAAACAGCACATCCTCGCTCATGGCCCAGGAACAGGATTCCATATCCACCTTGTTCCAGATCTCATCCGGGATCATCCCCTGCAAAGCGGCAAAGGCCTCATCAGAGCTCGGGTAGGCAGAAGGATCGTTTTCCGCTGTGCCGCGTTCATCATACATCAGGTAAGCCTGCACGAAATCCGTGAAGCTGTCTGCATCGGTGATGGCGGTCTTCGATGAGCGATCTGGCGCCTGATAGACGAGATACAGCGTCTGCGCATCATTGGTCAGCGCATAAGTGACATCCTGCAGCGTCTGCTGCAAAGCGATCAGCGCAAAGGCATTGCGTTTCAAGCTCTGCTGGTCCAGCGCATCCCGCTGAGCAAACGACAGATCCTCATGCGCACAGCCCAGCGTGATCATCAGATGCCGGGGAACCCCGTCAACAGACGTACCGTCTGTGCCCATCTTCTCTACGCCGCGATACCGCATTCCTTCGCCAAAATCCATCTTCGAGAGAAGGTCGTCTGGATCTTCGGCCGCCTCCCATGCGCCATAAAGATTCTGCAGATAATGCAGATTGCGCTGCGCCAGCGGATCACTGAGCGAGCGGAGCGGAATGAGCAAGAGCGCGAGCGCGCCGATCAGCAGAAGGACGATGAGCAAGTGATATTTGTTCCAATGCGGCGGCTTCAGGATGTTGCGGATGCGCGAGCGGACATCTCCGCTTCGAAAACGCACTGCCGCCCCTGCCCGCTCCTGCGCCACGGACAGCAGCACACGGGCATAGCCTCCGGGAGGAAGCGCGTTGCGACGGACCGCCTCCTCATCGCACGACATTTCCATATCCGATTCCATCAGCCGCCAGGAGAGCCAGACCAATGGATGGAACCAGTAGATGCAGCACAGCGCATAAGCCAGCAGCCGAAGCTGATGATCATGACGCCGGATGTGCACCCGTTCATGGCAGATCACCATGGCCTGCTCTTCCTCGCTCAGCCCAGACGGCAGATAGATCCGCGGATGAACGAAGCCGAAGACAAGCGCACCGTCGATCTCCTCGCAGCGACAGATCTCTTCATGCAGCGCTTCGGCATGCTGCAGACGGCGCCGCAGCAAGGAAGCGGAAATCAGGCCATATCCCGCAAAGCCAAGGACGCCTGCGGCCCAGGCCGTGCTGAGCATGTCAAAGGGATCCGCCATCATCTCCACACCGGCTGAAGGGGCATCCTCTTCCTTGGCCGCAGCCGGCATCTGACGCGCAGCGATGCCTTCCTCTTCCAGGATCTCATGCGCTTCAGGCGGCATGACCCGCTCGCTCACATCCGCACGCAGCGCATGATCGCTGCGCACGAAGGCCGGCAGGACCAGCGCGGCAAAGACGATCAGCCACAGCGCATAAGAGAAGCGCTTCGGCGCCCTGCGCAGCAATAGGCGCGCGAGCAGCACGATCAGGATCACCGGGACAGCGTTCAATCCGAGCCGCAGCACTTGCACGAACAGCGCGTTCATGAGCGGACCTCGTCCTCTGCCTCATCGATCAGCGTGCGCAGCTCCTCGATCTCCTGTTCGCTCAGCGAGCGATCCTTCATGAACGAGGCGACAAAGCCCGGCAGAGAACCATCGAAAAATTTCTCGAGCAGCTGAAGGCTCTCGCTGCGGCGCACGTCCTCCTTCTTCACCAGCGAAGTGACCAGCGCGTGATCATTCTTCAGCACGCCCTTTTCACAGAGCTTTCTGAGCACGGTGTATGTCGTCGTCCGCTTCCAGCCCATCTTCTCCTCACATAAGCGGGCGAGCGCCCTTGAGCTCAGCGGCTCATTGTCCCAGACGATACAGGCAAATTCATATTCACGTTCATGCAGCTTCATCCTTCTCCCTCCTGTCTATCACGATAGACCACACATTCAGTCAATCATGATAAACAGATGATGTAAAGGCTTACAGCATGATGTGATGCGCAAAAAAACGTCCGATGCGTTTTCCATCAGACGTCTTCCGCTCAACGGCTCACAAGTTGATCTTCCGCATGCAGATCGCCTCGATCAGCAGCGTCACGCCGCTGACGATCAAAAAGGCCGCGATCATCACATTGAGCAGCACCACGCCCACCATCGGCATGATGAACAGCAGCAAGGCCGCGATCACGCTGATCACGCCGCAGAAGGTCATCGAATACGCCCGGGTGATCCGGAAGTAACGCAGCCGGGAAGCCAGGGAGATCTTCTGTGCACCGGCAAACAGCAGCACCACCGCGCCGAGGAAGACCACGGAGACCGCGCTCAGATACGGCGGCGCCATGATGGACGCGATGCCCAGCAGCAAGGCGATCAGCGCGATCGGCAAAAGCATCAGATCCCTGAAATAATCCGTCATGCTGAAGTACTCCACGAGCTGAAACACCGCGTAAAACACGAGCACGCCGCCGATGATCCACTGCACCACCTGGTATACATCCACCGGGAACAGCACGCACAGCACGCCGGCAGCGATCAGTACCAGCCCCGCAAGCACATTGATCACTCGCTTCTTCCGCAGGCTGCGGTTCCAGCAGGAGACATATTCCCGAATATAATCATCGCTTCCATTAAACCATCTCATCATACGACCCTCCATTGTCAAAAAGGGGGCATCGAAATGCCCCCCTGCATCACATTCGATCCATCCGCTCCATGCGGTCATGGTGTATCTTTCCTGATGGAAGATACCCTTTGTTCACGACCCATTATACACCGACGATCGGCGCTGGCAAGGGCGAATCGTACAAAAACTAGACAAAATTCACTTTCTGTCTACCTTATGTGCGCGGGTGAAAAAAGATCGATCGCGTCTGCTGCCAGAGAAAATTGATGACATCAAAAATGAATTTGCGCTCCTCCGCGCTCATCGCAGACAGCTCGCGCAGCCCGTTGATCCCCTGACGAAGCCCGAGCTGGCTCATGTCGCTCACGCTGCGGATCTCCAGGCGGTCCATCACCCGGAAGATGAGATCGACGAATCGGCGCCGCTCCTCATCGCTTCGATCGAGCAGCACACGCTGAATGTAATCCTGCACCTTGTCGCTCTCCTCGCTCAAGCCCTCGGCAAGGATGAAATCATCACAGCCCACGCTCCAGCAAAACGCATCGTGCTGGCTGAGCCCGCTTTCCCGCGCCTCGATGACCACCGCAGCTTCCCGATGTTCCAGCAGTCGGCCGATGATGCTTCCCTGCGGCAAATAAGTGACGATCCGCGAAAGGATGCCGCTGCACTCATAGTGCGCGTAAAACGTCTCTCGAAAGCCGGGGCCGTCAAAATTGAACACCTTGCGGATCTGCTGGTGCAAGGAAGTCTCCCGGATGGCGGCGTACATGGCAAGATTTCCGCCCTTGGAATGTCCGCCCAGATACAGCGTGGGCAGATCGCGCCGGCGCACCCGTCCCAAAAACCGCTTGGTCTGCACATGGCGCTTCGCGCACTGCCGCGTATACTCCCAGGCGAGCACCTGCGCAGGGACGCTCTCCTGATACGTCATCTTCATGTCTTCCTTCCACCCGATCATGCTGCTGTCCGTGCCGCGGAAAGACAGAAACAGCGCGCCATCGGGCAGCTTCATCGTCACGGCCGCAAACTGGATCTCCTGTGCCTCATCGAAGACATTGCGATAGTCCCCCATCGTCACCTCCCGATAACGCACGCTGTCCTTCAGCAGCTCCAGCAGCCTGGGGATCAGCGGGGAATACGCGAATATCCGCGCAAAGTCCGCACCTTCACGCCGCTGCAGGAAAAGCGCGCATGCCTCGCTGAGCGGTCTTTCCGCCTCATTGACGACCTCTTCCCAGTCCACATAAGACAGCACGCTGAAGATCAGTGCGTCTACAGGATTGAACCCACGCTCCTGAAACGTGATGTCTTTCCTCAGTTCAGCATAATCCAGTATTCCCTGCATAAGCATCTTCCTCTCTGATAAGCAAAAGGCTCATCGCTGAGCCTCATTCATATTCCTTGACATGTCCGTTTGCGGAGCAAAGCAGCAGCGAAAGATTGATCTTCTGCTTTGCGGCTGCAGAAAGGCGTTTCCAGTCGCGCAGATAAGCTGCATCCCGCATGACGACGATGGAATACTTCTCCACGTTTTCATCCATCTGCGTCATCAGCTCAAACAGCTTGTTCTTGAGCGAGAAGCGCTTTCCGCGTCCAGGCTTGTCCACGACGATCCGCCAGACGCCGTTTTCTCCATGCACCAGGAGCTCATCTTCCTTCACGTCCGCATTGAGCCCCAGATCGGCCAGCCAGTCGGCCGCGATCGACACCAGGTCCTTCTTCTCTGCCGCTGCCTTTTCCTTGCGCCGTCCGGCAGCGCCTTTCGGCTTGCCGCGGCGGATGTCGAACATCGGCTTTTTATCCGCACGGTCCCCGACCTGATACTTCACCGTCAGATGGCTGTCATAGCCATTCTTGCTCCGGCTGTCCTTGACGATCTTATCGCCTTCCACCATCATCTGCTTCATGACGCTGCAGCAAGTGCTCATGACCGGCTGCATGCCGGTCATCCTCGCCACATCCCTGGCGCTCAGCTCGATATACTTCTTTTTTCCGTCCTTCGCTTCGTCCAGCGCTTTGACGATGACATTCACATAATCCTGTTTTTTTGCGTTCACCCGAAAAGTCCTCCTTGCAGTCTGTATCTTCAGCTGAATAGCTAAAACACTTATATATTTAAGATACATAAATTTGATCAAAAATACAACTGAAATTATTATATTTTTTCATTTTTTTCACTCATGATGATCATATCGTTCCTGACTGCAAAAAAGCAGAGATGAGAAGCCTCATCCCTGCATACAGCTTATGCTTTGTCTTTGATGGCTGCCTGCGCCGCCGCCAGCCTTGCGATCGGCACGCGGAACGGTGAGCAAGAAACATAATTCAGCCCTACACGGTGACAGAACTCGATGCTCGACGGATCTCCGCCATGTTCGCCGCAGATGCCCAGTTTGATATCCGCTCTGGTCTTCCTTCCCAATTCAGTTGCCATCTGAATCAGTTTTCCCACGCCCTTTTGATCCAGATGAGCGAATGGGTCGCGTTCAAAGATCTTCTTTTCGTAGTAATCCGAGAGGAATCCGCCCGCATCATCACGAGAGAAGCCATAGGTCATCTGGGTCAGATCATTGGTGCCGAATGAGAAGAATTCCGCTTCCTCGGCAATCTCATCCGCAAGCAATGCAGCACGCGGGATCTCGATCATCGTACCGACCTTATATTTCATCTGCAGTCCGCTGGCCGCGATGATCTGATCAGCGACCTTGACGACGATCTTTCTGACAAACTTCAGCTCTTCTCGATCGCCGACCAGGGGGATCATGATCTCCGGCACCATATTCCAATCCGGATGTCTGCGCTGAACATTGATGGCAGCTTCGATCACCGCTGTCGTCTGCATCTCGGCGATCTCCGGATAAGAGATGGCCAGACGGCAGCCGCGGTGTCCCATCATCGGATTGAACTCATGCAGGCTGGTGATCACGCTCTTGAGCTCATCCACATCGATGTGCATGTCCTTAGCCAGCTGCGTGATGTCATATGAGCTGGTCGGCAAAAACTCATGCAGCGGCGGATCCAGATAACGGATGGTCACTGGTCTGCCCTCCATGGCCTCATAGATGCCCTCAAAATCGCTTCGCTGCATCGGCAGCAGCTTATCCAGGGCACGCTTACGCTGTTCGCTCGTCTTGGATACGATCATCTCACGGACGGCCTTGATACGCTCTCCCTCAAAGAACATATGCTCGGTGCGCACCAGACCGATGCCCTCTGCGCCGAAGGCGACAGCCTGCTTCGCGTCATGCGGCGTATCCGCATTGGTGCGGATCTGCAGCTGACGACGCTCATCGGCCCATTTCATGAACCGTTCAAAATTGCCGCTGATCGCTGCCGGAACGGTCTTGATGGCTTCTCCATAGACCGCGCCGGTGGAACCATCAAGAGAGATCCACTCACCGCGGTGATACTCTTTTCCATTTACGCTAAAATATCCTTCATCATCGTGCATATCGATATCACCGCATCCGGATACGCAGCATGCGCCCATGCCGCGAGCCACGACGGCCGCATGGCTCGTCATGCCGCCGCGCACGGTCAGGATGCCCTGTGCGACATGCATGCCCTCGATATCCTCCGGGGAAGTCTCCAAACGCACCAGGATGACCTTCTTTCCTTTGGCTGCCTCTGCGATGGCTTCCTCCGCGCTGAAGACGATCTGTCCGCATGCGGCGCCAGGAGATGCCGGCAATGCCGTCGCGATCGGTTTGGCCGCCTTCAGCTCCGATGCGTCGAACATCGGATGGAGCAGGGAATCCAGCTGCTTCGGCTCTACCATCATCAGCGCCTCATCGATGCTGACCTTGCCCTCATCGACCATATCGCAGGCAATCTGCAAAGCGGCCGCAGCCGTACGCTTGCCATTACGGGTCTGCAGCATGAACAGCTTTCCCTTTTCGATCGTAAATTCCATATCCTGCATGTTGCGATAATGATTTTCCAATGTATCGCAAATCTCCACGAATTTCTCGTATGCCTGCGGAGCAACTTCTTTCAGCTGATCGATATGCTGCGGCGTACGGATGCCGGCGACGACATCCTCTCCTTGTGCGTTCATCAGGAACTCGCCATACAGCTTGTTCTCTCCGGTGCTCGGATTACGGGTGAACGCCACGCCGGTACCGCAGTCATTGCCCATGTTGCCGAATACCATCATCTGCACATTGACCGCCGTGCCCCAGCTGCCAGGAATATCGTTCATCTTCCGATAATAAATGGCGCGCGGGTTATTCCATGAACGGAATACTGCCTGGATCGCCCCGAACAGCTGCGTACGGGGATCCTGCGGGAATTCGCTGCCCAGCTCCTGCGCATAGAATGCCTTGAAGCGCGCGGTCAGCTCCTTCATATCATCAGCTTCCAGGTCGATATCTTCTTTTACGCCTTTCTCTTTCTTGATCTCATCAATGATCTCCTCAAAACGGGATTTATTAAGCCCCATGACGACATCCGCGTACATCTGAATGAATCGGCGATATGAATCATAGGCAAAGCGCGGGTTATCCGTCAGCCTGGCAACGCCTTCGACCACTTGATCGT
>UQPV01000011.1 GCA_900543035.1 uncultured Solobacterium sp.
GTCAATAAAGTATCATAATTTTGATGCCGAATACATTGTTCAAACTGTTGAGTCACCATTTTGATGGTTAAGCTTTTTCTATAATAGCCTTTGCAGAGAATCCTATAAGTTTGCAATCGCAAACTTATATAGAAGAGACATTTGAAGATGGAAGCTATTTTGTCATTACGATTACAGAGCATGATATGGTGAATACAAGATCGACCATTACGAAAAGTGCGCAAAAGACGGGAAAGCATATGGATAAAAACGGAAATGTATTATGGACCATTACTGTAAAGGGGTCATTTACTTATAATGGCTCTACGTCTAAATGCACAAATTCCTCTGTTTCCGTAAAGTCTTATGTGTCTAATTGGACGGTGTCGGGCGCTAAGGCGTGGAAGTCTGGTTCTACAGCGTATGCTTCTGCACAGGGGAAGATGAAAAATGTCTTGGGTCAGACGACAAGAACGGTGAATAAACAAGTTTCTCTGACTTGCAGTCCTTCTGGTAAGCTGTCTTGATGAAAAAAGTTGTAATGAGCGCGTGCATTACAACTTTTCTTTTTGCTGGATGGTGACATGTATGGTGTCGCCGATGTCTTTGGCGATGGCGGTGCGGATGGCTTTGGGGATGCCGATGATGTAACAGATATCGCCGTTATCGTCTTTGACGCCCATGTTGACGATACTTCCCTCGTAGGGGGCATCATCAAATGTGGCGTGAACGCTGACGCGTCCGCATCCGAATTCTTCGCGGATGTCCCAGGGGAAGATGAGGTATGCGCCGCCTTTGCGGCTGGCAGCGTGGATGACGGCATCAAAGGCATAGCGTTTCTTGTTCGCGCAGCGCATGATCTGCCGCAATGGCTTGCCTTTGGCCAGCTCATCGATGAGCTTGTCCATGATGCGGATGTGTTTCATCAGCGGATCCTGGATGTCTTCGATGCGTACGCCGCAGATCGTGCCGGTCACTTTCCCGCTGTCGGGATGGATCTCTGCCTGGGCGAAAAAATCGCGCAGGGTCGTCTGCTGTTGCAAATGCTCTTTCAGCTGCGCTTCGCTGTATCCGCATAGCCAGCAGATGATCTCTTTGACTTCTGCTTCGCTCCTTCCCTTCTTTTCCGCTTTGGCGACGTACAGCGGGTAAAGGCGGCTGAAGGGCATGGCAAATACGTTTTCTTCGTTCACAAGGCTCCCTCCTTCCTGAATATTCTAACATGACTTTTGTGATTTATGCACATGGATCCATGTTTCTGTGTTATGATGGGAACGGTGATTTCATGGACATGATCGATGATATGGAAACGGCCTGCCAGCTGCTGAAGGAGGGTGAGATCCTCTGTATCCGCGAGGGAGAGCGCGTCTTGTTTTTCGGCTTGCGGAATGAGCGTGTGCAGGTGATGAGCGCACAGGCGCACTATGTGCTGGATCTTTGCGCTTTTGCCGAGATGTTCGCCGGCGAGCAGTTCACGGTGTGGACGCGAAGAGGCGAAGAAGAGATCTGTGAGGAAAAAGATGCAGAATATTATAGCTGGACACATAAATGATAGGAGTTGTTGGTGATGAAATATCCGGTGATCTATGTAAAAAACTTGATGGGCGTGCATAAGCACAGCAGCGTTTCTTATGCGCTGCATCTGCGCATCGTGAGCGATGAGGCAGAAGATGAGCAGCGCGCGGCATATCAGAAGAAGGTGCTGACGCAGATGTATCATATGGTGGAAAATCAGTTTGTCGTGGCACAGTCGAAGATCGTGGAAAATGACGGTGATCTGTTCGTGCTGTTCACCTCTAATCTGGATCAGCGGATGCTGAAGCAGCAGCTGCAGATCCTGGCCAATGAGCTGGGGGCACGCCTCGGTCCAGGGACACAGCTGGAATATGCGCTGTTTCGCAGCCTGCTGCTGGTGAAGGGCAAGCCGGCAGGGATGCTCAAGGCGACCAAGGAAGGAGATCCGATCCACCAGAGCAATGCGATCGCGGAGAATGCGGTCCTGCTGAAGCCCGATGGCCGCAAGGTGGCGACCAATTATCTGATGAGCTACGACGTATTCGTAGAGAGGACGAAAGCATAAGAAAAACCTGCCGCGGCAGGTTTTTCTATAGGTTATCCTTGATGGGCCTCAGGGCGTCTCTGACTTGTTTCGCCTCGTTGAGCATGCGGTCCAGCTTGGCGGCGGAGGGCTGTTCTTTCTGCAGCTGCATGTACAGGCGGATGAGCGTCTGTTCATAGCGCTGCCAGCTTTCTGCAGCATAGTCTTCTTTGCGCAGCGTGTTGCTTTCGCGCATCAGCTGCTGAAGCTGTTCATACTGGTCGAAATAACGATGTTCGTCTTCGATCTCTTTGCTCAGTCTGGCCAGCGTCCAGTGCTGATTGTGCGCGGTGCGCATGGCCTTGCGGCCGATGTAGGCATCCTGCTGCTTCATGGCGTCGTTGAGGGCGTTGAATTGTTTATCGCTGATCCTTTGCATGACCATGAGCGCGTAGGGAAGCGCTGCGGGCTTTCCTGTCGTGTCCGGTCTGCCAAACAAGATCTTCAGCGGGACATTGGTCTGTTCATCGCTGAGGAAATGCACCTTTAGCTGGAGCGATTCAGCGATGCGGCGGATCGTGTCTTCCTTATGGGCTTCTTCAGCCAGATAGATCAAGATCATGGCGCACCTCAGATCTGGCGCAGCAGCCTGGCCCCGGCTTTCTTCACACAGAGGTAAAGGGCCGCGGTGAGGATGAGCTGGATGATGAGCAAGGCGATGCAGAGCAAAGGCATGGCGTTTGGCCACAGGATGATCGGCGCCGCAAACGCGATGGCAAGCACGAAAGAGAGCATCATGCTCAGGAAGCCGTTGAAATTCTGCTTGACGGCAGATGCTTCCTGTTCCCAGATGAGCTTAGGCCGGATGAGGTCGATGAGCACGCCGAACAAGTTGGTCATGATGATGCTGAGGAGCGAGCCCAGGATGAACAGCGCATCGAGCCAAAGCGGATAAGCGAGCACGACATGCAGCGGGATGAGCATCAGCCATGTGCATACGGCGGAGATGAGGATGCCGCAGCCGGCCTTGGCCATCACCTGTGTCTGCACCGGCACAGGGACATATTTCATGAAGAACGCATTTGTCCCTTCCCGGGAGACGGAGGTCGAGGAGATCATGTTGATGCCGCCCATGAAGCCGCCGGCCGCAAAGGCGATGAGCAGCGTGATGGCCCACAGGTTCGGGATGTAGCCCAGCGTGATGGGCAGGGCGATCTGCGTGCCTAGCTCTGAGAAGGCAGAGACGATGATGATCACCAGCAGCACCGGCATGAGCAAGGCGGTCAGCACACAGTTCATGAAGTAGACCGGGGTGCGGAACAGCATGCGCAGCTCCTTGAGCAGGAAGGCGGAGAACAGCCCGTGGCGCTGTCCGCGCATCTGTCTGGCATCCGCTTTGCGATTGCCGGCCGCGGTCTCGCTTCCGCCGATGGCTCCCTTGAAATACAGGAAGCGCGCGCACAGCAGGAAGAGCGCCAGCGCGATCAGCGTGATGCCCAGGTAGATCAGAAGCTGCAGCATGTCTCCGTCAAAGATGGCGGATGCGGCCGCCGGGATGAAGGGGAAGAGCGCCGTCCCAGCCCGCATCAAGGCGTTGTCCCTGGACAGCAGCGACATCAGCATCGCTTCCATGTCTGCGGTATTCATCGAATTCAGCCAGAAAGAGAGGCCGAACGCGAGGACGACGGCGAGGATGCCGCCGATCAGGTTGAAGCGGTCGCGGTTGTTGAAGAAGGGGACGAAGCGCATGATGATCATCGTGAGCAGGCTGCTGAGCACCAGCGGATAGATCGGCGCAGTGAAGAAGATGATGAGGAAGGCGATCAGCCCCAAGGGATGAAAGCCCGTCTGCATGACCATCGTGACATACATCGGGATCATGAACATCGCGGTAAATCCGTATTCATAGATCACATTGACCACGAACTTGGACGAGATGATCTGCTGCGGCGTCAGGGGCAGCACGAGCAGACGGTCGATGTCCCGGCTGAAATAATAGACGCTGGGGATGGTGAAGATCGAGAACAGGAAGATGACGAACGAGGTGCCCATCATCGCGATGTTCACCAGGTAGCCGGGCTGTCCGATCTTTCCCAGAAAGTCAAAGCCGAAGTAAAAGCCCAGGAACAGCAGTCCCAGCAGCGGCAGCATGCAGATGAGCACGACGAGGTAAAGGAGGGCCTTTTTCCATGTCTTGGTCGTGGCATCCATGGTGTTGAGCATGCCGCTTTTCAGCTGGATGCGGATGAGGGAGAGCAGCTTATGCATGAGAGATCACCTCGAGGAAGAGCTCTTCCAGGCTCTGGTCGCCATGGCCTGCGCGCAGATCGTCCAGCGTGCCGAAATAGACGATCTTGCCATGGCTGATGATGGCGATCTTGTCACAGAGCTTTTCGGCCACTTCCAGCACATGGGTGGAGAAGAACACGGTCTTGCCTTTGGCGGCGTGCTCCTTCATCATCTGCTTCAGGTGGAAGCTGGACTGCGGATCGAGGCCGGTCATCGGCTCATCGAGGATCCAGACCTGCGGTTCGTGGATGAGCGCGCCCATGAGCACGATCTTCTGCCGCATGCCGTGGGAATAAGAGAGGATCTTGTCATTGAGGGCGTCGCGCATCTCGAAGGTATCGGCCAGCGATGCGATGCGCTGTTCGCGCAGGCTGCTCTCCACTTCGTAGATGTCGCCCATGAAGTTCAGGTATTCGATGCCTTTGAGCCGCAGGAACATGTCCGGGCTGTCCGGGACGAGGCCGAAGCGCTTCTTGGCTTCCAAAGGCTCGCTGCGGATGCTCTTGCCGTCGATGAGGATGTCGCCTTCATCGGGTTCGAGGACGCCGCTCATCATCTTGATGGTGGTCGTCTTGCCGGCGCCGTTGGGGCCGATGAAGCCCACGATCTCCCCGGCGGGAATGTTCAGGTCGATATGGTCCACGGCAGTCTTGCTGCCGAATGTCTTGGTGACGTGTTTGATTTCAATCATGATTTTCCTCCGTATTTTCGATGATAGATCAGATAAGAGCCGATGCATGGCACGGCGACCATGATGAGGATCAGGATCAGCATCACGGCTTCGCGCAGCGCATCAGGCAGAAAAGGGATGAGGATGAAGCCGAATCCGCAGGCGAACCAGCATCGTCCGCCGATGCGGTGCGTCCGGTTCCAGACCTCTTCATCCGCCAGCGCCCATGGGGTCTTGATGCCGGCAAAGAAATTCTGCCTGAACAGCGGCATGTAGTTGCCCAGCACGATGAACATGACGCCCAGCGCCATCGGGATGAGCATCGCGGGCGAACCTGCCGCGCCATGCTGTGTTCCCCACAGGGTGATCAGGAAAAAGGTGACCACCATCATGTTGAGCATGCCGAAGGTGACGGCATAGGCTTTTTCGAAGCGTCGGTAGTTGGCGCGGCGGGGATCGATGCGCGGCAGTGCGATCCCCAGGACATTGATGCCCAGGGTGATGGCGAAGACCATGGTCAGAAACACATGCTTTGGTGCAAAGTCGTCCGCCTTTCCGCTCATGTCCCAGTGGATGGGCATCTGCGCGGGCAGGATGTCATAAGTGAGCAGCGTGGCTGCGATCAGGATGAGCAGGGAAATCGTTCCCATCAGAATGATCTTCTTCATGTCAATGTCCTCCTGAGGTGAGGGAAGAGATCCATCCGATGATCTCATCCATCACGCTTGTGTTCAATTCGTAGTAAATGTATTTTCCTTCTTTTTCGTCCAGTACCAGTCCGGCGTCTTTCAGGACAGAGAGGTGATGGGAGATGGTCGCAGCGGACATCTCGAATCGTGAGGCGATCTCGCCGGCGTTTCGTTTCCCATCCTTCAACAGGTTCAAGATCTCTCTTCGCGTGGGATCCGCAAGGGCCTTGAACGTCTTCTGGAACATGACATCGCTCCCTTCGTCTTTTGATTCTCAGTATAGCACTGCGTCTGTGTTCGTCAATAACATTTTGATGAATTTCGAAATGTTCGGCAGAAAAAGGCAGCGCCTTCTTCAGTGGGACATGGTGTACATGCAGATGGCGGCGGCGACGGCGACATTGAGCGACTCGAACTGTGCCATCTCGATGTAGAGCGCTGCATCGCTTGCGGCGATCAGCGCTTCCTCCACGCCTTGTCCCTCATTGCCGAAGATGAGCGCAAAGCGGGAAGGCGCATGCAGCTGGGACAGCGGGATGGCATCGTGGTGCAGGGCGGTCGCGTAGATGCGCACATCCTGCTTTCGCAGCTCGTCCATCGCTTCGCGCAGGCCGCGCTGCACGCAGTTCATATGGAACAGCGCCCCCTGGGTGGAGCGGATGACTTTTTCATTATAGAGGTCCGCGCAGCCGGGAGACAGGATGACATCGTCAAAGCCGAACGCATGCGCGGTGCGCAGGATGGTGCCCACGTTGCCGGGATCCTGGATGCGGTCGAGCAGGATGCAGCGGGATGGGGCGGACAAGGTGCGTTCAGGCATGCGGCACAGCGCGGCGATGCCGCTGCCGGATACACTGTCCGTGAGCTTGCGCATGACCGGCTCGCTGAGCGTGCACAGCGGCAGGTCAAAGGGGGGACGGGGCTGATCCTTCAAGGAGAAGAGCAGCTCGATGAGCCCGGCGCGATGCGCCTCTTCGACCAGGTGCATGCCTTCGATCAGGAACATGCCCTCGCGGTCACGGTGCTTTTTCTGATGCAGGCGGCACCACTCCTTTACCTTTGGATTGTGCACTGATGTGATTTCCATGAGATCCCTCCGTTCTCTTTCACCAGTATAGCGGATTTGCCGGAAAAAAGAAACCATGAGAAAATTCTTGAAACGCGCTTTTTTACGGGCTATAATAGTACCATCACGAAAGCGTTGATCAGGAGCAGTAACCAGGGGAGCGCCTGCAAGGGAGAGACATCCGTGACTGAAAGGTGTCTTGAGGCGAAGCTGGCGAATTCACCTGTGAGCGAGAGCGAACCTCTCCCGATCCACTCGGTTATCATGGCAATCAAGGTGTGTCGCAAGATGAAGCAGGATGGTACCGCGAACGACGTTCGTTCCTGCGCTTGTGCTTTTTTTTTGCAGGAAAGGAAATGAGTATGGAAAACCTAACACAAATCAGAGAAGCGGGTCTGGAAAAGATCACGGCCTGTGAAAGCCTTGCCGCTCTGCAGCAGCTGCGCGTGCTCTATCTGGGCAAGAAGGGGCCGATCCAGGACCTGATGAAATCGATGAAAGACCTCCCCAAGGAGGAACGTCCGGCATTCGGCCAGCAGGTCAATGCGCTCAAGCAGACGCTAGCGGAAGCCATCGAGGAGAAGAAGACCGTGCTGGAGAAGCAGGAGACCGCGGCGCGCTTAGAAAAGGAAAAGATCGACATCACCCTGGGGGGACGCAAGGCCAATGTGGGCAACATCCATCCGCTGCAGCTGGTGCAGCGCGAGATCGAAGACTTGTTCATCGGTCTGGGGTACAGCGTGGAAGAAGGGCCGGAGGTCGAGCTGGACTTCTATAACTTTGAACGCGCCAACATCCCGAAGGATCATCCGGCGCGCGATATGCAGGATACATTCTATATCGATGTGGAGCATCTTCTGCGGACCCACACGACCGCTATCCAGATGCGCGTGCTCGAAAAGGACGCGCCGCGTACGCCGGTAAAGGTCATCTGCCCGGGCAAGGTATATCGCCGCGATGATGATGATGCGACGCATTCTCATCAGTTCACGCAGGTCGAGGGACTGGTGGTCGGAGAGAACATCCGGCTCAGCGATCTGAAGGGCACGCTGGAATTTGTCGCCAAGCGCATGTTCGGAGAGAAGCGCGTCATCCGCTTCCGCCCCAGCTATTTCCAGTTCACCGAACCGAGCGTGGAAGTCGATGTCTCCTGCCATATGTGCGGAGGAAAGGGCTGCCCGACCTGCAAGGGAACCGGATGGATCGAGATCCTGGGCGCCGGCATGGTGCACCCCAATGTATTGCGCATGGCCGGCTATGATCCGGAAAAGGTGAGCGGATTTGCCTTCGGCATCGGCGCGGAGCGTGTCGCGATGTTAAAGTACGGCATCGACGACATCCGTCATTTCTACACCAATGACATCCGTTTCCTGAAGACGTTCACCAGATTCGAGTAGGAGGGTTCAATCATGTTAATTTCCAAAAAATGGTTAAGTCAATATATGGATCTCAGCGATCTGTCCATCGAGGAGATCGCTGAGCGCATCACCAATGCCGGACTGGAAGTGGAAGGCATCGAAAAGGGCGCGCAGGCCACCAACCTCGTCATCGGCCATGTCGAAAGCTGTGTGGACCATCCGGACAGCGATCACCTGCATGTGTGCCAGGTCGATGTCGGCAGCGATATTCGCCAGATCGTGTGCGGCGCGCCCAATGTGGCGGCGGGACAGAAGGTCATCGTGGCGCTGCCCGGGGCAAAGCTTCCCGGCGGCGAGATTAAGGAAGGCGTCATCCGCGGACAGCAGAGCAACGGCATGATCTGTTCTCTGCTGGAGCTGGGCGTCGACGCCAAGAGCCTCAACGATTCGCAGAAAGCCGGCATCGAGATCCTGGGCGAGGATGCCGAGGTCGGCAGCACAAAGGTGCTGGAGTATCTGGGGCTTGATGATGAAGTGCTGGATGTCTCCCTGACGCCGAATCGCAGCGACTGCATGGCGGCCTTTGCCATGGCCAAGGAGACCGGCGCCATCCTCGATCGCAAGGTGACGCTGCCGGATTACCGCGGCGCATCCGCCATCGGTGCGCCGACGGCTCTGCGCGTAGCCAGCGAGAGCGAGAAATGCCCGATCTACTGCGGCAAGATCATCCGCGAGGTGACGATCAAAGAAAGCCCGAAGTGGATGAAGGAGCTGCTCATGGCCAGCAACATCAAGTCCATCAACAACGTGGTCGACATCTCCAACCTCGTCATGCTGGAGACCGGTCAGCCGCTGCACTTCTTCGATCTGAACCGCCTGGATAAGGAAGAGATCATCGTCAGGGATGATCTGCAATGCAAATACACCGCGCTGGATGAAGCGGAGTATGATATCGAGCCGGGGGATCTGATGATCACCGTAGACGGCAAGCCGGTGGCCATCGCCGGCATCATGGGCGGAGACAACTCCAAGATCGAAGCAGATACCAAGGGCATCCTGATCGAGGCTGCCATATTCGATCACGTGAGCGTGCGCAATACATCCCGCCGTCTCAATCTGAACACGGATGCTTCCATCCGCTATCAGAAGGGCATCGAGCCGGATGCGCCGTATGCGGCGATGGACCGCGCCGTGCAGCTGCTCATCGAATATGCGGATGCCAAAGGCATCGAGCAGACAGCATATTCCGCGCCGTGGAAAGTGGAGCAGCGCACCGTTGAGGTGAACATCGACCGCATCAACGCGCTGCTGGGCACGCAGTTTGCGGATGCGCAGATGATGGATGTGCTCACCCGCCTCGATTTTGCCCCGGTGCAGACAGGACGGCAGATCCATGTGGAGATCCCTTCATACCGCCAGGATATTTCCATGGAGGCGGACATCGCCGAGGAGATCATCCGCATGATCGGTTTTGACGATCTGCCCAGCACGATGCCGGTGATGCCGGCCACGGTCGGTGCGCTGACCCCGCGTCAGCAGCTGCGCCGCCGCCTGCGCGTGCTGTTTACCGGACAGGGACTGTATGAGGCAGAAACATATACGCTGATCGGGGAAAAGGAACTGGCGGATGCCATCATGCCGCTGTCCAGCCATGTGACGCTGGCCGCGCCGATGAGCGAGGAACGCAAGATCGTACGGACGTCCATCCTGCCCAGCCTGCTGGAGAGCGCCGCTTATAATCTGGCGCGCAGCGTGAAGGACGTGCCGCTCTTCGAGATCAGCAGCGTCTATTCCCAGGACAGCACCCAGGAGCGCTTCGCGCTCGTGCTGTGCGGCGATCTGCAGAAGAACAGATGGCAGAAATTTGAGACCAAGGCCGATTTCTATACCATCAAGGGCCTGGTCGAGATGATGCTGGAAGAGCTGGGCTATGGGGAGACCCGTGTCAGCTTCAAGGCCAACACGAAGGATACGGCGCATTTCCACCCGTATCAGAGCGCCGAGGTGTACATCGGCAAGGACCTGCTGGGCATCTTCGGCACCATCCATCCGGACATGGCGAAAGCCTATGGGGTCAAACAGGCGGTCATGGGCGAATTCTCCATGGAAGTGCTGCTGGACAACAAGCCGGCCAAGGTGAAGTTTGAGCCGATCTCCCGTTATCCTTCCGTATCCCGCGACCTGGCATTCGTCGTGGATGCGGGCACGGCGGTCGCAGACATCATCCGCAGCATCAAGAAGTGCGGCAAGCTCGATAAGGAAAACATCATCCAGGATGTCGAGGTCTTCGATGTCTATGCGGGCGAGCATGTCGAGGAAGGCAAGAAGTCCATCGCGCTGAGCATCACGTTCCAGTCCGCCCAGCGCACGCTCAAGGATGAGGACATCAACCAGATCCATGACAAGGTGCTGGAGGCGCTGCAGAAGGAAGTCGGCGCACAGCTGAGAGCATAAGAACAGCTGAATGTCAGCGGGCAGAGGGAAGACCTCGCCCGCTTTTTTCGCTGATGCGCAGGGAATGAAAAAAAAGCACGGCGGGATGCCGTGCGCGGTGCTCAGACGAGCAGGAACATGACGATGAAGTGGCAAAGGCTGCCGCCCATCACGAACAGATGGAAGATCTCATGACTGCCGAAGCATGGATGGCGGTCATTGAAGATGGACAGCTTCAAGGCATAGATGACGCCGCCGATGGTGTAGATGATGCCGCCGGCCAGCAGCCAGCCGAACTGTGCGGCGCTCAGGTTGTTCCACAGCTGCGGGAAGGCCAGGATGCAGACCCAGCCCATGCCGATATACAGCACGGAGGATACCCATTTTGGGCAGTAGACCCAGAACAGCTTGAGGATCATGCCGGCGGCGGCGATGCCCCAGACCAGCGCGAGCAGCACTTTGCCGATGCCCTCCCACAGCGTGAGCATGCACACCGGCGTATAGCTGCCGGCGATCAGCACGAAGATCATCATGTGGTCGATCTTCTTGCGCAGCGTCTGCGCCTTTTCTGATCCATGGAAAGCGTGATAGCATGTGCTGGCCGCATACAGCGCCATCATGCTCAAAGAGAATACGCTCATCGCGATGACCTTGCGGATGTCGCCGCTGTGTATGGCGAGCGAGATCAGCGGGATGGCAGCGATGAAGCTCAGCACGAAGCCGATGCCGTGGGTGATCGCGCTGCCAGGATCCTTGATGCGGCGCAGGACATCGGGTTTCTGCCGCTGTCCGTGTGTGGAAGGAAACAGCTGCGGCTGCATGCAGAATGCTGCGGAAGAATGGTTGATATTTTTCATGAGATATACCTCCTCGGTTTTAAAATTACAGAATCTAGTTTTTAAAACTAGTTCTTCTGATGTCTTCATTATATAGCATATTCAGAAAAATGCAAGGAGGTTCACCTTTTTTTCAGCCATGAAAAAAAAGACCAGCGATCCCGGCTTGCGGGCTCTGGTCTTGATCGGCCTATGATCGGGCGAGCAGATGGACGAGCGTTTCGATCATGACGCCGGAAGCGCCTTTCTGGGCATAGGCACAGCCTTTTTCGGTCTCCGCGGATCCAGCGATGTCCAGATGGATCCACGGCGTGCCTTCCGGGACGAATTCTTCCAGGAATGCCGCGGCCAGGCTGCTGCCGCCGTCGGCCTTGGGGACGGCGTTGACCAGGTCTGCCACGCTGCTGCAGTGCAGGGCGTCATGGAACGCACGGTCGACAGGCAGGCGCCAGATCGCTTCTCCGCAGGCATCCGCGGATCGGTTCAGCGCGTCGAAGAAGACGTCGTCGTTAGAGAAGACGCCGGTGTAGCGTTCGCCCAGCGCCGTCACGCAGGCGCCGGTGAGCGTCGCCATGTCGATGATGCGCGCAGCATGATGTCCCACAGCGTAGGTGATGGCGTCGCACAGGACGAGGCGTCCTTCGGCATCGGTGTTGGTGATCTCTACGCGCTTGCCGCTGAGGGTGACGATCACATCATCCACGGTATAGCCCTCTGGGCCGACTTTGTTTTCCGCCGCGGCGATGACGGCGATCAGGTTTTGTTTCAGCTTCAGGCGGGCGGCGAGCTCCAGGGTGCACAGCGCGGCTGCGGCGCCGCACATGTCATACTTCATGCCGCTCATGGATGTGCGCGGCTTGAGACAGTATCCGCCGCTGTCAAAGGTGATGCCTTTGCCGACCAGGGCGGTAAAGGGCGCATCGCCATTGCCTTGATAGGTGATGCAGATGAGGCGCGGTCCCACGCTCGAGCCGCTGCCGACCGCGAGCAGGGCGCCGGCGCCGATGGCGCGCAGCGCATCGGCATCCAGGATCTCGATGGGCAGCGAAAGCGCCTCGGCGGTCTTTCGGCATTCTGCCGCCAAAGCATCCGGCCGCATCAGGTTGGCGGGCGTATTGCCCAGATCGCGCGCATGCACGACGCATCTTCCGATGGTCTCTCCCTCCTGCAGGCTGTCGGCGATGTCCAGATCGCTGGCGGCGGCGACCTGCATCGGCGCTTTTCCATAGCGGTAGGTGCTGTATGCCGCCGCAAGGCCCAGCGCGCGGGCGGCCTCATGCAGATCGAGCCTGCCGCAGACCATGCTGTCCATCCATACGCAGCATTCCTCTTCGCAGGCATACAGGGCGCTGCCCAGACAGCGCTTGGCCTTGCCGTAAGTGATCTCTGCGCGCCTTCCCAGGCCGGCGAAGATCAGCGTTGGGACAGCGATGCGCCCCAGGGTGCTCAGCCGCTGGATCTTTCCTTCCCTGCCTGTTTCCTCATGGGCAAAATCATAGCCGAGCGCGTCGCAGATCGATGCGGGCACGGCGTCGTCTTCATAGACGGGAACGATCAGGACACGCGTCTGACGCAGCGCTTCCTGAAGTGTAATTGTTTTCATGATCATCCTTCTTTCTATCCGTCATTATAGCATGATTTATACAAGATGAAAGTAAAAGACTGATGTGCTTTCATCCGAATGTAAATTTTTCAATCTGTTGCATTTTCTGCTTCGTTTTTCATCCAGTGTGTTATAATAAATTTACGTCGAAAAAGAAACAGGAGGGTGACAAGATGATGATCTATATCGTGAGACACGGAGAGACCCAGTGGAATGCGGACGGGCGCATTCAGGGACGAAGGGATATCGAACTGAATGAAAACGGACGAAGACAGGCTGAGGCTGCCGCAGAGGCACTGCGCGGAAAGAGCTTTCAGGCGCTGATCACTTCGCCGCTGTCGAGAGCGAAACAGACGGGCGCCATTCTGGCGCAGTTTGCGCAGATCGCAGAAGTGCGCGAAGACGCACGCATCGTAGAGCGTGATTTCGGAGAGCTGGACGGCGCGCGCTTTACCGAGGATGTCCGTCACCGCCTGTATCAGGAAAAGGTGCAGGGGGCCGAGAGCCTGGAAGAAGTCGCTGCGCGCATGGCCGAGGCGTTTGATGAGTATGTGCAGCAGTATGACGGGGATATCCTCGTCGTCTCTCACGGCGCGGCGATCACGGCGCTGCTCAAACGGCTGGATCCGCAGCTGCAGCGGATGCATGTGCACCTGAACAATGCCAGCTTCTCTTTGCTGGAGTGGAAGGACGGCGCGTTCACCGTCATCAATTACAACCTGGATGCCGCTTATCTCAACGGCGGGGAGGACGATGACGAATGATCCGGCTGATCGTCTGCGACCTGGATGAGACGCTGCTGGACAGCGAAAAAAACGTATCGGAAAACAACCGGGCGGCCATCCGCGAATTCGAGGCGCGCGGCGGGCTCTTCGTGCCCTGCACCGGGCGCATCTACACGAGCCTGGAGCGCACGCTGAGCCAGCTGGATGCGCTGGGGAAAGCGGGGCATTATGTCATTTCCACCAACGGCGCGCTGATCTCTGAAAACTGCGGGCGCGTCTGTTGTTCGAAGGGCGTCCCTGCGGACAAGGTGCAGGCGCTCATCGCCCATGCCCGCGCAAACGGCATGGGGGTGGAAGTATTCGCCGAGGACGGCACGCTTTATTATGAGGCGATCGACGCACGCGAGCTGCGCGATCTGCCGCTGTTTGTCGATGACCCGCTCTCGCTGCCTGAGGATGTCTCCTTCCTGCGGGATGTCGGCGTGGCCAAGCTGCTTTATGAGCGCTGGGACATGCCGTATCTGAAGCAGTTCGCTCAGCAGATGGATCCGGCGCTGAAGGAGGGGCTGGAGATCAGCTTTTCCTCGGACCGCTATATCGAGATCAATGCCGCGGGCGTGAACAAAGGAGAGGGATTGCGGATGCTGGCAGAGATGCTGTCGATCGACATGGCGCAGACCATGGCGATCGGCGACAACTTCAACGATCTGGAGATGATCCGCGCCGCCGGCATCGGCGTGGCGGTGGCCAATGCGCCCGAGGAGATCCGCGCGGCGGCCGACATCGTGCTGCAGGCCGATCATGAACATGACGCGGTGGCGGAAGCCATCAGACAATATGCCTGAGGAGGGATCTGCGGATCCTTCTTTTTTTATGGAGAATCAGGTGATTTTCGATCGGAAATTGTGATATGATAAACAGAGAAGCTTAGAGGTATTGATATGCGGAAAAGAACAGATTTTTTCAGAATTGAGATGCTGGCGCTGAAGAGCCTGACCCGCGGGGACCGCTATGGTTATGAGATCTCTCAGGAGATCGCCCGGCGCACGGGGAACTTCTTTCGGCTCAGAGAAGGGATCCTGTATCCGGTCTTATACCGGCTGGAAGACAATGGCTACATCAGCAGCACGAAGAAGAATACGTCTGTCCGTCAGGTCAAGGTGTACTATCATCTGGAGGAGAAGGGCAGGACGTATCTGGACACATTGTACGATTATTACCGAAGATCGGTCGCCTGTATCGATCAGTTCATGGAAGAAGAGGAGTGAAAGCGCCGGGACGATGTTCATCATCGTCCTGGTTTTCTTTCGCTGCATGTGGAATGTTCACGCTTCTTTCACAAAGCGCTGCTGCCCTCTGTTTATCTTTGTCGAGATATGATAGAATGGAGCGGATAGTCGAAAGGGAAGAGGTGAGGAAAGAATGAAACTGATCTTACATTACATGAAACGCTACAAATGGCTGGTGCTGCTCAACATCTTATCGGTGTTTGGGTTCGCGCTGGTGGAGCTGGGCATTCCGACGATGGTCTCGAACATGATCGATGAAGGGGTGCTGCGGCAGGACAAGGGGTATCTGCTGCAAAGCGGCGCGGTGATCGCGGTGATCTCGCTCATCGGCGTGTGCGGGACGATCCTGCTGGGGTATTGCTGCGCGAAGATCTCGACGGCGGTGACCCGCGACATCCGCAACGATGTGTTCGCTAAGGTGCAGTCGTTTTCCCATGCGGAGATGAACCGGTTCGGCGTTTCTTCTCTGATCACGCGGACGAATAACGACGCGTTTCAGATCTTGACCTTCATGAATGTCATCCTGCGTACGGCGCTGCTGACGCCGGTCATGATCGTGGTGAGCTTTGCGCTGACCATCAGCTCGAGCCTGGATCTTTCCTTGATCATCGCGTCCACCGTGCCGATCATCGTCATCGGCGTCGTGGCCGTGGGCAAGGCATCCGCGCCGATCAGCGAGCGCCAGCAGGGGTCGTTAGACCGGCTGAACCGGATCTTCCGAGAGAATCTGACCGGCATCCGGGTCATCCGCTCTTTTAACAACGACAGCCATGAGACCGAGCGCTTCGACCGGGAAAACCGCTTTTACATGAAGCAGTCCCGCAGCTTGTTCAAGCTGATGTCGTCGACCGAGCCGGTGTTCTTTTTGGTGATGAACCTGGCGGCGCTGGCCATCTATTATGTGGCAGCCGGCATGATCGACGCGAACATCCTGCAGGTGGGCAAGCTGGTGGCCTTCATGGAATATCTGTTCCATGCGATGCTGTCGGTGATGCTGTTCTGCACGGTGTTCATGATGTATCCGCGCGCCAGCGTATCGGCCAAGCGTATCCAGGCCGTCCTGGACACGGCGCCCAGCGTCACTTCTCCATCGGATCCCCAGCCTCTTGGCGACATCGAGGAGATCACCTTCGATCATGTGACCTTCGTTTACCCGGATGGGGAAGAAGCGGTGCTCAAGGATGTGAGCTTCACGGTGCGCAAAGGCGAGACGATCGCGTTCATCGGCTCGACCGGTTCGGGCAAGAGCACGCTCGTGTCGCTGGTGCCCCGCTTCTATGATGTCAGCGATGGCACGGTGCGCATCAATCAGAAGGATGTGCGGGAATATGACTTGCAGCAGCTGCGCGCCAAGATCGGCTATGTGGCCCAGAAGGCTGTGCTGTTTCGCGGCAGCATCGCCGACAATATCCGCTTCGGCAAGAAGGATGCCGATGAGGCGGAGCTTACGCATGCGGCTGAGGTGGCGCAGGCGGCCGCGTTCATCCAAGAGAAGCCGCATCGCTTCGATGAGCGCATCGTGGAGGGGGCGACCAATGTGTCCGGCGGACAGAAGCAGCGACTGTCCATCGCCCGCGCCCTGGTGCGCCGCCCGCAGATCTATATCTATGACGATTCCTTTTCCGCGCTGGATTTTGCGACGGATGCCAAGCTGCGCAAGGAGCTGAAGAAGGAAGTGAAGGATTCCATCATGATGATCGTGGCGCAGCGTGTGTCCACGATCATGGATGCGGACCGCATCGTGGTGCTCGATGAAGGCAAGGTGGCCGGCATCGGCACACACAGCGAATTGCTGAAGAGCTGTCAGATCTATCATGAGATCGCGGCTTCTCAGCTGAGCGAGGAGGAACTGGCTTATGGAAAATAAGAAAGCAGGCGTCATGGCGTGCATGCGCGGCATGCTGCGGTTCATGAAGCCTTACCGGGGCAAGGCGGTCCTGGCACTGCTCATGGTGGTGGTCTCTCAGCTGACCTTCGCGCTCAATCCCAGCGTGGAGGGGCTGATCACCTCGCAGCTGAGCGATGATGCGGTAGACATCATCAACGGCGTGAGCGGCGCGCACGTGCACTTTGACATCATCCTGAAGATCATGCTCGTCCTGCTTGGGCTGTATCTGCTCAAGACCGTCTCTCAGCTGATCACGGCATTCTGCCTGACGGATGCGATCCAGGGGACGATGCATGATCTGCGCAATGCGCTGCAGCAGAAGATCCAGCGGCTTCCGGTGCGCTATTTCGATGATCATCCCTTCGGCGATGTGCTCAGCCGGGTGACCAATGATGTGGACGCGCTGAGCAACGCGCTGCAGCAGACGCTGACCAGGGTGGTCGGCGCCGTGCTCACCTTTGTGTTCGTCATCACGATGATGCTGAGCATCAACGCCGTGATGACGCTGGTCGCGCTCATCATCATTCCCGTGTCCCTGCTCATCACCCGGTTCGTCGTGAAGCGCTCGCAGCGTCTGTTTGATGAGCAGCAGACGACGCTGGGCGAGCTGAACGGGACGATCACAGAGATGTACGGCGGCTTCAGCGAGATCGTCCTGTATGGCAAGCAAGAGGATGCTGAGCAAGATTTCCGCGAGGTCAATGAGCGGATGTGCGCCGCCAGCTTCAAGGCGCAGTTCGTCTCCAGCCTGATCTCGCCGCTGGTGTCGCTGTGCACGTATCTGACGATCGGCGCGGTGGCGGTGCTTGGCTGCTTCTTCGTCATCGACGGCACCATCCGGGTGGGCAGCCTGCAGGCGTTCATCCGCTACATCTGGCAGATCAATGACCCGCTGTCGCAGATCTCTCAGCTTTCGGCACAGGTGCAGGCGGCCTTTGCGGCCATGGGCCGCATCTTCGGCATGCTGGAAGAAGAGGAAGAAGTGCCGGAAAAGGATCCGGCGGCGGACATTTCCGCAGTGAAGGGCAATGTGTGCTTCGAGCATGTGCAGTTCGGCTATGATGACACGCTGCTCATGAAGGATGTGAACATCGAGGTCAAGCAGGGGCAGATGGTGGCCCTCGTCGGGCCTACCGGCGCCGGCAAGACGACCCTGATGAACCTGCTGCTGCGCTTCTATGATGTGAAGGGCGGCAGCATCAAGATCGACGGCGTGGACATCCGCGACATGAAGCGCGAGGACCTGCGCTCGCTGTTCTCGCTCGTCCTGCAGGATACGTGGCTGTTCAGCGGATCCATCTATGACAACATCCGCTATGGGCGTCTGAACGCGCGCAAGGATGAGGTCATCGATGCAGCGAAGATGGCCAATGTGCATCATTTCATCCGCACGCTGAGCCATGGCTATGACACGATGCTCAATGAGGAGGCCAACAACATCTCGCAGGGGGAAAAGCAGCTGCTGACGATCGCCCGCGCGATCCTCAAGGATCCGCAGATCCTCATCCTGGATGAGGCGACCAGCTCGGTCGACACCCGCCTGGAACAGATGCTGCAGGAGGCGATGCAGCGCGTCATGCGCAACCGCACGAGCTTCGTCATCGCGCACCGTCTCTCCACCATCCGAAACGCCGATCTCATCCTGGTCATCCAGCATGGCGACATCGTCGAGCAGGGCACGCACGAAAGCCTGCTGGCGAAGAAGGGCGTTTACGAACAGCTGTATAATTCACAGTTCGCGGACAAGCAGAAACGTGCCGCGTGATGAAAGTGACGACAGGCAGAGGCAGGAGCTTCTGCCTGTTTTTCGCAGATGGGCGCACATTGCTTTGACTTTCCGCGCCTGAGTCATTACAATGGATGCTGAGAAGTGGATGTGATGAGATGAGACTGAGGATGATCTATGCCGAAGAAAACAGCGCCGCGCTGTATGCGCAGGGCAGCGATACTTGCGTCGTGCTGCTGCCGGGCTTCGGGTATACGTTCGATCGCCCGCTGCTGAAGCGGGCCAGGGAGCTGGCGCTGCAGGCAGGGTGCGATGTGCTCTGTCTGTCCTTCGGTGAGCTGCCGATTGATCGGCAGCGGATGAAGGACAGCGTGGCAGCGTGCCTGCCGATCGCCCATGAACGCGCCAAGGCGATCTTGGATCAGCTTTCATACGCCCGTCGGCTATGGATCGCCAAAAGCTTCGGCACCATCGTGGCCGGCATGCTGCGCAAGGCGCAGGAGCGCTGTGTGATGCTCACCCCGCTGCGGCAGACCTTTCCTTATATTCATGAGGATGATCTGGTCTGCTATGGGGATCAGGATCCGTTTCTGGATGAGGAGGACCTCGGCTGGCTGAAGCAATGCCCCGCATCATGTCTGCGGGTGCCTGGCGCAGATCATTCGCTTGCGGACGCGGATCATCAGCCGCTGCATGAAGCGGTCTTTTCCGCTGTAGGCGCGCTGCTGGATGAGGTATCGCCCGGACAGCGTGCAGCGAAGGATGAGGATATCCGGCCGATCGGCATCTTTGATTCCGGGCTGGGCGGCATCAGCGTGCTGCGCGAGCTGCGCCGCTGCCTGCCGCATGAGCATTTCCTGTATTATGGGGACAGCGCCCACGCGCCCTACGGCGTCAGGGAACGCGCGGATATCCGCAGGCTGTGCATCGATATCTGCACGCATATGATCGAATGCCGGGTCAAGGCCATCGTCATCGCGTGCAATACGGCGACCAGCGCCTGTGTGAATGAGCTGCGCGCGCTGTATCCGCAGCTGCCGATCGTCGGCATGGAGCCGGCGCTGAAGGTGGCGGCCGAGCGCGGCGCGCATCAGCGCATCATCGTGACGGCCACACAGCTGACGCTGAAGGAACAGAAATTCGCGCGGCTGATGGAACGCTTCCAGAATGAACATACGATCTGGAAACAGCCCTGTCCCCGCCTGGTCGAGCTGGTGGAGGAAGGCCGGCTTCATGAGCGGGATACGCTGAAGGAGACATTGACGGCATATCTGGCGCCCTATGATCTCACGCAGGTCGACAGCATCGTGCTGGGCTGCACGCACTTCGTGTTTTACCGCCCTGTGCTCCGCGAGCTGCTGCCGGCGCATGTCGCGCTCATCGACGGCAACCGCGGCACGGTGCTGCATCTGATGGATCTGCTGAAGCAGCGCGGAGCGCTTTGCACACAGGGGCATGGCGGCATCGTCATCGAGAACTCATCTGCCGATCCGCAGCTGCTGGATCGTTCACTTGAACTGTTGGAGGAATGAAATGATGGATAAGAAAAACGCATGGGAAACCTACAGCGAGACACAGCTGCAGGAAGTGATGGAGCTGGGCGAGGAATATCGCCGGTTCATCTCAGAAAACAAGACGGAGCGGGAATGCGCCGCTGCCGCTGTTGACATGGCGAAGGCGCATGGCTATCGCAGCCTGCGTGAGATCATCGACGCAAAGGAGACGCTGAAGCCGCAGGACAAGGTCTACTATGTGATGATGGATAAATCGATCGTGCTCTTTCACCTCGGCGATCGCCCGCTGGAGGAAGGGCTGCATATCCTGGGAGCGCATATCGATTCCCCGCGCCTGGACCTGAAGCAGAACCCGCTGTATGAGAGCGGGGAGATCGCTTATCTGGACACGCATTATTATGGCGGCATCAAGAAATACCAGTGGGTGACGCTGCCGTTAGCGCTGCATGGCGTCATCGTGAAGAAGGACGGCACGAAGGTCATGGTCAATATCGGCGAGAAGGAGGATGACCCGGTGTTCTGCGTATCGGATCTGCTTGTGCATCTCGCAGGCGATCAGATGCAGAAAAAGGCAGCGTCGGTCATCGAGGGAGAGGACCTCAACGTCACCTTCGGCTCCATGCCGCTGGCAAAGGAAGAGAAGGACAAAGTGAAGGCCAATGTGCTGAAGCTGCTCGCTGATCGTTACGATATCGAAGAGGCAGATTTTGTCTCGGCGGAGATCGAAGTCGTGCCGGCCGGCGCCGCGCGCGATCTGGGCATCGACCGGTCGATGATCCTGGGCTATGGACAGGATGACCGCGTATGTGCCTTTACTTCATTGAAGGCGATGCTTTCGATGACGCATGTGGACAAGACGGCGGTCTGCCTGCTCGTGGATAAGGAAGAGGTCGGCAGCCAGGGCGCGACCGGCATGCAGTCGCATTTCTTCGTCAATGCGCTGGCCGAGGTGATGAACGCGCTCGGCGATTATTCCGAGCTGAAGGTGCGCAGGGCGCTGCAGAGCTCCCGCATGCTCAGCAGCGATGTCTCAGCTGCCTTCGATCCGAATTATGCCGGCGTGATGGAGACGAACAACTGCGCGTACTTCGGCAGGGGCATCGTCTTCAACAAGTACACCGGCGCCCGCGGAAAGAGCGGCTGCAACGACGCCAACGCGGAATATATCGCGGAGCTGCGCGCGATCATGGAAAAGGAAGACGTACGCTATCAGACCAGCGAGCTGGGCAAGGTCGATCAGGGCGGAGGCGGAACCATCGCCTATATCCTGGCCAACTATGGCATGGAGGTCATCGACTGCGGCGTGGCGCTGCACAATATGCACGCGCCTTGGGAGATCAGCTCCAAGGCCGACATCTATGAGACCACCCGCGGCTATCAGGCTTTCCTGAAGCACGCGAAATAAAGAAAAGAGCCGCCGTTCAGCGCAGAACGGCGGCTTTTCTGATCCAGTCGATGAGCGTATGCTCATCGCTGATGGTGATGTCCGGATGCATGGTGATGCGGTGTGCGCGGCGGTTGAAGAACAGCATGTGCCACCCCGCGTCCAAGGCGCCCTTGACATCGCAGGAAGGGGAATCGCCGATGTACCATGTCTGGGCCGGGTCGAGCCCCAGCGCCTGCTGGACATGAAGGAAGGCGCGGGGATCAGGCTTTTGCATGCCGATCACGCCGGAGATGAAGATGTGGTCTTCCGCAAACCAGCGTGTCAGTCCGAGCCCCTCGATCTTGCGGCGCTGATGGTCGGCAGGGCCGTTGGTCAGGATGCCGATGGTCAGCGGTGAGCGGGACAGCTCATCCAGCAGAGCGCGCATCTCATCGCTGAGCTGCGCTTCATATTGGAAACGGCGGTAGTGCTGCTGGAAGCGGCGGGCAGCCTGTTCGCCGATGTCTTCGCCCAGCTCCTGCGCGGCCTGCAGGATGCGTGCGGTGCCGACTTCATCCACGCTCATCTTCCCCTGAGCGATCAGGGGATAGAGCTGATCAGAGATGCGGCGGGAGCGGATGAACAGCGCCCAGGGATCAAAGGGCAGAGGTGCTTCCCAGATGGTGTGACAGGCGCGGACGAACGGCTGCATCATATCATATAATGTATCGTCGAGATCAAAGATGAGATTCATGTCTTCCTCCTGAAAAATCACCCGCCGCAGCGGGTGATCGCTTTTATTTGACTTCTCTTGTCCAGCCGAAGGTGTCTTCGATGTCGCCCCACTGGATGCCGGTGAGCGTATCATACAGCTTCTGGGTCAGCTCTCCGGTCTGAAAGTCATGGATGATCACTTCATCATCCCGATAGCGCAGTTCGCCGATCGGGGAGATGACGGCGGCGGTGCCGGTGCCGAATGCCTCCTGCAGCGTGCCGTCGTGTCCGGCCTGCATCAGCTCGTCGATGGCGAGATGGCGCTCGCTGACCTGATATCCCCAAGATCTCAGGATCTGGATGATGGAGTCGCGGGTCACCCCTGGCAGCACGGTGCCTTCGCACGGCGCGGTGATGATCTCATCGTTGATCATGAACATGACGTTCATCGTGCCGACTTCCTCGACATACCGGCGCTCCACGCCATCCAGCCACAGCACCTGGGTGTAGCCGAGCTGTTCGGCCTTGACCTGGGCGGCGATGCTGGCGGCATAGTTGCCTCCGCATTTGGTGAATCCGGTCCCGCCCTTGGTGGCGCGGACATATTCATCCTCGACATAGATCTTGACCGGGTTGACGCCTTCCGGATAGTAGGCGCCTACCGGGGAGAGGATGATGACGAATTTATAAGAAGATGCCGGGTGCACGCCGACGGCAGCCTCTGTCGCGAACATGAACGGACGGATGTACAAGGAAGTGCCTTCCTCGGCAGGGACCCAGTCCTGTTCGACGGAAACCAGCGCTTCGATGGCCTCGACGAACATCTCCTCAGAGAGCTCCGGCATGCACAGACGGCGGTTGGAATTGGCAAAGCGTCTGGCATTCATCTCCGGACGGAACAGCAGGATGCGGCCGTCCTTCGTGCGGTAGGCCTTCAGGCCTTCAAATGTTTCCTGCGCATAGTGCAGAACCATGGTGGCAGGATCGAGCGGGATCGGTGCGAATGGAACGATGCGGGCATCATGCCATCCCTGATCCTTGTCCCAGTCCAGGACGAACATGTGGTCAGTGTAGTATCTTCCAAACCCGAGCTCTGTGTTGGCGGCCGGTTTCGGCTTCAGCGTCTTCGCGCGTTCGATCTTGATCTCCATAAGATTACCCCTTTCAAACTTACTGTTTTAAGAGTAGTCCTTATTTGCGGTTTCGTCAAGAGCACTGAAGAAAGAAATTTCACTATTTTTGTAAATGATGAAAGAAATGAGAAAACACTTACAAAAAAAGACTGTCCGGGACAGTCATTCTTCGATCCAGCGCCCATAGATGCCGCAGGGCAGGATCATATCGGAAGCGCTGATCGGCAGGCCGATCTCTCCGGCCTCCACTTTTCCCGCAGGATGGCGGCGGAGCACGGTGGAGGAGAGGATGTTGCGCAGCACGCTGGCCGGGAAGCCGGTCGTATATGAGTTGATCAGGAAGAAGAGCGGATGCGGATCCAGGATGTCCAGGCAGGCGCTGACCAGCGGATAAAGCTGTTCCTCGATCTTCCAGATCTCCCCTTTCGGCCCGCGGCCATAGCTGGGGGGATCCATGATGATGGCGTGGTAGGTCCGCCCTCTGCGCTTTTCCCGTGCGACGAACTTCAGGACGTCATCGACGATGAAGCGGATGCGGCGGTCTTCCAGATGAGAGAGCACCATGTTTTCCTTGGCCCACTGCACCATGCCCTTGGCGGCGTCGACGTGGACGACTTCCTGCGCGCCGGCTGCGGCGCAGGCCATGGTGGCGCCGCCGGTGTAGGCGAACAGGTTGAGCACGCGGATCTCTCTATCGGCGCCGGCGATCTTCTCCATCATGAAATCCCAGTTGGCCGCCTGCTCGGGGAAGAGCCCGGTGTGCTTGAAGCCGGTAGGGCTGACCTTGAAGCAGAGCTGGCGGTAACGAACGTTCCAGCTTTCCGGCAGCTGTTTCAGGTATTCCCAGTGTCCGCCGCCTTTGGCGGAACGATGATAGCGGGCATGGGGCTGCAGCCAGAGGCCGCTTTCCTCTGCAATCGGCCACAGCGCCAAAGGGTCGGGGCGCCGCAGGATGATGTCCTTCCAGCGTTCGAGCTTTTCTCCGTTTCCGGCATCGATGCATTCGTAATCTTCCCAGCGGGATGCGATCTGATTCATGGCGTTTCACTCCTGTTCTCCAGATTTCTTTGCGTATTATAGCATGGTTTGCGGACAATGAACACAATATTTCACATAATTGTGGACCGAGAATGCGAAAATACGAAGAATAAAATGTGATAGAATAAAAGCAGCATGAATTCAACGAATAAGAAAAGGAGGTCATGATATGATCAATAAACTGCTCGATAACTGCTTTTTGACCGAGCTGAATACAAGAGTGGAAGAGGTGCGTGAGGAAAACGGCATGTACTGGCATTGCTTCAAGGATACCATTTTCTATCAGGGAAAAGGCGGGATGGCGGATGACACCGGCATGATCAACAAGAAGCCGGTGGTGGCGCTGAAGCAGGAAGAAGGCAGATCCTGGCACTTGCTGGAAGAGAAGCTGGAGGGACAGGTGTTCATGAACGTGAACCCGCATACCCGCTTTCTCAAATGCCAGGCGCATACGGCCCAGCATCTGATCTCGGCGCTGGTGGAGAGCATCTATGGGGTGCATACGACATCGCATCATGTCGGCGAGGAAGAGTGCTATGTCGAATTTGATCTGCCGGAGTTTGACCGGAAGAAGGCGATCGAGCTGCAGGTGACCTGCAACGGGCTGATCCGCGATGATCTGGAGGTGAAGATCATCTATCCTTCATTCCGCGATGCTAAGATGCTTTGTCCGGACAAGAAGCTGCCGCAGGAGGATATCCGCCTCGTGCGCATCGGCAACATCGATGTGACGCCGTGCGGCTGCATGCATGTGCCTTCGCTTCGCTATCTGCAGATGCTGCAGATCATCGGCTTCGAGAAGAGCTCGCGGGGCATCCGCATCCGCTATGCGTGCGGCGATCAGCTGCTGGATAATGTCACGCGGCGTTATGAGGTGCTCGATGAGGCATGCACGGCGCTGGCGGTCCCGCATCTGTATCTGAACACCGGCATCTCCCGCGTCGTCTCTCAGCGCAATCAGCTGCAGAAGGAGCTGAAGCAGTGGAAGCACAGATATTTCGATAAGGTGTGCAGGGACGTGCTGGAGACAGAGGGCGCCTGCGTCTTCCGGGAATATGAGGAGTACACGCCGGACGATCTGCGTCAGCTGGCGAAGATGGTGGCGGAGAACGCCGATCGGGCCGTCTGCTTCGTGGGCCATGCGGACGATCAGTATAAGGTCGTCTTAGCGCGCGGGCATGGCAGCGATTATGACCTGAACCGGATCCGCAGGATGCTGGTCGAGCAGCTGCATTTCAAAGGAGGCGGCAGCAGCGAGTATATGGAATTTGGCGGAACGAGCGACGAGGAGATGATGGAGACGCTGAAAGCAGCGCTGTGATCGACGTTTTTTCACTTTCGCGATGATTTTCATACAGGAATATGGTATACTTGTCTTGTTATATTTTAATGGAGGGATTAGATGTCTCATTGGATGAAACGCTCGCTCGCGGCGTTGGGCGCATGCGCCCTGCTGTTGACCGGCTGCAATGATGCGCAGCAGGAGACAGACAAGAACACCGACAGTGAGCCGGTGGAGATCACGGAGAATGATGTCTATCTGGTGCCGGACGATCCGACCGCATACATGAAGACTGCTTACGACGAAGTGAGCAGCGCGCTCAACGAAGCGGACGAGGAAAAGGAAGCAGAGGCAGTCGCCAAGCTGTTCATCGCGGACTTCTTCACGCTGTCGAACAAGACGGCGGATACGGATGTCGGCGGGCTGGAGTACATTGCCTCAGCGTCATATGACGACATGTCGCTGTATGCGCGCTATTATTTCTATAACAATTATTCAGACATCAAGACCAACGAGGGCGAGGATCAGCTGCCTGCCGTGGTCGGGGTGGAAGTGACCAGCATCACGCCGGCAGACGTCACTTACGGCGTGGATACTTACAGCGGCTATGAGGTGTCCGCGCGGATCCAGTATGCGGATACGAGCGTGAGCGACCTGAAGACGGAGGTCACGCTGCGTCTGGCACGCATGGATGATTATGATCACGATACGCGGGAAGAGATGGAATCCGGCGAACTGGAGGAGATCCCGGAGGCAAAGAATCTGTTCCGCGTCATCTCACTGAGTTAAAAAAGGACTGAAGCGATTCAGTTCTTTTTTGAAGGAGGAATGAACATGAAGGTAATGCTCAGAGCGAGGGCAGAGACGGAAAAACAGAAAAATGAGATCTATGAGGTGATGGGGCTGATCGCGGAAAAGGAGCATCTGCAGATCGAAGAGCGCCAGGACAGGGTCATCGTGAAGGCTTGTCCGCAAGGGACGCTGGAATGCTGGGAACAAGGCGGTGAGATCCGCATCCACGCAGATACGACGCTGGGCGGGCCGGGCTTTCACGCCTGCTGCGTGCGCATCCTGGAGTGGCTCGCAGAGGAGTGCGAGACGCCGTGCACGCTGAGCGATGACTGCGGCTATGTGGAGCACGGCGACTTCGGCAAGCTGAAATATGAGCATTTCTACCCATGGCTGCTCGATCTCAAGCGCATGCTCCTGGAGGAAGACCTGCGGACGAAGAACTATTATTTCGACCATTCGGATTATCTGCCGCATGTGCGGGAGGATGTGGTCGCCACCCCGATGGGCTTTCTCGACCGCCATGAGCTGGAGGCGATGGATGAGGAAAGCCTGGCGCGCTGCTTCTTCATCTGGAACGATGAAGAGCGGGATGCGGAATATTACCGCAGCTGTGCCCTGCATCTGCTGGCCAAGGAGAGCTATGGGACATATGCGCCCATGAACGAGATGAGCGAGAAGTATGCTGCGGAGATCGCCGATTATGTGGAGATCGCGCATGCGAAGGATCCTCAGCTGGCCCTGCCTTACAACGAATACCAGATGATCTGCCAAGCGCTGCATCGGGAAGCGGCCTTTGCGGACGCGGAGCAGATGGACGAGGAAATCGTGCAGTACCGCCTGCATGAGGTCTATCATCTCTTTCATGAATGGCGCATATACGCCCCTGGCTGCTGCGAGCGCAGCTATGACGCATCCAACGATGAGCTGTATCTGATGGCGCCTTATGCGCAGGCGCATGAGATGTGGAAATGGATGTGGAAGATCAGCGCGCACGGGGATCTTGCGGAAGGACAGGATGTACAGCGCTGGGAGAATGATACGGTGAAAGGCAGCTGTCAGGTGACTGCCATGGAAGATCATACGCTGCTCAGCGCGATCCTTCACCATGGCAAGGAGAATCTGTCCATTCAGATCTATGTGCGCGATCCGGATGATCTGCCATACCTTCAGGCCTGCCTGAAGCAGTGTGAGCATCATGAGGGATCGGCGCAGCAGTCCTATCAGGCATGAGACGAAGCGGGCATTCCCGCTTTTTTTGTGCATGAAAAAAGGAAGACGCGCTGGTCTTCCTTGTCGTGTGTCATTGTGCGGGAACTTCAGGAGGCTGGGTTTCTCCGCTGCCATTACCTGATCCAGATCCATTTCCGGTGTCTCCGCCGGATCCGCTTCCCTGATCGCCATCGCCGGTAGATGGCGGCGTGGTGGATCCGCCTTCGTCTCCGCTGCCCGGTTCTTCAGTGGATGGATCTTCCGGAACGACTGGTTCTGTCGGTTCTTCAGGCACATCTTCCTGCGGATCCTGTACGATAGGATCGCTGTCCTGAACTTGATCGGTCGTCTCCTGCGGGATTTCTTCGTATTCCGGCGTGTATTGCTGCTGGATGCTTGGTTCGCTCAGGCCGAAATAGACGGCAGAGGAATCCAGGCTGGCGGCATCCTCGGCCCAGATCATGTATTCGCTGTCCTGGATCTCGACATCGGAGAAGGACAGGTCATTGAGGTCGAAGGTGAACTCGCTCATGTCCGGCGTCTCATACATGCTGTTGTAGACCGCATTGATGATGCGCGCGTCTTCCTGCGTCAGCAGGTGGCAGGACAGCGGGGTGCTCGGGATGCTGACGGTCGTGTAATAGCCGTCCACTCCATCGGTGAGCGTGATGCCCTCCACGGTCCATGGCTTCAGATGATCCAGCTGATAGGAGAGGAAGCTCGTCAGCGAATCCATCGGAATGTTGGTGGAGATATACTGCTGCGCGATGCTCATGACGCTATTGACGTTGGCCGCGCCCTCCACGGAGGTCAGCTTGTTGATGATGGCTTCGATGATCTGGGTCTGCGCCTTTTCGCGTCCCTGCGTTCCCCAGCTTGCCGTCTTGCGGTGACGGGAGTAGGCGAGCGCTTCCTGACCGTTGAGGTGCTGTTCGCCCTTGGCCAGGCAGATCTGATGCTCGGCATCCTTGTTGCGGTTTTCATCCTGCTCGCAGAAATCGAGCTGCACATCGACATCGACGCCGCCGATGGCATCGACGATCTCGATGACGGAGAAGAAGTTGACCTTGGCATAGAAGTCAATGTTGATACCAGTGAATTCCTCGATGCCGGCAATGCTGTTCTCCGGTCCGTTGTTGCCCAGGTGCGTCAGCTTGTCGCTGCCATAGTTGAGCGCCGGATTAGGCACATAAGAATCACGCGGGATGGAGATGGTCGTGATCTTGTTGATCTTCGGATTGACCATGAGCAGGATGTTGACGTCGCACTTGCCGTCGATGCTCGGGTCGGTTCCTTCATCCATTCCGCCCAGATAGACGACGAACGGATCGCTTCGCAGATCCTTGTCGGTCGTCGCGGTGTTGACGGATTCGTTTTCTCGCTCATAAGTAGCGATCGTCTTGATCTGGCTGCGGATATCGCTGTGCTGATCTTCCAGCAGCGAGATGCTGCTGTCGGTGATGATCATGGCGTCGACGGTGCCATCCGTCAGTTCGTTATACATGGTCAGATAGTCGAGCACTTCTTCATATGTGATGTTGCTGGCTTCCTGATCCAGCTGCTCTCTGGCAAAATCGGCATTGTCTTTGTCCATGCCGTTCTGCACGGCGATCGTCTTGCCGCTGAGGTCTTCTACAGCGGCGATGTCACTGTCCGCAAGCGTCACCACGGAGACCTTGACGATCGAAGGATCGTTGCGCGTGATGATCGAGAATGTGGAATGGACGGAATTTGCGGTATATGCGCCGAAACAGAACACGCCGCACAGGATGATCATGAACGCGCGTCTGATCCAGCGCCCGGTGCGGCGCAGCCGGCACAGGCACAGCAGGAAGCTGACCAGCACAGCGATCACGAGGATCAGGCCGAGGATGGTCAGATAGCGCGTCGGCAGCACGCTCATCCGGTAACACAGGAAAAAAGCCAGGGCCGCACTGAGCAGGCACAGCGCCAGCAGGATCCAGTCCAGCCTCTGGCTTCGTCTTTTCGGATTCGGTTTCTTCTCTTTATTTTGCATACTATCACCTTTTAGTAATTATACACGAATCGCTATTTAATGGAAATAAAAAAAACAGGGGAATAAGCGGAAACCCCTGTTTTTGTCAAATATTACAAGATTTGCACACGATTTTCACATATTAATATGGAATGACCTGATCGCTCCACACCAGGCTTCCATCGTCGCTGATCTGCTTGGTCCCGGCGGCGATATCGCTCAGGTTGAAGCTGAAGCTGCTCATCTTCGGACGCTGTTCATTGGATTCATATGCCCATTCGATGTACTGGACATCCTGGCGGCTGAAGACATAGGCGTCGGAATAATCGTTGAGCGATGCCTGCAGCATCATATGGGTGTTGACCCCGTTTTCCAGCGAGAGCGACTCGATGGCCCATGGCCGCATATCCTCCAGCTGCGCCCGGGCAAAGGCGGCGATCTTGTCGGAAGGCATGTTGGTGATCACATAAGAAGGGATGATGTCAAAGAGCTTGCTGAGCGAAGAGATGCCGTCCATGGACAGCAGCTTGTCGATGACGGCCTTCAGGATGCGCTGCTGCGCGCGCTCACGGCCGGCGCTGTCATAGCCTTCGGTCTTGCGGTGGCGGGCATAGGCGAGCGCCTGTCTGCCATCCAGATGCTGTTCGCCCTTGGCCAGACAGATCTGATGCGCTTCATCCTTGTTGCGGTTTTCATCCTGTTCGCAGAAATCGATCTCCACGTCCACGTCGATCCCGCCCAGCACATCGATGATCTCGATGACGCTGGAGAAGGAGATCCGGGCATAGTAGTCGATGTCGATGTCCAGGAAATCTTCCACGGTCTCGATGGTGGTGTCCACGCCGTAAAGGCCGGTATGGGTCAGCTTGTCCAGGCTGAAGCCGCTGCCTTCATAGGCCTTGTTTGGGATGTAGGCATCCCGGGGCAGCGAGACCATGGTCACATGGTGCGCCTGCGGGTTGATCATGAGCAGGAGATTGACATCGCTGCGCAGCTTCTGATCCGGCGATCCCATTTCGTCGATGCCGCTGATGTAGAGGACGAAGCTGTCCTTGGTCACGTCCTTGTCGCTGGGATCCTCCCAGGTCCGCGTGTAAGTATATGTCTTCAGCGTGATGAAATCTGATTCGCTGATGGTCTCATTGTCGATCATCATGTCATAATAGGTGTCGCTGATGGCGACAGCGTCCAGATAACCGATGGAGAGGGAGGCCAGCAGATCGCCGTAATAGGTCTCTTCGTCATAGACACATCCGGGCGCGTCGGCGTCGAGCGCTTGCTTGGCATATTCGCCGTTGGCACTGTCGGTCCCGTTCTGGATGCCGACGCTCAGGCCGCTGCTGAGCTCGGAGAGGGAAGAGAGGGAATCGTCATTGCGTGCCAGTATCCGGATCTCGGTGGTGATCTCTGTCTCGGCCGAGATATCCGTGAGCAGCTTTCCGACCTTTCCTGTATAAAAGCTGCCGGTGAACAGGACGGCGCAGAGCACCGTGATCAGCAGGCGTCTGGCCCAGACGAACCATTTGCGGCGGCGTTTCATCATGGAGCGAAACAGCAGGATGAATATGATCAGCGCGGCGGCCGCCGCCAGCAGGAGCCAGCGCTGGGGCAGAAGCTGCGATGAGATGATATTGTTGAACGCATACAGGATGGCGATGAGCAGGACCAGCAGAAACAGCAGATCGATCGTTCGGGTGTAATTGCGTTTTTTCTTTTTCATTTGCTCACCTCGTTTACCATTATAATATAGGAGATACGGAAAAACCATGATAATTTTCATCTGAGCCGTTCTGCGGTCATGCGGGACATCATGATGTTTCCCGCATTGCGCATCGTTATACGCCAGGGTGCGGGGCATTCATCGCCGTCACATCAACCTCAATAAAACGTCGTTGATTTGACAGACGGGATAAGTGTATAATAGTCCAGAGGTGATAACGTGTCGATTCTGGAACAGCTGAACAACAGACAGCGGGAAGCCGCATCATGCACGGACAGCCATGTGCGCATCATCGCCGGTGCGGGCAGCGGCAAGACACGCGTGGTCACGGTGCGGATCGCGTATCTGATCGATGAGTGTCATGTCTACCCTAACCGGATCCTGGCCATCACGTTTACCAATAAGGCCGCGCGGGAGATGAAAGAGCGGGTGGAATCGATGCTGGGGCCGCTGGCCGCAAGCGTGCGGATCTCAACGATCCACTCTTTTTGTGTGCGGCTGCTGCGTGAGGATATCCAGGAGATCGGCTATCCGCGCAGCTTCACCATCCTGGACAGCGAGGATCAAAAGAGCATCCTGAAAGAAATATATAAAGAAAAGGAGATCGACGCCAAGTCTTATGCCTATGGAGCCGTGCTGGCGTATATCTCTTCGTGCAAGACGGCGTTCGTCGATCCCCAGCGCGCGCTGCAGCTGGCGCAGAGCGAGAGCCAGCGCGTGAAGGCCAATGTCTACGCGTCTTATGAACAGCGTCTGCGCGACATGTTCGCGCTTGACTTTGACGATCTGCTCATCAAGGCGCATGAGATCCTGAAGGGAAGAGAGGATGTCCGCGAGAAGTGGCAGCGCCGCTTTGATTACATCCATGTGGATGAGTTCCAGGATGTCGACGAGCTGCAGTATGACATCGTCAAGCTGCTCTGCGCGCCGCAGACGAAGCTGTGCGTGGTGGGCGATCCTGACCAGACCATCTATACATGGCGGGGCGCCGATGTGGATATCATCATGAACTTTGAGCGCGATTTCGAAGGCTGTAAGACGGTCATCCTCGATGAGAATTACCGCAGCAAGGCGCATATCCTCGAGGGGGCGAACGCCTTGATCCGCAACAACCGCAACCGCATCAAGAAGGATCTGTTCACCAGACAGCACAGCGATGAGAAGATCGTGCATTTTTCAGCGGCGGATGATCGCAATGAGCCGGTCTGGGTGGCAGCGCGCATCGCTTCGCTGCATCATAGCGGCGTGCCCTATCGGGAGATCGCGGTGCTCTACCGCTCTAACTATCTCTCTCGCGGTCTGGAAAAAGCGCTGCTGGAAGCGCATGTCCCTTACCGCATCTACGGCGGCATCCGCTTTTATGAGCGCGCCGAGATCAAGGACGCGCTGAGCTATCTGCGCCTGCTTGCGCCGAAGCACGAAACGGATGATCGCGAGCTGTGGAAGGATCTGGCGGTGCGCAGGGTGATCAATGCGCCTAAGCGCGGCATAGGCGCCAGGAGCCTGGAACAGCTCGAGGAGCAGGCGCGCAGCGAAGACACCAATTTATATGAGGTGCTGAAGCATCCCTGCATCAAGGGAGCAAAGGCCTGCCGCGGGATCGAGGAATTCGTCCGCGTCATCGAGGAATGCCGCGAGGCCGCCGCTTCGCTGAGCATCGACATGCTCATGAAGAAGGTGCTTGAGCGCAGCGGCTATCTGCAGATGCTGCAGGACGACAATGAAAACGAACGCCTGGAGAACATCAAGGAACTGCTCAACGACATGGAGGAATATGTCGAGAATGACCCGGAAGCGACCTTGGATGATTATCTGCAGGAGATCGCGTTATATACGGATAATGAGAATGATGCCGGCGGAGAAGTGGTGCAGCTGATGAGCGTGCACGCCTCCAAGGGCCTGGAGTTCGACTGTGTGTTCATCTACAGCCTGTGCGAGGGGATCTTCCCCAGCGAGCGCAGCATCAGCGAGGGCGGAGGCGCGGCGCTGGAAGAGGAGCGCCGTCTGGCCTATGTCGCCATGACCCGTGCCCGCAAGCAGCTGTTCCTTTCGGATTCCATGGGATACAGCTATGTGCTGGACCGCATCAAGATGCCTTCACGCTTCGTCAAGGAGATCCCGCGGACATTGATGGAGGATGTGGGGGCAAAGCCGCGCAGCCGCTTTGGAGATGATGTGGATGTCTTTTCGGAAGGCGGGTCTTCTTCCATATCCCGCCCTGCCCCGGTGTCTTCCGCATCGTCTGCGCCTGCGCGCAAGAAGCGAAGAGGAAAGCTGCAGAAGGGCGATCTGGTGCAGCATACATCCTTTGGGGAAGGCATCGTCATCAGCGTGAAAGACAATCTGGCGACCATTGCCTTTGAACAGCGTTACGGTGTCCGCAAGATCATGGCGGATCACCCTTCGCTTTCCCGCAAATGACAGGAGGACGCGCGATGGATGAGATCAACAGGATAAACGCGCTGCGCGCGGAGCTGGAAAAGCTGTCGTATGAGTATTACGTGCAGGATAAGCCCAGCCGCAGCGATCAGGAATATGACCGGCTCATGCAGGAGCTCATCGCTCTGGAAGAGAAGCATCCGGAAATGGCCGATCCCAATTCGCCGAGCCAGCGAGTCGGGGGCGGCGTGCTCGAGGGATTCGAAAAGGTCGAGCACCGGCGCATGATGCTCTCGCTGGGCAATGTGTTCAACCTGGAGGAGCTGCGTGCGTTCGATGAGCGGGTGCGCGCCAGCGAGCCGAATGTGCGCTATGTGGTCGAGCTGAAGATCGACGGGCTGGCGATGTCGCTCATTTACCGCGACGGCCGCTTCGTGCAGGCGGTGACCAGAGGGGACGGCAATGTCGGCGAGGATGTCAGCGCCAACATCCGCACCATCCCCAGCATCCCGATGCATATCGATCTGCCCGGCGAGGTGGAGATCCGCGGCGAGGTGTTCATGCCCAAGGCGAGCTTTTTACGGCTCAACAGCGAGCGGGAGGCGGCCAATGAAGAGCTGTTTGCCAATCCGCGCAATGCGGCGGCAGGCAGCGTGCGCCAGCTGGACAGCGCCGTCTGCGCCAGCCGCGGCCTGGACGCATTCTGGTATTATTTCGTCAACGCCGTAGACTATGGCATCATGTCGCATGAGGACGCGCTGGAGGAGATGGAGCGGATGCACCTGAAGGTCAATCCGCTGCGCCGCGTCTGCGATCGTGTGGAGGAGATCTGGGCGTTCATCGAAGAGATCACGCAGCAGCGTCATTCGCTGCCCTATGAGATCGACGGCATGGTCATCAAGGTCGACGATCTGCAGGCGCAGACCCGCCTGGGCACGACGGTCAAGGTGCCGCGCTGGGCGACGGCGTACAAATTTCCGGCGGAAGAGGTGCAGACGCGCCTGCTCGACATCGTGCTGAGCGTCGGACGCACCGGGCGCATCACGCCCAACGCCGTGCTTGAGCCGGTGCGGGTGGCCGGCACGACGGTAAGCGCGGCCCAGCTGCACAACGAGGACATGATCCGCGAGAAGGACATCCGCATCCACGACATCGTGGTCGTGCGCAAGGCCGGAGACATCATCCCTGAGGTCGTCCGGGCCGTGGAAGAGCGAAGAGACGGCTCGCAGCAGCCTTATGTGTTCCCTGAACACTGCCCGGTATGCGGCGGCACGCTGGTCCGCCTTCCGCAGGAAGCCGCGCACTATTGCGTGAATCAGGACTGTCCGGCAAGGGTCGTCGAGGCGATGATCCATTTCGCTTCTCGCGATGCCATGGACATCGACACCCTGGGAGACAAACGAATCGAGCAGTTCCACGCATGGGGCCTGCTCAATGAGATCGAAGATATATACCGGCTGCACACGCACCGCGAGGAAGTGCTGGAAAAAGAGGGCTTCAAGGATAAGTCCTGGAACAAGCTGATGGATGCCATCGAAAAAAGCAAGCAGCAGCCTTTGGAAAACCTGCTGTTCGGGCTGGGGATCCGGCAGGTGGGCAAGAAGGCCGCCGGCATCCTGGCCGCGCGCTTTCTGACGATGGATGCGCTGATGGCGGCAGATACGGAGACGCTCACGGCGATCCGCGACATCGGGGAGATCACCGCCCAGAGCATCGCTGCGTTCTTCGCCGAAGAGAAGAACCGCGAGCTGATCAGCCATCTGAAGGCATTCGGACTGCGCATGAGCACGGATGCGGCGCAGGTCAAGGAAAGCCCGTTCACGGGCAAGACGGTCGTGCTGACCGGTACGCTGACGCGCTATACGCGCAATGAGGCCAAGGCGCTGCTGCAGCAGCTGGGCGCCAATGTCACCGGCAGCGTATCCAAGAAGACCGATCTGGTCATTTATGGGGAAAACGCTGGCTCCAAGCTGAGCAAGGCTGCCGAGCTGGGCGTGGAGACGATGGATGAAGAAGCCTTTGCACAGGAGGTGAGCGCAGTTGAAGAAGCTTAAGATGATGATGGCATGCGTGCTGGCGGTGTTTGCGCTGGGCGCATGCGACGACCAGGATCTGGGCAACCGTTCAGAGACCCAGACGATCGCTACGGACGGCGATTATGCGGCAGTGCTGCCGTTCCATGCCTCAGATGCACGGCAGAAGCACACCTCGGTCATTTCTGACCAGGGGGAGCGCTTCAACATCGTCACCGGGCTGATGGAGCTGTCCAAATCGCACTTCAACCCGAATGATGTGGCATTTAAGGAAAGTCAGTTTCTGACTTATGACATCCTGGATGCCTCGGATTATTCGACCGGCCTGCTGGGCAGGGCGAGCGACTCCAATCCAGACGGGCTCAACCAGCGCCGGGATGAGTCGTTCGACACCGGAAATGGCAGCAGCGCCAACGGCATCGCGCCGCTCATCGACATCTATGAGCTGGATTGGTATTCCGGCAGCGATCTGTCCGGCATCTCGCTGGCGATGGTCGTTACCGCGGAAACAGTGGATTCCGACAACAACAGCGTGAGCATCTCGCAGGAGCGGCTGAAGGTGTTTGCGGAGACCCAAGGCAAGAAGCTCAACAGTTACATGCGGGATAATTTTCCAGAGATCTCCCGCAACCTGCCGATCCTGATCACGGTCTATTGCCTGAGCGATGATGCGACCTTGCCGGGCAATTTCATCCAGCAGGCATACTTCACTTCTAATTCGGCGAATTTCACCGATATCGATGAGGAGTGGCTGCTGCTGCCGAGCGATGATTTCGAGGAGCTGGACGCAGATGTCAGCTCACAGTTCAGCACGCTGAAGAGCGGGCTGAGCGGCGTATCGCCAGATGATGTGTTCATCGTCGGCAAAGGCCGTTTCGTGAGCGGCGCGCTGGCAGAGCTTGACATCACGGTCAACCTGCATGCCAAGACCGGTGCGGAAGCGATCGCGCTGGCCCAGTATATCTATGGGCAGACATCGCTGTTCACGAGCACGAACTATGAGATCTCGATCGATATCTCAAGCGACAATGACCATGTGGCGGTCATCAAGAGGTCAGCGGGATCTGGAGATGCGCAGATCACGATGCTGATATGAGGAGGAAATGATGGAACAGTTTGACAAGGCTTATTTTCAACGTCTCGCAGCCGGCATCATGCTGGAAGTGAATGACGATGAGGTGGAAGACCTCAAGGGTGAGTTCGACGTGCTCACGCAGCAGATCCAGCTTTTTGACAAGGTGGATACAGAGGGCGTAGAGCCGATGGTCTATCCCTTTGAAGAAGAGACGTCCTTTCTGCGTGAGGATGAGGTGACGCATGTCCTGACGCAGGAAGAGGCGCTGCGCAACGCGGGCAGCGTACGCGCGGGACACGTGCATGTGCCGAAGGTGGTGAAGTAAGATGAGACTGGATACGATGAAGGAACAGGAGATCAAGACGCGCTGCGAGACAGCGCTGGAAAAGCTGAAGGCGCTTCAGCCGCAGCTGAACGCGATCGTCACGTTCGTGGATATCGATGAGCAGCTGGAAGGACTCAAGGACATCAGTGCGGATGCGCCGCTGTATGGCATGCCTGTCGTCCTGAAGGACAACATCAGTACCTGCGGCATCCGCACGACCGCATCGAGCCGCATCCTGGACAACTATGTCCCTGTTTATGACGCGGCCATCGTGGAGAAGCTGAAGGCGGCCGGCGCCGTCATCGTCGCCAAGGCGAGCATGGATGAGCTGGGCATGGGCGGCACCAACAAGAACGCCTATACCGGCAAGGTGAGCAATCCTTATGACCTGGCGCGCATTTCCGGAGGATCAAGCGGCGGCAGCGCCGTGAGCGTGGCAGCCGGCGCCGTGGCAGTCTCCATCGGTACGGATACCGGAGACAGCGTGCGCAAGCCTGCGGCATACAACGGCATCATCGGCGTGAAGCCGACTTACGGCCGCATCAGCCGCTATGGCATCATCCCTTATGCCTCCAGCCTGGATCATGTCGGGTATTTCACCACGAATGTGGAGGATGCCTGCACGATGCTGGAAGTGCTCGCAGGCCGCGATGACCGCGATATGACGAGCTCCATGCGTCCGGTGGAAGCATACCGCGCGCTGCTCGACAGCGATGTCAGCGGCAAAGTGATCGGCGTGCTCGACAATGTGCAGGAAGCCATCAGCGATGAGCGGGTGAAGGAGAACCTCAACGCGCTGCTCTCTCGCCTGGAGGCGCGCGGCGCGCAGATCCGCCATGTGCGCATGCCGCAGGAGCTGATGGAGACGGTCCTGCCGGTCTATCTGACCATCGCCAACGCGGAGGCCACGGCCAATCATTCCAATCTCGACGGCATCCGCTACGGCATGCGCGAGCCGGGAGAAAGCGTGGAGGAAGTCATGAAGCATTCCCGCACGAAAGGCTTCTCTGCCTATGTGCGCAAACGCTTCATCATCGGCAGCTATTCGCTGTTCGTCGAGAACCAGGACAAGCTGTTCCGCAAGGCGCAGAAGATCCGCCGGCTCATCGTGGATCATTTCCGTGAGCTGCTGCAGGAGTGTGACTGCATCATCGCCAGCGCAGCGCCAGGCGTCGCGCCGCTGGAGCATGAAGCGGCAGATGAAGCTATGGGGGCACAGCATCTGGTGGCCGACAACCACATGGTGCTGGGCAATTTCAGCGGTTACCCGAGCATGACGCTGCCCAGCGGCTTCTTAGACGGTCTGCCGATCGCCGTGAACATCACCTGCCGTCCATTTGAGGAAGTGACGATGTTCAACATTGGCAAAGCGATCGAAGAAGAGAGCGGACTTGCGGACAACACGGTGGAGGTGAAAGCATGAATTACGAGACAGTCATCGGAATCGAGATCCACTGCGAGCTGAAGACAAAGACCAAGATGTTCTCCGGGGCCCCGGTGGCCTTTGGAAAAGTAGCCAATACATGCGTCAACGAGATCGACCTCGGTCATCCCGGCTGCCTGCCTTGCGTGAACAAGGAAGCGGTCCGTCTGGCCATCAAAGCGGCCACGGCACTGCACTGCGAGATCGACACGCTCGTACGCTTTGACCGAAAGAACTATTATTACTCTGATCTGCCCAAGGGCTTTCAGATCACGCAGCAGTTCCATCCGATCGGCAGCGGCGGATGGCTGGAGATCGAGACATCCCAGGGCAAGAAGAAGATCCGGCTGAACCGCATGCACATGGAAGAAGATACGGCCAAGCAGTTCCACACCCAGGAAGGCACGCTGATCGACTTCAACCGCGCCGGCACGCCGCTGGTGGAGATCGTCAGCGAACCGGATATGCGAAGCGGTGAAGAAGCCGCGGCCTATGTGGAAAAGCTGCGCATGATCCTGTTATATCTGGGCGTGAGCGACGTCAAGATGGAAGAGGGCAGCATGCGCTGCGACGTCAATATCTCCCTGCGTCCGGAAGGAAGCGAGACCTTCGGCGTAAAGACAGAGATCAAGAATCTGAACTCGATCTCCAATGTGCAGAAGGCCATCGACGCTGAGGTCGAGCGCCAGCGTGCGATCCTGGAAGCCGGCGGAGAGGTGGAACAGGCGACACGCCGCTATGATGAGACGCAGAAGACGACCATCATGATGCGCAAGAAGGAAGGCAACGTCGATTACAAGTATTTCCCGGAACCCAACATCTTCCCGATCCGCCTGGATGCACAGTGGGTAAAGGATATCCAGGACAACCTGGAAGAGCTGCCTGATCAGCGCAAGGCGCGCTATATGAGCGATTTCGGCCTCAATGATTACGATGCGGGCGTCCTGGTGGCCACCAGGGAGCTGGCAGACTTCTTTGAGGAAGTATGCAAGGAGACCGACGCCTACAAGAAGGCGGCCAACTGGGTCATCGTCGAGCTGACCGCGGCGCTGAACAAGGCCAACCTGAAGCTCAGAGACAACCCATGCAAGGCATCCTCGCTCGCGCAGATGATCAACATGGTCGAGAAGGGCGAGATCAGCGGGAAGCAGGCCAAGGTCGTCTTTGAAGAGATCATGAAGGGCAAAGATCCGCGCAAGGTCGTCGAGGAAAAGGGCATGAAGCAGATGAGCGACGAAGGCGCGCTGCTGGCGATGATCACGCAGGTGCTGGATGCCAATCCGCAGTCCATCGCGGACTTCAAGAACGGCAAGGATCGCGCCGTAGGCTTCCTCGTCGGCCAGGTCATGAAGGCGAGCAAAGGGCAGGCCAACCCGGCCATGACCAACCGCCTGATTCAGGAAGAATTGAAGAAAAGATAGCAAATTCAGCTGTTTTCTAGTAGAATAGAACATGTCAGGAGTGATAGCGATGAGCAGAAAAGAAAAAAAGGTCAAGAAAACAAAAGACGGCAAACCAAAGCAGAATCACATCCTCGTGTGGATCGCGGCCGCAGTTGTGCTGATTCCGACCATCTTTGTCGGTGTCGTCGTTATGACTTCCACGGAGAATCAAGGCGAGCCGGTGACCGGAGTGCGCTTCTCAGAAGAAGATCTCAATCCGGCCATCACCGAAGAGCAGATCACCCAGGTCCAGGAAGCGATGACCTTCGATTATGTGGAAAGCGTAGAGGTCAACCTGAAGAGCGCGACGCTGCGTGTGAACATCAATATGGAGGACATCGTGGATGAGGTGGATCTGGAGCTCGTGCAGAACACGGCGCAGAGCGCATATGATGCGATCGCCGAGATCCTGCCGATCGACACTTATTTTACCCAGAAGGATGACGGCGGAAAGATGTACGACCTGTCCATCAATGTCTATAATTACGCGCAGATCGATGATGAGCACACCGCTGATCATCAGGTCTATGTCTGTCTGACCAAGACGAGCGCGTCCGACGAAAGCGTCATGGATGTGCTGACGCAGGCCAGAGATGAAGAACTGGCTGATTCCGTGATGAACGGATCCGCACAGTAAAGACGATTCCCCCCTTCGCGCATGCGTGAAGGGGCGTTTTTTTTGTGTGGCCAGCCGCGTTTTCGTGTATAATAGGACAAGTGAACGGGGTGAATGCAGGGATGAAGAAAAACGAGTTGTGGAGCGGTGTCTGTGAAAGCTATACCCATGACGGCATGGGCGTGGTCAAGAAGGATGGATTTCCCTTTTTCGTGAAGGGACTGCTCAGGGGAGAAAAGGCGATAATCCGTACAGTCAAGCTGAAGAAGACCTATGGATTTGGCAAGGTGGAGGAGCTGCTGGATGAATCGGCAGCGCGCGCCATCCCGCCCTGTCCGTTAGCCGGGCGCTGCGGCGGCTGTCAGCTGCAGCATATGTCTTATCCGGAACAGCTGGCGTTCAAGCGGCAGAAGGTGCAGGATGTCATCACCAGGATCGCCGGGCTCGATCTGGAAGTGTTGCCGGTGATCGGCATGGACACGCCGTATTTTTACCGCAATAAGGCACAGATCCCTGTCGGCATCGTCAAGGGAGAAACCGTGAGCGGCTTTTACCGCATCAACAGCAACGATATCGTCGATATGGAAGAGTGCTGCATCCAGAGCTATCTGATCAACAAGGTGTATGGGACCGTCCGCGCGCATCTGCAGGAGGATCAGGAAATGGCGGCACAGCTGCGTCATGTATTGATCAAGCACGCTTTTGCGCGCGATGAGATCATGGTCGTATTGATTACCCGGGAAATGAAAAGCGACAGATGGAAGCAGCTGGCGGAAACCTTGATGGAGGTGCATCCGCAGATCAAAGGCGTCGTACAGAACATCAACCAGCGCAAGGATAATGTCATCCTGGGCGAAAAAGAGATCCTGCTGGCGGGGCGTCCTTATATCGAAGATGAGATCGACGGCTTCACCTTCCGCATTTCCTCGAAGTCATTTTACCAGGTCAACCCGATCCAGACGCGCGTCCTGTATGAGCAGGCGCTGGCATGCTGCGGTCTCAGCGGTGATGAGCAAGTGCTGGACCTGTATTGCGGCGTAGGCACGATCTCCATGTTCCTGGCCCGCCATGCGGCAAAGGTGACCGGAATCGAGATCGTACCGGACGCCATCCGCAACGCGAAAGAAAACGCAGCGCGCAACGCGTTTGATAATCTGGAATTCATCTGCAGCGACGCGGCTGCTTATGCGGACCGCTTAGCGGCCGAAGGCAGCAAGCCGGATGTCATCTGCGTCGATCCGCCCCGCAAAGGCTGCGCCAAAAGCGTGCTGGAAGACATTGCCCGCATGGCGCCGCAGCGCATCGTGTATGTTTCCTGTGATCCAGGCACACTGGCCCGCGACCTGCGCATCCTTGATGAGCTGGGCTATGAGACCGTATCGGTACAGCCAGTAGACATGTTCCCGCAGACAAGCGGCGTAGAGACAGTAGTACTGCTTTCCCACAAAAACCTGACAGCACAATCAGCGTAAAAGTGGAGTTTGGCGAGGGAGAGGGCAAAGTGCCGCTTGATGATATCGCTAAAAGAGCTGAGGCGTACAAGCCGAAAGAGCGAGTTACCTACAAAATGATAAAGGAGTACATAGAAGCTAAATATGGCTTCAAGGTACATACTGCTTATATAGCGGAGGTAAAGAGAAGTTTGGGCTTGCCAATGTATGATGCTCCTAATGCGGTAGAAGAATTGAAACATCCAACAGCGGAGAAAGTGGAAGCTATAAAAGATGCGTTGAGGAGTTTTGGAGTAATATGCGAAGAGTAAATAAAATTCCACACTTTCATATAAATTATATCAAACTGACTATAAATCAGAATTAAATGTCATTAAAGAAAAGCCGGAAGTGGCTATGATGGAAGATATAGAAAAAGATCCTCTGTTTGATTTTAAGGCTATGTATGAAGAAGATTTGAAATCATTGAAAGAGGCTATTTCTGATTCGTCAAATCGAGAAACATTTGAAATAGCAAAACAGCAGTTATATAAAGAGGTAACTGCAAAATATGATGCATATGTTCCTAAATTCAGTGATGGTTTGTATGGATATGAAGAAAATTGTAAATTCTACGATGAATTATCGGGAACGGAATTATTTCATGATTTAAATCAAATATATAATAAAATGTTATCATTTAAAGCTTTAGGGTATCCTTCATTAAAAGGATGTATTTCTCAAAATGTACCGATGGTACAGATAACAAATACAAATGAGAACAAAGTTGATATTAATGTTTCTTTTGGCACTGTCAGAAGGGAAATTGAAAATATGTCAGCACTACCTGATGCTGAAATAAGGGAAATTTTAAGTAGAATAGATGAATTGGAAGAAATTGTTAAATCTTCAGAGAGAAGGTCAAAAAAGTGGGAAAATGCAAAAGAGATAATTAAGTGGATTGCAGATAAAGGTGTTGATGTGGGAATTGCACTGTTGCCATTATTGTTACAAATTAAATAAAAAAGATCAATTTATGTCTTACATATAACAGTTTTGGATGGAGGATATTGTGTATGAATCAAAAATTTTATGAAGAAATAAAGAATATATTGGTAACAGCAAGAAATAAAGTCTATCAAATAGCTAATTTTACAATGGTTGAAGCCTATTGGAATATAGGAAAATCAATCATTGAAGAACAAGGCGGAAATGAAAAAGCGGAGTATGGTACAGGCTTGTTAAAAGAGTTGTCAAAGCAAATGACACAAGATTTTGGGAAAGGATTTACTGTTTCCAATTTGAAAAATATGCGGCAGTTTTATTTGACGTTTCCAAATGGCTACGCACTGCGTAGCGAATTGAGTTGGACGCATTATCGGCTTCTAATGCGAGTGGAGAATGAAAACGCACGAGAATTTTATATGCAGGAAGCTGTAAAATCTCAATGGAGTACAAGGCAACTTGAGCGTCAGATAAATTCCTTCTTTTATGAAAGGTTATTATCTAGTAAAAATAAAGAGCAAGTTGCGGAGGAAATACAGTCATTAGAGCCAGCGAAGAAACCAGAAGATGTTATCCGTGACCCGTATGTATTGGAATTTCTTGGATTGACACCTAATGATGATTTTTATGAAAGCGATTTAGAGCAAGCGCTTATTACACATTTGCAAAAATTCCTTTTGGAAAGCGGGATGTCCTTAACGGAGAAAACCAAAAACCGAATAGGATAATAAAGATCCATCACGGATAGAATCTGTGATGGATCTTTTCTGTATGACGGGCATGCCGTCAGTCTGTGGTGAAAGTCCACCGGGGCGTAGTTGCCGACGAACCTTAAAGCGATTCCCAAGGTTTATATCGTGAGGTGTAGGCGAGAAGAAGGGATAGCGAAATCGTAGCCTAACGAACAGGAACTTGATACCAAGGCGCATGCGGAGGATGAGTGGGCCGAAAGTCACAAAGTCCAAAAAGGCAACCGTAATCCGCATGTGTAAATCAAGTGGGTAGACGAGGAAAGACTGACGACTTATCCCGTGAGGTCTTGTGGACGGTGGAATCCCGATATCTTTAAAAGCAGTGACGGTACCCACCGGTCGAAAAAGGTCTGCCACAAGAAGTCAGCTCTGGTCGTAGTAGTGAGGAAGTCCCTGTAATGGGGATGGAGCGAAGGACCGGACAATTCAAAGTGTTGAATCACTTGTAAATGTCAATGTCCATATCCGACGAGGAAGAAGTAGTGAAGACGTAACGGAATGAAACTTCCACAGAAGGTAGGAAAAGAGGACATGAAGCAAAGCGAGAGGAGGAGACGATGATGTCACAACTGTTAGAGGAAATTCTGAGCCAAGACAATATGATACTTGCCTACAAGAAGGTGAAAGCCAATAGAGGGACAAGTGGAATCGACGGCATCGGCGTGGACGAAATCGACGAATATCTCAGAGAAAACTGGGAGACCATCAGGGATAAAATTCACAGAAGGAAGTACAAACCACAACCAGTGCGAAGAGTAGAAATACCCAAGCCAAATGGAGGGGTACGAAATCTAGGGATCCCGACAGTGGTCGACCGAATCATTGAACAGGCCATCGTACAGAAGCTGACGCCTATAGTAGAACCATATTTTAGTGAGCACAGCTACGGCTTCAGACCTGGACGAAGGGCCCAGCAGGCAGTTATAGAACTGCTTGAATATTTCAATGATGGATATACATATATCGTAGATATCGATCTGGAGAAATTCTTCGATAATGTACCGCAGGATAAACTCATGACCCTGGTGGGCAGACTGATACAGGACCCGGATACGGAATCACTGATTCGCAAATACCTAAATGCGGGAGTGATGGTAAAAGGGAAGTATGAGGAGACGACCAAGGGAACCCCGCAAGGTGGAAATCTATCTCCAATACTGAGTAATATCATGCTTAATGAGCTCGATAAAGAATTGGAAACTAGAGGGTTGAACTTCGTAAGATATGCGGATGACTGTGTCATTACAGTAAGAAGCAGTGCAGCTGCGAATCGAGTGATGCATACGATTACCCGCTGGATCGAAAAGAAGTTAGGACTGAAGGTAAATATGACCAAGACAAAGGTGACGAAACCAGGCAAGTTGAAATACCTCGGTTTTGGATTCTGGAAAGATAAAGAGGGATGGAAAGCCAGACCTCACCAGGAATCAGTGAAGAAGTTTCAAAGAGAAATCAAGAGATGGACGAAAAGAAAATGGTCAGTAGATATGACCTATCGCATCCAAAGACTGAACTGGGTGATACGAGGATGGATAAACTATTTTCGAATCGGGAGCATGAAGAACACATTGGTCAAAATCGATGGATGGATACGAACCCGCATGCGAATCATCATCTGGAAGCAATGGAAGGTGCGAACAAAGCGAATGTGGGGATTACGGAAACTGGGAGTACCGGAATGGATGGCAAGACAAAGTGTCGCATTCGGAGACCATTATCAGGCTGTAGCAAAGACAGCAGGATTACGTCGAATAACAAAAGAAATCCTCGCAAAGCGAGGACTCATCAGTTGTGTAGATTATTATTTGAATTGAACCGCCGTATGCCGAACGGCACGTACGGTGGTGTGAGAGGGACTAGTGATTAGTCTCTACTCGATTGTTAACCATTATAAAACCACAATAAACAACTGTAATAGATTGACAGAACGCCAAAAATATTGTATAATAAAGTAGATTTTTATACCTTTATGTCGAAGGAGGTTCGTATGAACAACGAAGCAGAAAGATGGTGTTCTCTTAAAGAAATTATGGAGCATCTTGGAGTCAGTCGTGATACCGTCCTAACTTGGATTGCAAAGCGTGAAATGCCTGCATCAAAGGTCGGTAGACTTTGGAAGTTTAAGATATCCGAGGTCGATGCGTGGATAAAAGAAGGTAACGCAGCAGAATAACAATCATTATTAGGAGGATCTCGTGAAAGAGTTGTTACCAAAGATAAGCGAAGCAATGAATGAAACTTTTGTCGGTAACTATGTGTTTTCCGACGAGGAATTAGCGCGTGTATATGACTTTACAGGCTGCTTGCTTCGCAACTATGATGGCGGTTGGGGGAACAGCATATCGCAAGGATATGATGAACTCGTCTTTGTTGCTATGGTGAATGCCGTAAAAACTTGGAAGTCAGAAGAGGATACCTTTTGGGATTGTATCTATAAAAAGTTGATCGGCTCGTATGGCTCACAGAAAATATATACATATCTCACGAGTGTAATTGACAGGCTCGGAAAACGTGGCAAAATCATGTATTTGTCAGGTTGTACGAAACGCTATTACGCCACTATTTTAGCGCACGCATTCGCTCCGCTCAACTCTACGGAATCCTTTTTGGAATTGTGTTGGAATCTGTATTCCGAGGATATGAATTTTACATATACGAAGAACGATGACACATTTGCTCTCGTTGCTGAGGAGCTTAAGAGAACCTTCTCTTATGAGAAATCTTTGGAGGATGACCTCAAGCTTGGTAGTGGCGTATATTCTTTGCGTGCCGGAATCAAGCGAATGGCAATCGACAGTCCGGAAGAAATGGTCAAGTATATCGAAGGCACAATCTCCTTGTTGGACAGGGTGTTTGGTGGAGAAATCCTTGATAACGACCGATATTATAATATCCTTGTTCGTGATTGGTGGACGGAAAAAGAAAAAAGCTTTGGCGTTGCCAAACCCAAGAGAAAATCATATGAACGAGCAATAACCGATTACTCAACGATTCGGCCTAAATATAGCTATAACGGCAAACAAGCTATTTTGACAATACCAAGTATTCGTCTGAAAAACAATTTTTACGATATGCCTCTTCTGAATATTTATCGTAACGGAGAGCTTGTTGACCAAAGAGAAATGTACACATTCGGTTCGGGTCTTACCATGGCAACAAAGGAACTGTCTTTGTTCGCAGACAATCTCGTTTTTGAGGATGGCATAATAGATTGCATCTTGGAGATCGTGCATTGCGGAGATGTCATTTACAACTCAAAGACAAGCTTGTTTCGAGAGTATGTTGTCTTTAGAGATCATAGGGAAATCCTGCAAGAGGAATGTCTTCCCGGAAACTACATATTGTTCGCGCCTAAATTAGAGGAGTTCTCGGCACATCCCGAAAGTATAAAAAAAGTTTCAGGTGAACCAAATTTGTATATTCTTCAGGCACAAGAGGGTGAACTGTTACAAAGTTCGAAGCGAACGGTTTTCTTCGTAGTTGAAAAACAGAAACGCAACATAAGAATTACCGCAGATCGAAAGAATAATACAAAGTTTATACACGACGGCGAGGAATTTATCGTCATCGATGGTGATTTGCAAGTTGTCGTAAAGTCGGATATTGATATATCTAAATACGGCGTACATTATGAATCTACCGACTTTAAACTGAGTGCGTTCACTTGCGAAGAAAGCGAAGGATATAAAACCTTTTTCATCACGGAACTGCTCAATGTGTGCGAACCGCAGAAAATCAATATTTTCAGCTATGCGGATAACAAAATTGAAGCGTCCTACAATGTTGTAAAGTTTAACAGCATAAGCATTACCTACGATAAAAAGCTGTATTTTGATAAGGAAAACATTGGTACAGTGCGCTTCCATACGGAAAAATACGATAAAATCATATCGTTTGATATCAACCAAGGCAATGCTGTGATTCCGTTTGATGATGGCGATATCGTTCTTTCTCCGCCCGTGTTAAGATGGAAATTTGGCGATAGCGAATTTTCATCGCAGTACGGAGAGGATTTGTGGTATAGGAATTATTCCAATTCAGCAGAGCTTATTATTGATTTGCCTACAGAAATGGGATACCAAGTGTTCTTGGATAACAACACTGTTTTGTCCGACAGCGCAGCATTCAATTCATTTAAGCTTGGCGAAACTCTCTGGTCTATGCTGCAAGATGGTAGGAATGAAATTATCGTATTCGTAAAAGTTGAGGATATCGCTGTTATTCCTATCTTAACAGTTTGCTTGAAGGAAAAACTCAAATTCTCGCCTTTTGTAATAAGCGGAAAAGAGATGCTGTGGGATGTGGGCAAATCTTTTGTTGGCGATTCCACGCCAAAATTCAGAATCTCTTTCTGTGAGAATGATACAGTAAAGCATAGCTTCGATGTCAGCGAAACCATCGATGAAAACTATAAGAGTAGATACTTCTCATTAGCTGAGCTTGAAATAGGTATTTATGATGTTACCGTTGATTTGATGAAGCGAGTTGGATTTATCGAAAAGCCTCTCCGCTTATTCGAGCAACAAGTGGTGTTTGGCGATATCAACAAGATTCGCTTCAAGGGCAAAAGTCTGCGCTTTGAAAAGGTAATGCTAACAGGCAAGGCTTCGTATGAGGAAATCAAGCCCTTCTATGTGGATCACCTTTGGTATATAGGAGAGTTTGACGGCTGTCATTATTATACTGGAAGTGCCTATATTATCAATCGTGATGGTTGGAAAACCTATTTGAACACCATGGCAAACAGCGAAGGAACATACGATGATATCAATCCAATAAGACTCGAACTCAGGAGCGAAAATTCTTGTTTCATCGTTGCCGGTGTTAATTCCGACGATATGGACGACTTCTTAGGTGAATTCACTCTTGACACCAAAAACAGAATTAGCAATTTTAATAGAAATACGAGAGGAATTGATTATTTCCTCTTTAGCACCGAGGAGGTGAAATAGAATGTTCAATCCGGCTAAAGCATCATCAAACATAAAAGAAGAATTTATAGACTACATAGCGACAACGCATGCGTTTGCGAATCCTTCTTTACAAGAGCAGTTTGTAAAAGAGTTAAGGGCGAATATTGCTCGCGGCCCATTGCTTGAAATTAAAGATGTATTTAAGAGCGGCAAATCAATCGAAGAAATGATTGAGGATGCAGATTGTCCTCTTTCTCCGCTGTTCAGAGAGCTTGAAGCAGGCAAGCCGAACGATAAGTTACATAAGCACAAACTTCCGATAACTCGTAACTTGTATCTGCATCAGGAAAAAGCAATTCGTGCTATCGTTGGTGGAAATAACGCAGTTGTTTCTACCGGTACAGGTAGTGGTAAAACGAACTGCTTCTTAATTCCCGTATTAAATGAACTGTTACGAGAAAAGGAGCAAGGTACGCTCGGCAAAGGTGTTCGTGCATTATTCATTTATCCGATGAATGCTCTCGCAAACGACCAAATGAAGAATATCAGGGAGATCTTGATGTGCTATCCTGATATAACCTTCGGCGCATATAATGGCGGCACAGAAAATGATGAAGAAAGTGCTATTGCCGTATATGAAGCTATGTTCGCAAAAGAAAAAGTGCCTGAGCTTCGCCACAGATTGCCTAACGAAATTCTATCTCGTGACGAGATGAAGAAGAATCCTCCGAACATCTTGTTTACCAACTATGCGATGCTCGAACATTTGCTGTTGCGTCCGAAGGATGATGTGCTTTTCTCAAATGCGGATTTTAGATTTGTTGTTTTGGACGAAGCACATATTTACACAGGAGCAACAGGTATCGAAACTTCGATCCTTCTTCGTAGATTAAAAGCAAGAATTTCGGCTACCAAGGATACACGCTTTATCCTAACGAGCGCTACTTTGGGTAGTGATAGCAGCGTAGACGATGATATTATCACATTTGCAGAAAACCTCTGTGGTGTAAGCTTTGACAAGAGGTATATTATCAGAGCCGAACGAGAGCCGTATGTTCCTAATGCCACGATAAAAAAATATCCAAACGAGTTATATGAAAAGTTAGCGGATGGCGAAAATTTTGTGTGGCAGGTTCTGAATGATTACGGATTTAATGTTGATAAAGCAACTGACGAAAAAGAGCTTCTGTATGATTTCTTGCTGACCTCTGATCTATACCATGCATTGCGCCTCCGCCCAGGCGGTATTTGCGAGTTGTCTGAGATCGGTGAAAAGTTATCTGTTAACATGGATGGTGCAATTGCGTTCATTTCGCTTTGCACTCGCGCACAAAAGAACAAAAAATCCTTGATTGATGCAAGGTATCACTTCTTTATCCGTAGCCTCGAAGGTTGTTATATTACTCTGAATGGAGATAAGCGGTTGTTCTTGAACCGCCAAAGAACCTATTGGGAGAACGGCAAGGAATCTGCTGTATTTGAAGCGGCCGTTTGTGATGATTGCGGAAGAATTGCACTGGTCGGCAAAATTGAAAGTCGTAGATTGGTTCAGGCAAGCAAGCTCGAGGAAGAAGTCGAATATTACTATCCCGATGCCGATGATAATGCCGATATTGAAGATGATGACATTGAGGACGAAACCGACGGAAAGAAAGAAGTGTTCTATCTCTGCCCGATCTGTGGAGCAATCGTTGCCGAAAATGAGATTCATAATCTGCCTTGCGATTGCGGCAAGGAAAACTATATCAAGGTCATTAAGGCGAAAATCCTCAAAATAGGAGCGAGATGCGGAAACTGTCACACTGGTCATTATAAGAGGTTATATCTTGGTAATGATGCAGCAACGGCTGTTTTGGCAACCTCTTTGTATGAAGAGCTTCCCGAAATCGAATATGTTGAAAGCGAAGACCAAACCAAAGCTAAAAACATTTTCGCAAGGGCGGCAACTGCAAACAAAAAGGTCGCAAGAAAGACCGGCAGTAAAGTGGTACCCGTAAGGAGGACAGCACCTTGACAGTGCTGGCGCCTTTCAGGTGCCACTTTTTCTTATGGTGCTGAAGTGTTGATATGGCAAAGATATATACCGATGAGGAGATCTGTTATCTCCGTAAAAATCCTAATGTACGCACGATAAGGCATGATCGGCTGAGCCTTACCTATGAATTTCGTTGTCATCTTTATGACGCC
>UQPV01000012.1 GCA_900543035.1 uncultured Solobacterium sp.
TCAACTGATAAAATTTTTTGATATTTTTTACTACTTGTTTTTAAGTCGGCCTTTTTTACGCATTTTTATTCACACTTTAAAACCTCCATTTAATTTTCTTTTTGACATTTGCAAATAAATCATTTTATATATCTTTATAAAAAGCTTTACCAATGATTGAATCAAAATAATTTTTAAATCGCTAGAACAATTTTACAAAGTGTAAAAAATACTATGATTTTGGACAATTAATACATTATTCAAAACGCTGAATCACCATTTTTTGATGGTTAAACTTTATGAAAAATAACTTCAAGGGCAAGGCGATTTTGACCTTGCCCTTAAATAAGCATAACACGGTAACTAATATATATTTTTATTATTTATCAAAACTTTAATTTTATTACCATAGGAGTATAATCATACAAATATTTTTTGCCCACTTCTTTCCATGTATGAATTGAATCATAAACAGGTTCATACTTTTTATATCGTGAGTACTCTTGAATCACTACTTCTTTAAACCCCCATTTATCGTCATTTAAACTGTTTGTTAATTTATACTTCAAATTCTCATATTCTTCTGAAGTATAACATTGTATTTTACCAAAACTGTCAACTTTTGTACAATCAAAATAAATTTGCAAATAGTAATATTCATTTATATATTCTATTTTTTTATGAATTATTCCATATTTATAAATCCCAACTTTTTCTCCTCCATCTACTGAGATTCCATAAGGCAAATTTTTTCTAATCTTTACTGTGTAATATTCTTTATTAATGTTCTTTTTATTGTTGTTGCTCATACGCATGGCATCTCTACACCATTCTTCTAGATTTTTTTCCACAAAACTTATGATATCTTCTGTTTTCTCCTCCGCACTCCTTTCTTTTAAATGAAAACCATTGTTTTGCCGATCTTTCAATTTGCTAATTACACTCATATTTACCTCCAAATATTTTATAATCATGTCAAAGTCATAATACTTCCCGTAATAATTCCGCCATAATTACCCCCCTAATTAATTTCATAATATAAAAATCTTTACTTGCAAACAATAGTACTTACACCAATTGCAATCTAATTCGCACGAAATGTAATCGCTTTCTATGCTTTTCTTAATCTTTCTTCACATGAAAAAGGATACCTTTACCTTTTCTTGGTATTGGTATCCTCTTTGTTTATCATTTGAGTGGTTCGTGTATATGTTCGAATGGTGTCCTCAGCGTGCTTTGGGTAGTGCTGAGGGGGTATCTGGTGATGTAGTAGAGGAAGCCTCTGCCGTATTCGTCGTCTCTTGCTCTGGTGATGAGCTCTTCGCGTCTGGCGTGGGCTTGTTCTCCGATCAACAACATATACTGGATCTCTACCCATTTGGCCATGCCCTCGTATACGGCGGGCATCAGGTCTCCGCCATATCTGGCCATCAGCTCTTTCTCGTTCCATGTCGTGTACTGCCAGATGTGGGTCAGCTCATGAACGAGGGTGGCGATGAAGGCATTGCGCGGCGCGCCGTTTTCCACATAGATCGTGTAATTGCCATGGCGGTCACGGATCGCGACGCCGAGCACTCTGTTGCTGTAGCCGGCGCTTGGCACGAAGCTCTTGCCCAGCTTGCGATGCAGCGTATTGGCATCGACCATCTCCAGCTTGATGGCTGCAGTGATCCGCACGCCGAAGAAGGCTTCATAATTCTGAATGGTGATATCGTAGATGTGTCTGAACTCCTCTACGGTATGCACGGCTGTCCGGCTGCATTCCGGGCAGCGCTCACGTCCGTCCGCGAGCACCTCATAATCCACATCAGCGAGGCTGCGGGCACAGAAATCACAGCGATGCGCATCATCAGGATTGAAATCATTCCGTTTGGCCGCATGGATATTCTCCCTGGCCTCCTTCAGAATGTTGTGGTCAAAGCCGAACGTCTTCAGATACGTCCATGTCTCTTCCAGATCCAGACAGGACAGCATCTCCTCCCGGCCAAACAACAGATAGTGTGACTTCGCATACGCGTTCGGCTGTGGCTGCGGCGTTTCCTCCTGTCCGCTTTCTTCCGTGCTCTCCGGCTGTGGCCCTGCCGTTTCATCCATCTGCACATTTTCCTTTTTCTTCCGTCTGAAGATGCGCTTCAGCCAGCGCTTGAAGCGATAGGACAGACGCTGTCTGGCATTTTTCGGCGTATTGGGCGGGATCGGCAGCGGGACTTCCTGTTCCTCTTCTTGCTGTATCGTCTCATCCGGACGGGTCAGCCGCTCCAGATGCCAGTCGAGATAATCGCAGACGATCTCCAAGATGCGCTCCAGGTTGCGCTCGATCGAGATGATCATGCCCAGATCGAGCTGGCTGTCTTCCAAGATATAGATGCTTTCCGGATCGATATCGCCCGTCAACGGATGCACGATGCCCTCCAGCTGTTCCTGTTCCTCAGGCGTCAATGCCGTCGACGCGCTCAGGTAATCACAGTTATCCGGATAGACCGTGCGGAAGATCTCATTGAGCAGCATGCACAGCGTGACACGCACTGCTTCACTGATCTTCGGCAGCTTCAGCCTGAGCACGGTCTTGCGCACATAGCTGCGGCGCGGCACATCATCGAGAAGCACCCTTCTGGCATTGACCATGTCATGATGCCCGTGCATCTCCAGGAAACCTGCCGTATCGGCCGTCATGTTCATCGCCGCCGAAGTGACCTCGATGCCGTCATGCACGACCGTCTTTGTCTCTGCGCCGCTCTCCTTCAGCGTATAGCTGCGGATCTGGCGGTAAGAGATGCGGCCATGGATATGATCGGCAGCCCTGCGCAGGACGACGCCCTTTTCCTGATTGATGCGGATCACCTCATAATACTTGCCCGCGATCGTGATGAACTGTCCAGGCAGATACATCTGGCAGATCTGACCCAGCAGATTGGCGCCCAGGAAGTGCATATCCTGCTCATCCTCTGCCACATAGCCGGCATTGTGCAGATCGCTCAGATACGTGTCGATGAAGCGCTGATCATCGATATACAGCTCCGTATGGAACTCCTCATCCATGGTGATCTCATCGTATAAGCCGACCTGCTTCATCTGGATCAGACGGCTCAGGTCCTCATCGACACCATCCGGGATGAAATACAGACGGATCTGCTCGCCCAGGAAAGCCGGGATATTTTCCACCTCACCGAACAACAGTTCCAGCTGTGTGCGCACTTCTTCGATGCGCACCGGAGAGATGACCATGCGCATGATCAGCTCGAGCACCACATTGCGCGGTGTGCGGGCAAAATCCGGGGCAAAGGATGGAATGGCCTTCGGGTCACGGATGAAGATCTCCGCATTGTCGTTCATGTACTCTCGAAGCAGATACTGCGGCGCGATCACATGGACGAACGACTGATCACGGCCGCGGGTGAAGAACTGTCTGGCCATCTCGAAGAGGTTATGATACTCATCCTCTACGACCACGCATGCCTCACGGCTTTGCGCCGCGCCCCAGAGGTTCGGGACAAACTCCAGCACCTCGCCGATGCGATGCTGCTTAAATGGAATGCCGGTGTAATCACAGATGAGCGGATAATACTGTCCGGCGATCCACTTCATGTCTACGACCGGGAAGCTGTCATAGGCGTACCAGCTGACTTTGCGCACGCCGTATTTCAACGAGACCATCGCCACTTCGCTGCCGACGCCCAGATAACGCGCCACGCCTGGGAACAGCTTATGGTGCATATTGCGAGCGTCGGCATCCCACATCACAAACTGTGATGAGGAAGCGCCCGACTTGGTCGCGTTGACCTCGATGATGCTCGTCTTCAGGATATGAGAGAGCGCATCGACCAAACCATCGCTGTTTTTGTCAAAGATGCTGAACTGCGTGCCCTCATTCAGCTTGCGCGCCAGCATATACAGCGCCGTCTGCGCTGTCGCTACGATACGCGAAGGCTCCAGCAGCACCACATGGGTCACATCCGCAAAGAACGCTTTATTGCTTTCATGCAGGCTCAGGTCAAAGATCTGCGAGATTGACAGGATGCCGACATCCGGCGCAGAGGCCTGTGCCTTCAGCACGCCGACATTCCATAAGAACGGCAGATGGCTCACTTCCACCACCGCGTCCTTGACCCACTCGATCACATCGTCGATGATGGCGTCGCGGCCGCAGATGATGAGCACCCGTTCATGCGACATCAATGCCCGGTTGATCGCGAAGAACAGATAGACCGTCAGGTCGCGATAGAATGGGGTGGAGAACAGCACGCTCTGGTGATTGAGGATATGCAGCGTGGCATCCACATACTGAGAATCCACCGGATATCCCTTTTTCACCAGCTGCTGAAAATATGTTCCGCACAGCTTGCGCAGATGATCTTCGCTGGCCATGAGCGTCTCCAGATAATCCTGGGAACCATCTTTATGATTCAGCCCCTTTTCCCTGGCGCCGCCATTGAGCATCGCCTCAGGGAAGATGCGGCCCAGCACGACGCGCAAACGGGCATAGTTTGCCCGAAACAGGCTCACTTCATCTTCGCCGCCGACTTGTGTCCTCGCTTCGCTTGCAGTCAGCCCGTCCATGAAATAGACGATCTCAGCAAGCACCATCAGCCCGAGCACCGGATAGAACGGCACCTGCCAGATGCCAGGCTCGTTGATGTAAAGGATGAGGGCGAACAGGCCGAAGGAAACGATGCACCCGCCGCTGCGCATCCATTTGAGCACACGGCGCATATCGCCATACTGATCCTTCAGCACCCAGCGGGTCCGCTCCTCCTCCCATTCATAACACATCCCGGAGGTGTAATCGAACAAAGGGACGTATCTGCTCCACAGCTTCACGAACAGCGGCAGGAATATCCGCTTGATCAGGATGAAGCCGATCATCAGCAGCACGTTCATCAGGATCATGAAGAATCCCGATGCTGCCGAAGTCAGAAATTCCAAAAACGGCGCCATCGAAGCCAGCCACTGCAGGAAGCGCAGCACCAGCGTGCTGATGTCATCGAGGAATACATTCAGCACCAGCGCATAGACGAACGCAAGCAGAGGCGCCGCAAACTGATAGGCCCGCAGCTCCCGGTCGAGATTCTGCCTGTTCTCCCATCTGAACAACAGGAAGAACACGCCATAGATGCCGGCCAGAAACAAACCGAACAACAGGACCTGCCTCATGATTCCGCCTCCTTCCGGATGATCATCTGCTCGATGAAGGAGAACGGAGAAGACAAGTATTCCGCATCCTCATTGAGGTGGACCGGGTATGTCTGCTCACCGCGCTGATATACATAATACAATGATGTCTTAGGATCTTCCTTCATGTAGTCAAAGCCGCGTACGCTGTCCTGGCTGTATTGCCGGCTGAGCGCGCGGTCCAGCGGTCTGCACCATTCTTCCAGCTGACGCTGACATTCCTTCAGCCGGTGAACATGCATCCGCAGCAGCTTTTCATTCTCATCGAGCGATTCATCGCCGTGCATGAGCTGATAAAGCAGAGACTTTCCCTTCATGAAAGAAGAGAGCGCGCTCAGGTATTCCGCGTACTGTCGGCTGCTGTCCTGCACCCGCTTGACGATGCTGCGCATGACCTCATTGAACTTCCCGATGGCCACCATGAGCAGATGCCGGTTATAGATCAGCGCAAAAAGCGCAGCGACGGCCACCGTCAAGATCAGCACGCCGCTGACCATGAGGCTTTCAGGAAGCAGATGCAGGCGCGATGCGGCCATCACGAAAGGAACAAGTCCCAGTGCATACAGGAAAAGAGCAAACAGCACCGTGCCCAGCGTAAGCGCAAAGCCGCTGCGGCGGCGCATGATGCGGCGCACCTCGCGCTGCGCCTCGTCCTGTTCCTCACGGAATGCTTCTGCGTTCAGGATATCCGTGGTCTCGCATTGTGCCATTTCCAGTTCCAGACGGTCCACATCCTCATGCAGCTCCTCCAGCTGAAATTCATCGAGATAGACTGAATGTCCGTTTTTCTCTGTTTCGAACACCCCTTTGCGGCGGGCTTCCCTCGCCGCCTTCTTCAGCGCGCGCCTGGGCTGCTTCAGATAGCTCTTCAACTGTTTATCCACTTCGTCACGCCGCTGTTTCCACAGCTGTTCATCCAGCTTCGGCCTGTCCTTCACCAGCGTAAAGCCCTTCTTGGATACGGTCAGGCTGCCAGGCTGATCCTGATAGACCTCGACATCGATGCTGTTGTGGATCTTGGGCTTTTCCTGTGCGGCATTTTTCTCTCTGACCCGGTTGATGAACTCGCGGGCGCGCTGCAGCCGCAGCTCCACAGCCTGCAGACGGCTGTAATACTCGCTGAATCCGGCATATTCTGCCTCCTCATTCAGCTCGATGATCAGATTATACAGCTCATAAGCCTGCAGATCGCTGGAGGGGATCTCGTTGAATGCCAGCGTATGGATGCCCATGGCCAGCTCCATGCGCGCGCCCGGCGTCACGATATTGTGCTTCCTGAGCAGGTTCATCTTGAGAAAGCGGCAGTTGGCCGGATAATTGCAGCGATTCCAGAATTCCGGATCGACCGCATCCTCATTGCGTATGCTGCGCATCTTCTTGATGTCCTGACGTTCCTGCGTCACCGCCAGCAGAAAGATCTGATCAGGATCGGTGAACCGGCGCTCTTCCCGCTCCTGTTCCTGCGGCATATCGATCTGCGAGGATAAGCCGCCTTCTTCCTCATGGAACGTGATCCAAGGCGGGATATGGCCCAGCATCTGGGCACAGCGCGCATAATCCGCCGCTTGATCGCTTCTGGCGATATCGAACGGATTGCGGGTCCTGATGACATCCTCATCGCCCACCAGCAGGATGCGCCATTCATTTTGTTCCTGCACCTGTTCTTCCAGCTGCGGCAGCGCTGTCTGCACGCTGCCGCCCTGGCGGTTCCAGCGGATCATGCGGATCTGTTCTTCCCGCGCAGTCTCATAGAGGGGCAGATAGTCTTTCAGCAGCGGTTCGAGCTTTGCATCGACTGCCACGACTGTAAACATGTCTCATCCCTCCTTCTACTGATTCACAGACGCTCCCTTTTCCGATCCTGCTTCGCGGACAAATGTGCCCTCGAAGTTCTCACTGTGCTTTCTGGCACTGGCGATCGCCTGGTGATAATACGTATCTTTCATCTGTTCGGCCAGATCATGGGCGGCTTCATTGCCGATCTTGCGCAGCTCAAGCACGACCGCGCTCTGGATCTGGCTGGTCAGCGCATCGACCGCGATGCCCTCATAACCAGAACCATAGCCTTCGATCTCCGGCAGGTTGTTCATGAACAGCTCAAACTGGCGGAACAGGATCTTGCCATATTCATCATCCACATCTTCCTCATTTTCAAAGTGTTCCACATAGTTTCTGAGGATCTCGAAGATGCAGCTGATCATCGTATCGGTCCAGCCGTGGAAATAGCTCTTGCTCGGGCAGGAGCACTTGTACAGCAGCGGCAGTTCGAACACGCTGCGCACGCTTTCGCTGAATTCCGCCAGACGGAACCGGTTCAGACTGCGGATCAGCTCAGATTCTCTGACCCTGATCTTGTTCTTCTCCTGGCGCTGGATATCCGCGGCGCTGTCCTCCAGGATCGCCTGTACTGCCAGCGGATTGATGATCATGGCGTCAAACACCTCATACAGCCGGTCGCACTGTGTGCCATTGGACACGGTCAGCTCACACAGATTCTGATACTGAGAATTTGCGGACTCCGCAAATGTCATCTCATACAGATATTCTTTTCCGGATTTGTTCTTCGGACGATAGATGATCTTGCGGAACAGCAGCCCGTTCACGAATGCCTTGCAGATGCGGGATTCCAGTTCTTTCTGATAGCTTTCATTGAGGTCAGGCAGATAAGAGATCAGATGCCAGTTCTTATGGATATGCGGCGTCACGATATCGGTCTCTTTCGAGTCCGGCTTCACCTGATTGACACAGTCATAATATGCCGTGAAATAATTGCCCGCCTTCTGATCGATCGTCTCAGACTTGACCGGCGGAGAGAACCGCTTGAAATCCTGTGCCTTCAGGTTGTAGATGGACCGGAAGAACACGACTTCGTTTTTCGGTGTCAGATCGCTGGTCACTCCGCCAAAGTCGATCAGCTCTTCGGTGATCAGCCTGGTGCGGTCATCATATTCTGTCTTGAGCAAAGCTTCATTGAAGCAGCAGGAATCGATGATGCGCGGCTGGAAGCCCTTCGGCGCATCGATGAACGGCAATGCCAGGTTCTTGGCTGCCGCGATGACCGAATGCACGGCATGCAGCTTTTCCCTCGGCTCAAACGCGTCATCCAGGATCTCTGCTTCCTTCTCGATGGCCTCGATGATGTCCATATCGATGATGGTATCACAGTTCTCGGATACGGTCTGTTTCCAGAAGCCCATGATCGTGTCTTCAAACATATCCTGGAAATAGCGGCTGCCGGCATCTTCATCCATATGCCTGCTCTTTTCCGCCGTGATCTCGCCTTTCTCCTTCAGCACCGCATAGGAGCGGACCTTCTCAAAGATGGACGCGCACAGATCGCCTGGCAGTTCGAAAGTACCGGTCGTATTGACGGACTTCCTGTTCAGCGCATCCAGACATTCCTTGGTCGCGCACACATAGCGCACCGGCTGATCGCTGTCGATCTCATATTTCTTGCCGATGGATTCGATGCCATGATTGATCTTATGCACATCGCCGGCAAAGGTGTTGTAGAATACCTCAAAAGCGTCAGAGAGCTTGCGCACATATTCCAGCGCCTCGCGGTAGATGATCATGCGCGTATTGCTCGTGATGAACTCCTGGATGCTGTTTTCCATGTCGCGGAAGCTTTCCAGCAGCATGTTGCGAGCATCCTGATCCTCATGCTTGCGCAGCATCGTATGCGCCAGTCCCTTGATGGTGCGGGAATTCGGCCGGATATTGGCATTGATGTAAGACTGTGCGTCCGTGCTGGCCCGCTTCTTGTCATCATTCTGGAACAGGCGGCTGTCAAAGTTTTCCCAATATTCTTTCTGCTCAGATACCGAGCGCTCTTCCGTGTTCAAGGCCTTGATCAGCTCTTCTTCCGCATTATACAGGAAATAACGCACAGCGTTAGGATGGATCATCTTGCCGGCGCCGCTCATCAGGTTGCTCTCCAGATTGTGGAAAGCGTTCAGATTGACCGAACGCACCGGTTTGCGTGAAGAGGAGAACAGATCGAACGCCAGGGAACGGCCCTGCTCCTCTGTGCGTTCCTCGGCCATGAACCGATAACGCATGAGCAGCTTCAAGGCGTCGGTGAAGCCTTCTTCCGGCGCGTCTTTGTTTTCTTCACCAGATTCCAGTTCATTGATGCGGGCATCGAGATCTTCCTTGGCCGTATCCAGATCGGTGAAAGACTGCTGCACCGTATCATCGACATAACGAGTCAGGGCGCCCAGATAACGTTCCCACTTGGATTCCTCGATGATCATGCCGGACTCATCATAGACATTGGTCTCCCGAATGATCGCCTTGGCAAATCCGTCTTCATTCTTCGCTTTGTTGCGGATCGAATTGATATAATGGCGGCCGCGTTTCGGCGCTGCGGAGACGACGCCGCGGCTGCGTGCTTCATTGGCATCCATCATCACTTCGCGGTATTCATCATCGATGACGAGCCATTCTCTGGACACCGCATCCCGGGCCCAGTTCAGCGCGATATAATCACGCACATCCTGATAAGGGTAAACGAGGGTGGATGCGCCCGCGCCGCAGTAGTTGTTGCGGCCATGCGACTTCACGCGCTCACGGATCGTATTATCCTCTGAAGAGTTCTGACGGGAATTGGTCGGACCGATCGACTGTGCATAGATGCAGTTGGCCGCATGGGCGAGCAAGTCATCCTTGGATTTCATCTTCTCGCTCTCGATGTTGTCCCGAGAGAACAGGAAGCAGAAGTCAAATGGCGCTTCATCATAGACATCGACTTCATCCGGGCTGCCGGCCTTCGGCACCTCAAAGCGCAGATCATCATAGCGCTTGTCCAGCGTACCGAACGCCTTCTGCATGAACGCGTCGATCTCGCGCAATGTCGCATAGGCATTGCAATACAGATTGTTGCGCTCTGACTCGGACTTGATGACCGAATGCATCACTTCCGGAAGCAGGAAGAATCCGCGGATCACTGACGCGCTGCGGTTGTTCATGGTCACGAGATAGTTCTTGATATACATGGATACCGGCAGGATCAGGCCGCTTCCGGTACCGCCGGCCAGTGAGCTGATGATGACGATGCGTGTCGCTTGGGTCGATTCCTCGCTGGTGAGCTTGTACAGATTATCGATCGCTTCGTGCAGCGGTTCCAGATCGCCGCTGCGGATGGCCGTATCCATGACCAGACGCGAGATGGCACGCACCTGCCCAGCACCCTCGCTGGGTGTCTTGCGGTTCAGGATGTTGTTGATGGGGAACCAGTTGTTCTTCGCGTTCTCATCATTGTACAGGTATTCGCCGACCGTCAGCCGGGATGAGGTCTGCACCGTGCGCACATCCGGATAGTCCCGCCGGATGGTCCGCAGTTCATTGACATCCGTATCAAAAGCCACAAAGCTCAGATACTTCTTCTGTTCTTCATTCGCCAGCCGGGAGACCATCGCGACGATCTTGCATCCCTGGCCGCCCAGTCCTACGAGCAGCGTCGGCGCCAGCCGGTTATCATTGTGTTTTGCCATATCCATTCCCTCCTCTTATGACTTATTGCGCTTGAAGCGGAAGATGAAGCTGCTTTTCGTGCTCGCCAGCCCGCTTCCTCTGTTTTTCGTCGTCTTGCAGCTGTACATGATCTGCTGACCGAGCTGCAGCTCCTTACGTCTGGACAGCCGCTCCAGTCCTTCGCAGAGATTCTTGTTCTTCTTATTGTCAAAATCCTTAGGATTGAGCAGGATCAATCCTCTTCCTGATGATTTCACCCGCAGGGACGGCGCGCTCTGCGAACATTTCGGATGCCGGATGGTGATCCGCCTGCGCACCGTGATCGGCAGGATCGGCAAGACAGACAATGGTTCTATCTTGACCTCTCTGGGTGCCGCATACCGTTTGGGATCGCGGGAGCTGAGCGTCTTATCCTCATATTTCGTCATCTCCACATTAGGCGAGAGCTTTTTCTTGCCTAATCCGGTCGGTCCTCTGAATTTCATGAGCATGCAGAAGATGACCCATATGCCGATCATCCACATCCAATATTCCTTCAGGAAATCGATCGTCCGATCAAGCAGGGAGCGGTCATCCGTGATGGTCAGCTGACTGTCCAGCGTTCCTTCCGCGGTATAATCGACCATGTCTGCCTCGGCGCGGATCTTCAGATCCAGGTCTCCGACATAGGTGCGTGCGCGTTCCCCATCCTGATACTTCATCGTGATCTCAAAAGTGGAGACTTCTTTTCCTTTGCGCACTTCGAACTCGACATCCTGCGCACAGTAAATTTCCGGCAGGGGCATCGCATCCCACTGTGCCTGACTCAGCGGCTTTCCTTCATGGGTGATCCGCAAGGTCATCTGACTCTGGGGCAAGGTCTGCAGGCCGTAAGCATCCGCATGGTCCAGCGTCATCTCCAGCGGGATGACCTTGGCCAGCACATTGTATTTCTGCGAGATGGATGTCCGGTTGTATTTCAGATATGTCGCCTCCACAGCGATGTCCGCTTCGCCGATATCCACGGTGAATTCGTTGTCATTGCTGACTTCGACCTCTTTGCCGTTGTTGGTGATGGTGGCATCGGCATCGATCTCTCCCAGCAGCGGCGATTCGATGAATTCTCCGGATTCGTCATCGAGAAAGCCGACCCGGATCGTATATGTCCCGGCCTCCAGCGCATCATGATCGGTCACATCCTGTGTGCCCTGGAAGATCCGGATGCCGACATCCACATTCGGTTTATAATAGATCTCCACCCGCTGTGCGCCTTGCACATCCAGCTGATAATCGCCCGGCTCGATCTCTTCTCCGTCTTTCGGCGCAAATACCGTGACGGTTCCCTTGAGATCTTTGGCAACGACGATGTGTTCCCGTTCATCTTCATAGTTTTTCGGGATCAGATCGCTGTACTGCACATTCACTTCGCTCTCTTTCCGCAAAGCGCTTCCGCCGCTGATGCCGTTGATCTGAACGGCGTCGCCCTGCGCAAAGACGATCAGCTGCGACATCGGCACATCAAACGAGAATGTCCCGTTCTGCGCATCGATCCCGCTCAGCGCATTCCGCTCGAAGATCTGATTGGAGATGGTCGTCACCCGGTCGATGACCTCAGCGCTGCTGGCTGCATTTTCCGCGAAGATGCCATGCTCAGGATCGGTATCGACACGATCTGTATTCTGTCCGATGGTCAGGAATACGATCTTCATGCCGTCTGCAGTATATCCCCTGAAGGTCCGGTTCAGATCGGCGGGCTTGGTGCCGTCTTCATCAAACTGTCCGTCTGTCAGCACGATCAGCCATTTCTGATCGGCATTCTGCCGCTTCAGATGCTCGACGGCCTGAGATACCGCATTGTACGGCGTCCCCAGCGCCTGTTCCGTCTGCATATCATGGATCCGGCTCACTCGCTGGCTGACCGGGTCCTTGCCGCTGACCGTGATCATGTCGGGGTTTCGCCCCGAGCTGCTGTTGGTGCTCATCGGAAAGATGTTGAGCGTATCCTTTTCCTCCAGCAAGGCCGCAAACACTTCCATCGCATACTTGGCCTGACACCAGGTGTCCACCCAGGTATCCCCGTTGATCAGCATCGACCCGGAATCATCATAGACCACGTTGAGCACCCGTGAAGGGGTGCTGTCCGCCTCTTCCTCTGCCAATGCCGCAAACGAAGACCCCGCCATCATCACGAACAAGACCAGAACGATCTTGCATAGCTTTTTCATCCGCATCCTCCTCCCTTTATTCACGTTTTGTTCATCATTTTTTCACGTGGTAACATTATTTTATCACATATATCATGAAAACAGCTTACATTTCTTTACACACCCTGGTGAAAGATGGAGATCCGATGGATATTTCAGGTATTTCTTACATTTTCTTAACATTTCCCAGAAAAAAAGCCGGAATCTCCCGACTTCATCAAATAGGTTCTACACGATGTCATGCACATCGAACCAGCATGCTGTGATCTTAAGCGTCACTTCCTGATCCACATGCCAGTGCCCGAAATACCATTTGCGGAAATGGACCTCATGCATCACCCACTCCAAAAAACCGGTCAGCTCCTGATCGTGCGGATCCGGCACATGTCCCAGCATGCGGATAATGGTCTGCGGTGCAGTATGGGTGATGATGACATCGACGATCTTGTCCGCTTCTTCCAGCGTGCGGATGGCGCGGTGGTACTCTTCCTCATCCGGCAGCTCCTGCGGCCACCAGCTCTGATAAGGGATGCGCATGTGTCGATCGATACTGTAAGCGCCGCCCATCGTGAAGATCTTCTTCCCTTCGATCTCATAGATCTCTCCCCGCCGCAGCAGGAAGATGTTGGAACGGATCCGGAACGCGGTGCCGCCATACAGCGGAACTTGTTCAGCACGCTGAAGACGTTCAAAGTTCTCATGGTTCCCGGAAACGAACAGGATCTGATACGGTTTCTTTTCCAGCTGATCGAGCTTCCATCGCTCCTGGCGCATAGCGCCCTCATATTCCTCCGGCGCAAACACAAAGCCAAAGTCGCCGCAGATGATCAGCTTATCCTGTTCTCTCCATGTGGATTCTCCGGGCATGTTCCGCTCGCAAAAGCGGCCGATCTCACCATGGGTATCTCCGCTCACATAGATCACGCTGATCACCTCGCCTTCCTTATCGTTCCTGCCACTCGATCGACACTTCCTTGCCCGCATGCGCCAGGCCGATCAAGATTGCTCTTCCCTGCAATTCTGCATCATAGTGTTTCTCTTTGATCTGCATGACTGCCTCTTTGGCGCTCTCCTCCAATCGTTCCGCATCCGCTTCCTTCAGATACTTGAACTCCAGCACATAAGAAGCCAGTCCTTCCTTCTTCGCCTTCAGGATGATGTCGCATCGTCCTTTGCCTTCCTCACGATTGCTGATGATGTCATATTCATTGCTCAGCCATGCGCACATCCCCAGAAACAGCACATGATAGCTGTTCTCATCCTTCAGGTCATGGTAGCTTGGCAGACTGAGCAGCATATCCGCATAGCTCTCTGCAAACCGCTCCCGCTCCTCATAGCGCAGCCCATTGAACATCGCGGACAGATTGCTTTCTGATACGTTCAGGTAGCTTGCCGTCAGATCCCGGAACTCCTGCTGCACCTCCTCATTGGGGATGCGGAGCACATAGCGGCCGTCCCGTGCCGAGATGACCTTCTCGATCGTCAGGTATCCCGCATTCACGAACAATCCCCATAAGCTCTCTGTGCTGCTTACCTCGAAGAAGCTTGTTTCCATCCGCACCAGCGTCTCCAGCTTCCCTTTCTCGATCAGTTCCTCATATCCTCGTGCAAATGTCAGGTCTCTTCCTTCCATCGCCTTGCGGATCATCTTGTTGCTGCTCGTGTTGACCCAGTAGGGCTCCAATACTTCGCGGCTGGCATAGTTCAGGATGGACCATGGATTGTAGATCTCCTCCTTGCCGAAATGATAGCCGTCATACATCGCCTTGACCTCTTCATCCAGCTTCAGCCCATAATATTCCAGCACCGCCTTCGTCTCTGCTTCGGTAAAGCCGAAATACTGGGCATATTCCTGATCTTTTACCGTGCATACCACCAGATTGTTCAGATCGCTGAAGATGTTTTCCTTGGCTACCCGCTGTATGCCCGTCAGCATCGCATGCTGCAGGCTCGTCGATGCCTTCAGCGCGTTATGCAGCAAAGAAGACAAGCCGCCGCGGATCTCTTCATAATACCCGTTTACATGTGCCTCGATGAACGGTGTATCATACTCATCGATGAACACCATCACCTTCTTGCCATGATGCTTCTCCAACTTTTCGATCAGAAATGCAAGCGTGTTTCCAATGCCATCAATTTCTCCGTTCTCTGTATTCAGCAGCGCTTTTCTGATCTTTTGATATTCATCTGCGTCAAACTCCGTCATCGTCGTCTCAAATGCTTGTCGGTGCCGGTCATATTCTTTGCGCAGCTGATATTTGATCGCTTTCGTCAATTCCTGCTTGCTGTTCTTCGCACTGGCAAATGAAAGGAAGACGGTCGGATACTGATTCATCTCTGCGGCATATTCAGTATCCATGATCGCGGTATCCTTGAAGATCTCCTTTGCATCCTTTGTCACATCAAAGAATTCTGCCATCATCGACATATTGATGGTCTTTCCGAAGCGCCGTGGTCTCGTGATCAGTGTGACGATGCTCTTTCTTCTTAAAAACTCCTGGATCATCATCGACTTATCCACAAAATAATAGTCTTCTTTACGCAGCCGCTCATAATCGGATACGCCGATCGGTATTGCTTTCTTCATCTGCCTCACCTTGCTTTCTTATGCTCATTATATCATAGCAGAATTAACAATCCACACCGCTATGGCGGAAAAACTGAATCCTTCTGATCACTTTCTCGCATATATGTTTCCCTGTTTTGCTTCCTGTCATTTTTCCGTCTGTCGGTCATGCAAAACATTGATCCAGGTTTTGATCTTTCGCCTGATCCGTCTGTCTGTTACTTGTCGGTTACGGGGCAAAAATTAGATGCTCTAAGAGCAAGCTGAAACTCTGCTCAAACTAAAAAATGTTTTGTTTGTCGCAATTCTCACTATTTTCCCGCCGCAAAAAATTTTTTTGCATTTCCTGTTTGTTTTAATGTTGCTTTAATGTTGGCTTGATAAGATGTAGCCGTAAAGAAAAGGGAGGTACTTGATATGAAACCTACACTGACTAAGATTCTGGCCGCTTCTGGCGCAGTCCTCCTGCTGGCAGGATGGGGCGTGCAGGCTGCGACCGCAACACCACAGACCGACGATACTGCAAACACTGTTACAGAAGACACCTCTGCTGCAGTTTCCATGGAAGAGGCAAAGACGATCGCGTTAAATGACGCGGGAGTCAACGCAGAAGATGCGCGTTTCTACGAAACTAAGGGAGATTACGAAGACGGCAAAGTCGTTTACGAAATCGAGTTCGTCGCCGGCAACATCGAATATGACTATGAGATCGAAAAAGCGACCGGCAAGATCTTGAACAAGGATCACGAGATCGAAAGCGAAAACTATGTCAGAACCACGCAAGACAACACGATCGCTTCAAACGATACTGCTGCATCAGATAAAGGCACTGCCGCAGATCCTTCATCGCGTGCTGCATCTTCCGCAAGCTCTGACAATATCACGACAGCAAATTCTGGGATCACGCTGGAAAACGCGAAAACGATCGCGCTGACCAATGCCGGTGTCAATGCCGCAGACGCCACCTTCGTCAAAGCGAAAGAAGATCGCGACGATGGCAGAACGGTCTATGAGATCGAATTCTATACTGCCAATGGCGAATATGACTATGAGATCGATAAGACGACGGGCAAGATCCTCGACATTGACTATGACGCAGAAGCCTATGCCCCTGCTGCAAGCAATGCCATCTCGATCGATGAAGCCAAGAAGATCGCGCTTGCCAAGGTAAGCGGAGCAAGCGATCAGCACATCCGCATCGAAGCGGATCATGATGATGGCAGACTGGTCTATGAAGGCGAAATTCACTATGGCCGCGTAGAATACGAATTTGAGATCGATGGCAGCACCGGCGCCATCATCGAATGGGACGCAGATTATGACGATTAACTGACATTTTGATTCTCTCCTACCCTATATACCGGCAGAACCGCGTCGCGGCTCTGCCTTTTAGGCATATGCACGAGACATTTGAAATCCCGCGCGAAATGTGGCACACTATAGACAATGAAGAAAAGAGGGATGCCCATGAAACCAAAGATCATTTATGCACTTGCGATCTCCTGTCTGTTTCTGGTCAGCGGCTGCGGTTCCGCACAACCAGAAAATCAATCGATCTCCCTGGAAGAAGCGAAGTCCGCAGCCTTGGATGACGCGCAGCTGGGAATCGATGAAGTGGAATTTCTGAAGACCGATCGCAATACTGACGGAGACACATCTTATTATGATATCCAGTTTCTTGTGAATGGCACCATCTATAAATATCAGATCAATACCGAAACCGGGGCGATCCTGCATGTCGACTACGAAGCTGAGTCAGCTTCTTCAGACACTGATACACCGGAAGCTTCCGCCATCACTTTGGATCAGGCCCGTGCCATTGCGTTGGATCATGCCGGGATCAGCGATGGAGACGCGACCTTCGTCAAAGAGCAGACCGGAACGAGCAGCTATGAGATCGAATTTTACAGTGGCAGCAATGAATATGATTATGAGATCGATAAAGCGACCGGCGCGATCCTGAATGTCGACCGCGACGCAGAAGATTACACGCCTCCTCAGCAAAACGGCCTTACGCTAGATGAAGCCAGAACATTGGCGCTCTCCCGCGTCAGCGGCGCCACAGAGCGCCATATCGAGATCGAACGAGATGAGGACGACGGCCACATCATCTATGAAGGAGAGATCCACTACGGCAATGCCGAATATGAATTTGAGATCGATGCCGCCAGCGGGACCATCCTGGAATGGACCGTGGATTACGAGGACGACTGAATCAAATGCCTATGATCAAGCCAGCCTGGTCTGGCTTTTTCTTATGCAAAAAAGGAAAAAAAGGCGCCGCCTGAACAAATCAGGTGACGCCCACGCCTCAATGAAGCGATCATGTCTTCATGTATGCAGAATATTGACTTATTTTGTCTTCTCGATGATCTCGATGAAGCTGTCTGCCTTCAAGCTTGCGCCGCCGATCAGCGCGCCGTCGATATCCGGCTGTGCCATATATTCGGCGATGTTGTTCGGCTTGACGGAACCGCCGTACTGTACGCGAACCTTTTCTGCAGCTTCTTCACCATACATCACCTTGACCTGGTCACGCACGATGCGGCAGCAGTTTTCTGCGATTTCCACAGAAGCGCTCTTTCCGGTACCGATGGCCCAGATCGGCTCGTAAGCGATGACGATGTCTGCCACGCACTTCGCGCACATGTCAGCCAGAGAACCAGTCAGCTGATCGCGGATGACCTTTTCCGATTCACCAGCGTCATACTGCGCCTCTGTTTCACCGATGCACAGGATCGGCGTGATTCCCGCTTCGATCAGGCGCTTTGCCTTCTTGTTTACGGTCTCATCCGTATCCCCGAACATCGTACGGCGCTCGGAATGACCGATGATGCAGTGCGTTACGCCCACTTCCTGAAGCATCGGTACAGATACTTCGCCAGTAAATGCGCCGCTGTCTTCAAAATGGCAGTTTTCAGCTGCGATGATCAGATTGTTCGCTGCTGCAACTGCAGTGGACAGCGCGGTGAACGGTGCACCGATACCGAAAGTAGCATTTTCGCTAGCGGCTGCAGGATCCACTGCTTCGATGAATTCCTTTGTCTCCTTCATCGTCTTGTTCATTTTCCAGTTTCCGACAATAATTGGCTTTCTCATGTTATGTATGACCTCTTTCTCGTTTTATTTTTCGCTGATGATGGCAATGCCTGGCAGCTCCTTGCCTTCCATGTATTCCAGGGAAGCTCCGCCGCCAGTGGAGATATGGGAGAACTTCTCCTTGAATCCCAGCTGGATCGCTGCCGCTGCAGAGTCACCGCCGCCGATGACCGTCGTCGCGCCCGGCAGTTCAGAGATCGCTGTGCAGACTGCCAGCGTACCCTTGGCAAACGGCTCCATTTCGAATACGCCCATCGGACCGTTCCATACGACCGTCTTTGCGCCTTCCAGCGTCTTCTTGAACAGCTCTACGGTCTTCGGTCCGATATCCAGACCCATCCATCCATCCGGGATGTCGCCTTCGCTGACCTGCGTATTGGCATCTTCCGCAAACTTGTCCGCAATGATGTTGTCGACCGGGAGGACCAGCTTGTCTCCGGCCTTTTCCATATATTCCTTAGCCAGTTCGATCTTGTCTTCTTCCAGCAGGGAAGTACCGATCGCTCTTCCCTTCGCCTTCATGAAGGTATATGCCATACCGCCGCCGACGATGACCTTGTCAGCCTTCTTCAGCAGGTTGTCCACAACAGCGATCTTGTCAGATACCTTAGCGCCGCCGATGATGGCCACGAACGGACGCTCAGGCGTATCGACTGCCTTGCCCAGCATGGTCACTTCTTTTTCTACCAGGAATCCCAGTCCGTTTTCCTTGATGATGGACGGGATGCCCACTGTGGAAACATGCGCGCGGTGAACGGAACCGAATGCATCTTCGACGAACACTTCGCCCAGGCTTGCCCAGTACTGAGCCAGCTCAGGATCGTTCTTGCTTTCTCCCTTCTCATAACGCGTGTTCTGCATCAGGACGATCTCGCCGTCCTTCAGGTCAGCGACCATGTTCTCGAGCTCTTCGCCTCTGGTTACCGGGCAGAAGCTTACCTTCGTGTCGACCAGTTCAGCCAGACGCTCAGCGACACAGCGCAGATCGTTCTTCGCCTTGTCTTCTTCGGTCTTTACCTTTCCCAGGTGAGACATCAGGATGATTCTCGCTTTGTTTTCAATCAGATATTTAATCGTAGGCAGAGCCTGGATGATACGGTTGTCATTGGTGATCTTGCCGTCTTTTCTCGGGACGTTGAAGTCACAGCGGACGATTACTCTTTTTCCGGCAACATCAAGGTCTTTTACAGTTCTTTTTGCCATTGTCAAATTCCTCCTTACATGACTGCACTTATTATATCACTGAACATTTTCAATGAAAAGTCTTTTCGCCGTTTCCAAGGGCGTTTCAGCCCTTATCCAAGCCGTTTTTCACGGATGTCATTTGTGATAGGGACGATGGGAAAGGATCATGTGCGCGCGGTAGATCTGCTCGAGGACGAGCAGCCTGGTGAGCTGATGCGGAAAGGTGAGATCGCTCAGCTTCCAGCGCAGATCGCTGCGTTTCACCACTGCGGGCGATGGGCCAAGCGACCCTGCGATCACGAAGGTCAGCGTGCCCTTCCCCTGCACCTGAAGCGTGTCGATCCGCTGGGCGAAGCGCTCGCTGTCAAACATCTTTCCCCACAGATCGAGCAGGATGACATACTCGCCTTCCTTGATGCGGGAGAGCACCCGTTCGCCCTCCCGTTCCTTGACCAGCTCGTTTTCCGCGTCAGAATTGCTCTGCGGGGCATGTTCATCCGCCACCTCGATGATCTCCACGCGGGTGAAGGCAGACAGCCGCTTGACATACTCCGCGATCAGCTGGCTCAGCGCTTTCTCTTTGATCTTCCCGACTGCGACGATACGGATCATATCAGTCGTGACGGATCGGATAGCGTACGGTCAGCGCACGGACTTCCTCACGGATCTTGCGCAGCTCCTCGCTTCCGCTCTCACATTTCAAGGCGCGAAGGATCCAGTCTCCCACCATGGCGAACTGTTCCTCGCCAAAGCCTCTGGAGGTCATGGCCGCGCTGCCCAGACGGATACCGCTGGTCACGAACGGCTTTTCCTGATCAAAGGGGATCGTATTCTTATTGCAGGTGATGCCGGCTTCATCGAGCAGTGCCTCAGCTTTCTTGCCGCTGATGCCGATGCTGCCCTTGACATCGACCAGCAGCAGATGGTTGTCGCTTCCTCCGCTCACGATGCGCAGCCCGCCGGCCTGCAGCTTATCCGCCATCACCTTACAGTTGCGGATCACTGCCTCGGCATAATCTCTGAACTGCGGCTGCATCGCCTCATGCAGGCAGACAGCCTTGGCTGCGATGATGTGCATGAGCGGACCGCCCTGCATGCCCGGGAACACGGTCTTATCCAATGCGGCCGCATATTCCTTGCGGCACAGCACCATGCCTCCGCGCGGTCCGCGCAGCGTCTTGTGCGTGGTCGTCGTGACAAAATCTGCATAAGGCACCGGGCTGGGGTGCACGCCCGCAGCTACTAAACCGGCGATATGCGCCATATCTACCATGAGCATCGCGCCGCATTCGTCCGCGATCTCCCTGAACTTGGCAAAATCGATCACACGCGGATATGCGCTGGCCCCGGCGACGATCAGCTTCGGGCGCTCCTTCAGCGCGATCTGCCGCACCGCCTCATAATCGATGCGCTCGCTTTGGGGATCTACGCCATAATCGATGAACTGATACAGCAGGCCGCTGAAGTTCAGCGGATGCCCATGCGTCAGATGGCCGCCAGCCGTCAGGTTCATGCCCAGCACCTTGTCTCCCGGCTTCAGCACGCTCATGTATACGGCCATGTTCGCCTGTGCGCCGCTGTGCGGCTGCACATTGGCATGCTCCGCGCCAAACAGCTTTTTCGCACGCTCACGCGCCAGCTCCTCAATTTCATCCACGACAAAGCAGCCGCCATAATACCGTTTTGAAGGATAGCCCTCCGCATATTTGTTAGTCAGGATGCTGCCGGCTGCCTGCAACACATCATCCGAAACATAGTTCTCTGAGGCGATCAGCTCAATGTTCAGCAGCTGACGCTGCGCTTCTTTTTCGATCATCTGTTCGATCTGTACATCTTTCATCTCTATTCACTTCCTTTTGTCCGATTATACCATGGTCTGCACGCTTTTGCGCTTCATTTTGCCAAATTCCTCCCCGCGATGACAGTATGGCCCGCAAAAGCTATAATTTTTACAGAAATGAGCTGTCGTTGATCACGCTGGCGGTCTTGATCGGATTTTACGCCTTTACCGCCTTCGATATCTGCGTCAACCGCTATGCCCACTCCATGCTCTCCCATGATCAGGGGACGGCCGACATGGCCCTGTGGACACGTTACATGGAAGATTACAACGAGCGATACCGCGAGCTGTCCCAGGACATCGATGAGCAAAGGATGCAAAAACTGTATGGCGAAGACTGGGAAGGACTGTTTGCCCGCAATGCGAACGTGACATTGAACGACCAGGATATTTCCCGCATCCAGGCCCTGTATAATACAGAAGGCGATCCTGACAATGACAGTGTATTGCAGCAGTTGAGCGGATTCTCTTTTGGAGAATACGATGAAGAGAACAACCCGTTTCAGCTCTATGTCATCCATGAGAAGGAAAACCAGATCATCACCCTCAATTACATTTACTTCAGCGACATCTACCCCTTTTATGGATCAGAAGAGATGAATGAGGAGCGGTTCTCCCGATCCATAGAGACATCCATCAATCAATTTCCGACGCTCTATATGTTCACCCATCCGCAGGCATTCCGCCCTTATGTCTCAGGCATCATGATGGACGAAGGCGAGATCGATGAAGCCTGTGCCCGCTTCGAACAGGCCGTGCAGACACAAAGCATCCGTTACAGCAGCCGCATCCCGCTGGAATCTTACCGCAGCACCTTGTATCATTCGACATACATCCTGCCTTTCCTGTTTGTCATCATCCTGTGCGCAGGCACGTATGCGCGGGAAAGGGCCCGCAAGATCGATCAGATCATCGTGCCGACCGCTGCAGGAGAATCCTGGATCAACGCGGCCAAATGCATCGCAAACCTGATCACCGGCGTCATCGTGATGCTTTTGCCGATCCTCATCTCATTGCTGATCACGTGCTGATGTCGTTCTTATCCGATCAGCTGACCTGGGTCAGCCTAACGATCCTCTCGCTCATCCTGGTCATGGCCAAAGGCCGGCTGCACCGAGTGCACAGCAAATAAAAAAACGAGGAGACCTTGTTCCCGGAAGGGACATCGTCTCCTCATTTTTATGCCTGCCGTTCATTCTGACAGACACGTTCGATATGCATGGCCAGATAACCGGTCTCGATCTGCGGCACTTCCCGGTTCAATGTCCGGCTCAGCCGCTCGATGATGTGCGCCGCCACCTGATAAGAATAGGGGAACGCGTTTTTCGTATATTCTTCCATATCCAGCGTAAGCGTCTCATTCTCCCGCAGGCGCGCCATCAGATATTTCATATGCGTGAGCAGCCGGCTGTACGAAAGAGAATTCACATCGATGGACAGCCCGCATTCCTGTTCGATCTGCTGGATGCTCTCATTGACGATGACGGCTGCCAGCATGCCCTCATCCACCTTTTCGCCCATCGCGCTGTGAATATGCAAGGTGATATAGCCTACTTCATCTTCATTGATGTCCTCATGCACACGCGCAAGGATGATCTGCCGGCCTTTCTGCGCCACTTCATATTCCCTGGGATACAGCAATCGGATATCGTTGGAAAACGGATTGGTGATGTTCATCTTGCTGCGGATGCGCGTGAGCGCAAATGCGATGTGATCTGCCAGCGGCACCAGGATGTTGCGGTCGATCTCACCGAATTCCCGTTCAGCCAGCTCCACGATCTCTGCGCTGATCTCCAGATAGAGCGGATCCATGCTGCGCAGCACATCCCGCGTCTCTCCCTTGCTCGTCTTCTGCTGCAGCTCATACACGCTGCAGCCCTCCGCCTTGCCGATCTCCAGCTGTTCATTGATCCGCCGGCCGAAGCCGATCCCTTTGCCCAGCAGCAGGAGAGCACGGCTGCTTTGCGCATCGTGCACGATGAGCGCGTTGTGATTGAGTACCTTGATGATCTTTGCCATGCTCTTCCTCCTTCAGGCATTATCTTACCCTGATCAATTCGTCTTCGACAGAAACCGTGCCCAGCTTCAGCAGCTCCAGATGATGCTCGCCTAGATTGGTGAATACCAGCGGCACCGCATCAGAAGGCGCATTGGCCCGGATGTAGTCAAGATCGATCTCCATGAGCTTCTCGCCGCGGGTGACCTTCTGGCCATTTTCCACAAAGACATGGAATCCTTTTCCACCCAGCTTGACCGTATCGATCCCGGCATGGATGAGGATCTCCACTCCCTGAGAGGAGGTCAATCCGATCGCATGCTTGGTGTCAAAGACAAACTGCACGGTCGCATCACACGGCGCGTACACCGTGCCGTCTTCCGGGAAGATCACGATGCCGTCTCCCATCATCTTCTGCGCAAATGTCGGATCCGGCGTCTCCGTGATCAGCTTCGCCTCGCCCTTCATCGGGGAAACGAACACTTCGCTGATTTCCTGGGTCTTCGGCTCTGGTTGCGCTGCCGTTTCGATCATGGCCGGCTCTTCCACTTCCACCGGATCCTGCAGATATTCTTCCAGATCGGATTTTATCACAGAAACACGCGGTCCGTAAATCACCTGGACACCTTTTCCTTTACGGATGACGCCGGCTGCCCCGCTTTGTTTCAAGATACCTTCGTTCACTTTGTCCGCATCATTGACCGTCACACGCAGCCTGGTCGCGCAGCAGTCCACATCAGAGATGTTGTTCGCGCCGCCAAGCCCTTTGGTGATCATGGCAGAAAGCGCATTAGGCGCAGCAGCGGCATTGCCCGCTTCCTTGCGTGCATTCACATCGGCCTTCGTATACAGCTTCGTCTCTTCATCGTCATCTTCACGTCCCGGCGTCTTCAGATCGAACTTCTTGATCAGGAACTTGAAGATGAAGTAATACAGGAAGAAGTAGATGATGCCGACCGGGATGATCAGCATCCAGCTGGTCTTGTCATTGCCCTGCAGGATACCGAACAGGAACAGATCGAGGAATCCGCCGGAGAACGTCAGTCCGACCGCGATGTTGAGCATATGCGCGATCATATATGCTGCGCCGGCCAAGATGACCTGCACGACGAACAGCATCGGCGCGACGAACAAGAAGGAGAATTCCAGCGGCTCGGTGATGCCGGTGAACATGGACGTCAGCGCGGCAGACAGCAGCAGGCCGCCTGCGACTTTTTTCTTTTCCTGCTTTGCGCAGTGATACATCGCCAGCGCCGCGCCAGGAAGACCAAAGATCATGAAGATGAACTCACCGGAGAAATACCGTGTGGCATCTGCGCTGAAATGGACGACGCTGGGATCAGCGAGCTGAGCGAAGAAGATGTTCTGACCGCCCTGTACCAGCTGTCCGGCCACTTCCATCGTGCCGCCCACCGCAGTCTGCCAGAACGGCAGATAGAATACATGATGCAGGCCGAAGGGGATCAGGGCGCGCTTGATGATGCCGAAGATCAGCGTGCCGACATAGCCGGTGCCGGTGACCAGACTGCCCAGCGCATAGATGCCGTTCTGCACGATCGGCCAGATGAAGAACATCAGGATACCGACAAAGACGAAGACGACCGTGGAAATGATCGGTACGAACCGGCTGCCGCCAAAGAAGGACAGCGCGTTCGGCAATTCGATCTTGTAAAAGCGATTGTGCAGCGCGGAAACGCCAAGACCGACGATGATGCCGCCAAACACGCCCATCTGCAGCGTCTGAATGCCGCACATGGACGCGATCGTTCCGCTCAGCACATCTGGCGCGATCGACCCATCTGCCAAGATCTGCCCATCGATCGTCAGCATCGCGTTGATGGACACATGCATGACGAAGAAGGCGATGACGGCAGACAGTGCCGCGACTTCCTTTTCCTTCTTGGCCATACCGATGGCGACGCCTGCCGCAAAGATCAGCGGAAGGTTGTCAAAGATGGCGCTGCCGGCCTTGGACATGACCGTGAGCAGGCCGTGAAGCACTGTGCCATCGCCCAAAATGCCCTGCAGGCCATAAGAGGCGATCATGGTTTCATTGGTAAATGAGCTTCCGATACCCAGCAGCAGCCCGGCTACCGGAAGGACGGCGATGGGAAGCATGAAGCTTCGCCCGATTCTCTGCAATACACCGAAAATCTTGTCTTTCATCGTTTCTCTCTCCCTTTCTGCCCAGGAGTCATCCTTATCCGTCAGCCGCGCCGGCATACAAAAAGGCATTAACATCAAAGAATCCCCCTGGGACTAATTTCTTCAATAGTTAATGCCTGCATGACCAGTAACACTCTATATCTGGTTTAACTATAGCAAAGTAAGCGGTTTCTGTCAATAAAAATCACGCTGAACGAAGAAAAAAACACAGATGGATCCTCTGTACGAGAGTCCGATCTGTGCTTCATTTCTCTTTATGCGCTATGCGTCACGCTTTGTTGCGGCGTTTTTTGATCACCATCAGGAGGACGCCGCAGGCGGCCACTGCCAGCACGCCGACGAATAATCCGGTCTGTGCCTGTGCTGCGGTATTCGTCACTGAAGACGAAATCCCTGAAGATGCCGTCGTTCCTGCGCCATCCACGGAAGCGCTGCTGGCCGGCTCAAGCGCGTCGATGGCATTCTGGATCTCAGTGACCGCAGCGTCCACCGTATCTTGAGATACTTCCGGATCGTTGAGCATCAGCTTGTTCTGTGCGATCGCTTGATTCAGCGCTGCGACCGACGCGCGGCTGTAACTGCTCAGATCAAGGCTGTTCGCATAGGCGATGATCTCCTCCAATGCGCTCACATCGGCCTTCGTTCTCGCGTTCAGGCGTGCTTCACGCAGTGCCTGCGTTGCGGCGGCGACCTCTTCCTGGGTCGCGTTCGCATCGTCATAGACCTGCTGTGCAGAAACCAGCTTGTCTGCCAGGCCTTCTACGCTGCTCGGTACATAGTCATCGAGATTGGCGATCATCTCATTGACCAGTTCGATCTCGTGTGCGAGCGCGCTCTTATCTACGCCTGCTTCTTCAACTAATCCCGCGATCGCATCGCTCAGGTTCGTGATGGCCTCGGTGACTTCTGATGTCATGGCATCGTCATTGTCTGCCACTGCCTGTGCAGCCGTGGTCGCTGCCTGCAGGGCTTCCAGGCTTTCTGCCGTATATTCCCCATCGAGGTATCCGTTAGCGGCCTCGATCAATGCGTTCAGCTCTGCCTTGGAGACGATCTCCCACAGCTCCTGTGCTGCTTTGGTCATCGCTTCATTCGCTGCCTTCAGCTCATCTGCGCTTGCATCTGCGTTGGCGAGCAGATCTTCCGCTGCGGCGACCGCATCTTTCAGCGCCTGCACCTTGCCCGGACGAATGCCGTCCACATTGGTCAAGATATTTTCATTGATGAAATCGATCGTCGCTTGTACATCTGCTCTCAGGACGTCTGTGCTTTCATCGGTATTCAGCGCCTGCATCGCTTCGCTCAGGTTGAGCAGAGCGGTCACGACCTCCGTAGAAGTCGGCGCGTCTTTATCCAGCACGGCCTGTGCAGCCGTGATCGCTGTCTGCAGCGCCGCATCATCAGATCCCAGCGCATTGGCCTTCTCGACCATGTTCTGCAGTGCGGCGATCGCTGCTTCGCTTGCCTGATCCTGACCTTCCGGCTCAGCAGCCGTGATTTCGCCAGCCTCAGGCAGCTGAGCATGCGCTGAATCCACGGTGCCATCGCTGTTCAGTCCGCCCGGCGCCATGCTCAATGAAAGCTGTGTGTTCATGAATTCTTCATAGCTGATATCTGAGCCTTGCTCGACATCATATCCTACGCCGTCATCATACAGCGGATCCTGGATAGAATCTGTATTGACGCGCCATGAACGCTCTGCCGTGACACGTACCTGATAATAGACATCTTCGATGATTTCTTGATCTGTCACACTGTCTGTCGCATTGTCTGACCAGATCGCATAAGAGGCGCCGATGATCTTGCCATCCATCTCGCCCATCTGCGGATAGACAAACTCTCCGTTGATGAATGACATCTGCTGCTTCACGCCCATCTTAGAGAACTTGCCTGGATTCCATCCTTTATTGTGCTGCGCGATCTCATCACTCTGATTATGCGTCTCACGCACATACGTTCCATCATAGATGTTGTTCGCGGAACAGATGAAAGACCCGTTGTTATAAGCATAATACATATAATCTGCCGCAATGTTGATCAGGTCATGCCCGCTGCTCAGCAGCTCATACACATTGGCATTCGCCGTGCTCGGATCCCAATACAGCACCTGGATATCCGAATCGATCAGCGCGGCATCCCCTGTCTTGATGCCGTCATTGAACATGCGCACCTGATAGCCCATGTCCTTGAGCATCGCATTCAGCTCATTGACATAATCCACATACGTCTGTGAGTTGGTGTCATAGCCAGTCGCCTCATCGGCAGAGATGTTAAAGATCGTGCATCCTCTGCTGGCAAAGTAATCCGCATACTTCTGCACCAGGCTGACCGCAAATGATCTTGCCTCCGCATCATCCAGATTGATCGTGCTGGCAGATACCTGATATTGCGGATACTGTGCCAAGATCGTATCCATGTGTCCTGGAGAGTTCAATGTCGGAACGATCGTTACCCCATAAAGGTCAGCCAGGGCAATGATCTCATCCATATCGCTCTGCGTCAATGTCCGCTCAGAAACGACGTCGCTCAGATCATCGCTCATCGTTCCATCCGCCCAAGTCAGCGTCATGTCATCCAGCGCAAAACGGAAGCCTTTGTTGTTGGAAAAATCAAGATAAAGCGTATTCATCTTGTTCCAGGACATGTCCTTGATCATCGCTTCCAATGTGTCCACATTATAGAACCGCCGTCCGCAGTCCAGATAGATGCTGCGCTCCTTGACATCCGGATAATCCTGAATCGTACCGCATTCCATGGTTCCCATGTTCTGCGCATAGACATTCATCGCATACTTGATTCCGGCAGCGCCTTCCGCCGTGATGACGATGTTGTCTTCCGTGATATCCATCTCATAGGCCTGCTGCGCATCCGCGCCATCATTGGCCACATCGCCGAGACGGATCACGATATCGCCGTCTCTCACATTTTCCTGCGGGCCATAGACGATATCCATGACATTTCCGGAATGGATGCCTTGCGCAGCGCTCTCGCTTGCTGCCAGCTTCAAGGTATCCGCAATGTCGCCTTCCGGCGCCGCATCGCTCACATAGTAGATCCGTGACTGTTCCGCAGTCACAAAGCTTCCTGAAGTCTTCTCATAGCTTTTCACCGTAGGCATGGATGTCGTGCTCGTTTCCTCAGCCTGCGCTGAAACAGAGAAGCTGCTCAGCACCATGGCACATGCCATGAACGCCGCGCACAGTTTCCTGCCCAAATGGGCAAAGCTCTTCTGCTTCATTTCGATCTCCTCACTTTCCTGTCGATGGCATCCGCCATCAACCACTTGTATGATAGGTCTAACCATGCAGGGAATCAAGCGCTTTCGGCCGATTTCACCTAACCTTCACAGTTGAGCTTCCGATACGATTTTTTAAGAAAAACAGACATATCAAAACATCGTATACACATATATGATTTCTCAAATACAACCAAAACAAAAAAACTGTCACCTGCTCGATCTTCGAGCAAGCAACAGCATCGTTGTTTGATCAGGAATGGTTAGGATTTGCATCCATGATGGCAAACCCATAATGGGTGTAAAGCGTACCATTATCAGATTGCCAATGTGCATAATACATATTGCTATTACCGCTTTGTGTTCCAATATGTACATTTGATATTACTGCATTCTTCACCGTGCCATCATTGTTATGTTCATAGCCAATACTATGATCGACATCATATGAAGTAGACTCATTGCCGCAGTTTCCGTGAGCAAGGCCATCCGCATATACTCTGTTCCCATCCCACATTGTGTATCGATACCGATCGAATCCATCTGCTCCATTAAAATACCTTGTAGCAGTACCATCTCCTATTTCCGTTGCCGAACTTCCCGGAATCGCACATACCAATGTATAACATGTCGCAATATACTCATTGGGCGCAAATGCTTCACTCATCATCATTGGTCTTACATACTCTCTCATACTCAAAAACCCCTTTCTGTACTGTTTCTGTATTATCGTATCTGCATGATCGCTCATGTATTGGCCGGTCTTATTGGAGAGCTGGCACGCTCTGGCGCAGAAGCTGTTTAATCTCATCTTCATTCATATCAGAAAGATGGACGATATCCTCGGGCGTGCACCTGATATGCTCCGCGCTCACTCCTGGATACTTTTTCTTCATTTTGCCTCCTCTTCGTCTTATGAAGGCTGTGCGGGAAGGTACCTTTGCGTACACTTTTTTTGTCGTTTCTGACATATTTGCCCGAAGAAAAAAGCTCTGGCTGAGTGCGCAGAGCTTTTATGGTCAACTCATGAACGGACATTTCTTCGCTTTAACATCCATGCCATAAGTGCGGAGGTCATCAGAAGCAGGACGAATGCGTCGGTCTGCAGTTCAGCCATGGTCTTGGCTGCTTCACTGTCTGTTCCTGCAGATACCGCGCTTTCCAGCATCTCGCGCATCGCGGTGCTCAGTGTTTCTGTCGCTTCATTCACTTCTTCCTGGGTCGCGTCTTCCTTTATGGAGATCTGCTGGGCCTGGACAAGTGCCTGTCGGAATGCCAGCACTTGCGCTCTGCCGTAGCCGCCAAGAGTCATCGCATTGGCGGTCTCGATCAGCTCATCGAGCGCGCTCTTATCGGCCTTGGTCCTTGCACGCAGACGCGCTTCTCTCAAGGTCTGGGTCGCTGCATCGATCTCTTCTTGCGTCATCGCGTCAAGCGCGGTCTTTGCCGCATCAACTTTTTCCTGTAAGCCTTCTACCGTGCCTGGCACATAATCATCGATGTTGGCCAAGATCGCTTCTGCCAGTTCGATCTCGTGTGCCAATGCGCTGGTATCCAGCACGCTCTTTTCCAGGCTGGCGATCGCATCAGCCAGGCTCGTGATGGCTTCTGTGACTTCTGCCGTCGTGGCGTCGTCATTGTCTGCCACGCTTTGTGCTACGGTGATCGCATCCTGCAATGCCGCGATGCTTTCTGCGGTATAACTGCCTTCCGCGTATCCGTTTGCGGCCGTGATCATCTCGTTCAGCTCATTCTTCGAAACGATCTGCCACAGTTCCTGTGCTGCTTTAGTGAGTGTTCGGTTTGCTTGTTTCAGCTGATCGACAGTTGCTTCTTCATCATCAAGCACATCTTGCGCAGCGGTGATGGCATCTTTCAATGCCTGTACTTTGCCTGGGCGGACATTGTCCACATTCGGCAGGATATTGGCATTGATGAACTGGATCGTTTCTTCCAGGTCTGCTTTCAGCGCATCTGTGCTTTCACCGGCATTCAGTGCCTGCATCGCTTCACTCAGGTCGAGCAATGCGCTGATGAGTGCGGTCGCGGAAGCATTATCTGGATCAGTAAGCAATGCGTTGGCATTGGCGATCAGATCGTTCAGCTCATCGTTCTGCAACGCTTCTGCCTGATCGACGATATCTTGCAATGCGGCCATGGCGGCCTCGCTTGCCTTTCTCTGCAAAGCATCCATCGCGGCACGCAATGCCGCTGCGGCCTCATCCGTGTCGGCCTTTGTCGCCTGCTCATCGGCAGCGGTCTCTTTTGCCTGATCCAGCGCTTCCATAAATGGCGTCCAGCTGTTTGCCGTGCATTCATCCTCATTCCATGCTGACGCCTGTGCGATCAGATCATTCAGCTCATCCTTGAAATCGGCGATGACCAGTCTGCTTACGGCTTCCTGCAGCTTCCATGCGGCCTGATCGACTTCATTCTGGGTCGCATTCGCATCATCATAGACATCCTGCGCATTGAGATATGCTTCTTCATATTCCGCATAGCTGGATGGCGTGTAGGCGTCGGCCTCAATCTTCGTCTCTAACAAGCTGCCCAGCGCGCTCTTGTCGAGCTTCTTTTCCAGCGCTTCGCGCGCGGCAACTAGCTGGGCGGCAGCTGTGTCGATCTGCGGCTGCGTCGCCTGTTCATCAGCGAATACCGCTTCGGCCTGTGCCCGAGCCGCTTCATATGCCTGTACGCTCGCTTCGCTGTAAAGGCTGAGATCCACTTGTTTGTTCAGCTCTTCTTCCAATACTGCCTTATCCTGGATCTGTGCTTCGTTGAACATGACTTCCGTGATCTTCCACCAGTATTCGGCCGCCTGGGTGACGGTGATCCGCACTGCCATGACCGGCGTTTCTTCCAGTGTAACGACCTCATGTTCATTTTCACCGATTTCCGCGATGCTCTGCCAGCTATTGCCATCTGCGGAGATCTCCACTCTGCCATGATGCAGGATATCTGAGCCGGCATTGACAGAATAAATGTCGATCTGCGAGAGAGCTAACGGTTCCCGGAAACTGAACTGAATGTAGTCTCCTTGTGCCTGGTTGTTTTGCAGCCAGGTCAGTGAAGATGTGTCGCCATCGATCAGCCTAGATAACGCATGATCCTGATAGACGCTCTTGTTGCTGGAAATGGTGATATAGTTGCGCATGCTCAATCCGGCCTTGGCTTCGTCGATGCGTGCGCATGCATAGTCGACAAGCGCCTGATCCGCGCCGGCATGATAATAGATCGTGCTGCCATAGTCCAGGGCCTGTGCATATTTGTTCCAGCTTTGTTCAGAATACTCATTTTCATTGAGCGTTTCTCCCAGCAATGTCTGCAACGCAGATTTATCCGGAACGGCTTGCGGCGCATTGTCATTTTCCAGCATCGTCAGCTTGTCAGAGATCATATTGGCCAGCTGATTCATGGTGCTGACCGGTCCGGTCTCCAGCATCGCCTCCAATGTCTGCAGATCCGTATAGACAGACTGTGCAAAGGCGCTGCCATCATCGCAGCTGCTCAGCCGCTCTTGCGCTTCCGCGATGAACTGCACGAAGCGCTCGGTGTCATAGCCATACACCTCAAATTCAGTAAAGTTGCCAGAGTATCTGCCGCCGGTCGGCCCATAAGTAAAGCGTTCCAGCTGCTGATATTTCACATAACGCGCCTTGACCAGATGATCAAAATGCACGGTCACGGTCTGTTTGGTGCCGCCATTGAGATCACGATATTCCGCAACCTGGGTCCAGGACTGCCCGTCTTCGCTGACCTGAATGGCATATGCGTTGGGAAGCTCATTGAAGCGGATGATCACCCGGTCCAGCAGATAAGGCTTTTCCAGATCTACGCTGACCCATGCGTCATCATCGGTGTTCAGCGAGATCCTGGTGGACTCACTGCCATCGGTCGCGTTGGCCGGATCAAACTGCGGATAGACCAATGTGCCGTCTTCGTTATATCCGCCTTCGACGCCGCTGACTTCCACGTTTTTATGCAGGGCGATGTTGCCGCTGTCTTCGCTTTCTGAAGCGCCCGCTACCTGCGCGGCGCTCATGGCATAGTTGTAGAGCTTCAGATCATCCATGGTGCCATAGATGCCTTCTCCGATCTGCTCGGTCGGCATCACAAAGGTAGAGGAACCTTGGCTGGACGCGCCGCTGACCTGATAATACTCACCGCTGCCGACAAACATGCCATTGATGTACAGCGAAGTGTTGGTCTCATCACAGACGATCGTCATGGCAAAGGTCACGCCGAGCGGAATATCCGCATCGATGAGGTAAGCATAGCCTTTGCGTTCATAGCCGAAATGACCTGTACCATCATAATTGTAATAGAACTTACCGTCTTTGCCTGAGAATAACAGTGCGTTTTCTCCGGTCGCGGAATCGATGGTGATATCACATTGCAAAGTATACGGATAGCCAAGCGTATCAAATGGCAGTGAGAGATATCCTTCTCCTTTCAGCCGCAGCGCATCGTCTCTCGCATACAGATCATGCACTTCTGCGTCATAGCCATTGCCGCTGGCATCTTCCGCGATACCATCCGCGATATCATCAAAATCATAAGAAGCCACCAGCGAGGACTCGCTTTCCACATAACGGCCTGGATTGGCATTCGGCGCATGCGTGCCTAATGCTTCCACGCGTTCCATGAACTCATCGCTCGTCTCGTCATCGTCTTCGCCATACCAGCCTTTTTCAGCCATGAGCATGACCTGATCGCGCTGACGGTCAAAGATATCAAATTCGCTGGCGCCTACTTTCATGTCATACCACAGCGCTGCTTCTCCGCCCAGCAGCTGCGGATGACCGGTCTGCAAATAATGCCCACCATTGAGGTTGGAATATTCCCAAGTGTCATACAGGCTCGCGATATTGAGATAATTGTTATAATAACCGGCCCATGGCACGATGTACAGGATGCCGTCCGCATTATTGATGAAACGATAGCCTGCGTCCTTCATCTCATCAAAGCTGGCCCAGCTGTGGCTCCACATATGCGCGATGACATCGGTGCTGACCGGTGTCTCCCCGGCAAAGCCATTGGTGCCCAAAGAAGCCCAGAAGCGTGTCTCATAGCCTTTGCCATTGACATATTCGATCAGCTCGTTCATATAGCGGCGCACGACTTCTGAATATGACTTGTCATACTCATCTGTGCCAATATGAAACTTGCCGTTCTGGAATACCGGATCTTCGCCATCGAGGAATTCATCAAAGACATTCTTCATGACGCCCACGGCATTCTGATACGCTTCCTCGGTGCGCAAATCAAGATGATAGCCATCCATGAGCAGCGATTCATCGATATTGGCAAAAGCGCCCGCGTGCGCCGGCGTATCGATCTCGGTCACGACATCCACGCCATATTTTTTCGCGTCTTTCTGATACGCTTTATAGGCTTCCTGAGAGTAGACCTGATCTTTTGGCAGCCCTTCATTCAGCTGCGGATACACTTTGCTTTCCACCCGGAACGCCACTGTCTGTTCGCCGCCATTATCATTGATGTGATTGCGGAATTCGCTCAGCTTGAAATAGCCGGCATAGCGTGTCAGCTCGCTCAGATAATCGAGCGGGATATATTGTCTGGCTACATCGAGCATGACCGCACGCACCGCATACTGCGGATAATCCCGCACTTGTCCCTTCGGGATCTCATCATGTCCTTCATCCTGTGAGAGGATCTGCGAGATGCTCGTTCCGCCATACAGGATGCCCTTTTCGCTCAGGGCGCTGACCGTGAGGATATCGCCGATATCCATGGCATAGCCTTCTTCTCCCAGCACGCTGCTTTCATCCAGACGCAGAACGATATCACCTGTCTGCGGGTCATCCTGGGTGATCACACAATCCAGATCAGACATTTCCTTCAGATACATCGCGATCTGTTCGGCTGTCTGCTGCAGCTGCGCGTCTTCGATCACGATCCGACCGTTGAAGACAAAGCTGCCCGTATCGCCCTTCCACTCCCGCAGTTCAGGGATCACATCTGGTTTCTCGTTTATGCTTTCCTGCGGGGCATATTGTCCGGCGATCGTCACTTTCTTGGGATCATCCCCTTGCAATACATTGCCCTCAGCGTCGCTGATTTCATAAAACAAGTTGACATTCATGTCTTCCAGCGGTGTGATGATCTTGCCTGCTTCGCTCACTACTGCAGGATTGCTCGTGGCATACAAACGGATCGTATAGCCTTGCGGCACTTGCGGCAGCACCAGATCGTCCCCTTCTGCCTGCACCGGCTGTTCCAGCGCCTGGGCGAGCACATCCTCCAGCGTCACTTCGTCCGAATACGGATAGACTTCCAGCTCATACAGCGATATGGTCGGACACTGCATATTGTCGATCGAGGCGATGATGGTGCCCAGCCGCGCATAGATCCGCACATAACGCGCACTGATCGGTGCAGCCAGCTCAAGCGTCTCGGTGTAGTCTCTGCCATCGTTGTCCGGATCGACATAATGATGCAGCACGGTCCATTGCTGGGCATCGCTGCTGACTTGCACATCGTAGTCTCGGGAATTGGCGTTCTGCCATTTCATGACGACCGTGCCGATTTCTTTTTCCTCACCCAGATCCACCATGGCCCAGACATTCTGATCCGGATTATCCTCCAGGTCGATAGAGGTCAGCGCCTCATCGCTGCTCCAGCGTGTGGACGCATTGCCATCGGTAAGGTTGGCCGGGTCAAACTGCGGATACGTCAGCGTCCCATCATCCTGAATGCCGCCTTCGACACCGCTGACCGTGACCGGGCGATTCAGCGCCAGGTTCTCTTCCTGCGCGGATGCGCTGATGCCGCTCCATGAAATAACAGAAAGCGCCATGAGCGCAGATAAAATGATCTTTGATATTTTTCTCAGCATTTTCCCACCTCCGAATCAGAAAAATATCATTCTTTTCCTATCCCTGTTCACCTTTTTCATCCTCTTCTCTCATTTTGACAGATGTGTGACACAGATGTGAAGAAATTCTGGACAAGTGGCAAGATCAGGCGGTTTTCCGGCAAAAATAGACCATATCTCATTGGATATGATCTTCATGGTCACTCCTCTTGCTTATTTCCTGCCACGTCCGAAATTCATCCAGGCGTCCTTGCAGCGTCATCTGCCCCGCCTGCAGCGCGTCGCTGCCCAATATCAGCCGCAGCGGCGCATCTTGGCGCAGTGCTGTATCGACGATGATCGCTCCGCCTTTGGCCGGATCACCAAGCTGATCATGCCGTACTGTCTGCTTTCGATAATACTGCGCCAGCGCATCATAATCAAGAATCCGCATCTCGCTCTCTTTCAGTTCGCTGTCATAAAATGCCGTGCGGAAAGCGCCAGGCTCCACGAGCATGACGCGTATGCCTAAATGTGCTGTTTCTTTGGCCAATGCCTCACTGGCCAGTTCCAGCGCGCCTTTGGCTGCGGAATAATAGCCATTGCCTAAGGCACCGCGTACCGCCCCGATCGAAGATACATTGATGATCATGCCACTGTGGCGCGCCCGCATACCCGGCAGCGCCAGCTGGATCAGACGCATCGGCGCAAAGAAATCGGTCTCAAACAATTCCCGCACTTGTGTCGGCTCACTTTCCTCGATGGCCGCGCGATAACCATGGCCTGCATTATTGACGAGCATATCGATGCGGCCAAAACGCGCATAGACTTGGTGCAGTGCTTTTTCCATGCTTCCGATCCGATCCTGTTCCAGCTTTACGCCCATGGCCTGCTTAGGAAATTCCGCAACCATCGCATTCAGCTTTTCTGGTGATCGTGAGGTCAGCGCGACGGCATCCCCGCGGCGCAAGGCCGCTTCCGCGATGCCTTTGCCCAGTCCGCCGGAAGCGCCGGTGATCATCCATACGTTTTGCATCCAGATGCCCCCCCTTCAGCGGATATAGTTGGTGCTGATGCGCTTCTCTTGTTCAGGCAGCGGCAGTCCTGCATCCGCGGCGATCTTCAGGCTGTTCAGCATCCAGGCCATGTTGCGGCCGAGCACCCGCATGATCTGCATGTCCTCTTCATCCTGGCGCACCTGCGCAGGCGTATGCCCGTGCACCATGTTCCAATATCGCGAAGAGACGATCGGCATCTGTGCATATAACAAGTATTTGTTCAGTTCATCCAGCGCGGCGCTCGTCCCTGCCCGCCGTGCGGAGACGATGGCTGCGCCCGGCTTGAAGGCAAAGCGGTTCAGACCGGCACAGTGATCAGCGTAAAAGGAACGGTCCAGGAAAGCGATCATGGATGCGGACGCGGAAACGAAATGGACCGGTGCGTCGAAGATGAATCCATCCGCATCCTTTTCCGCATCGAGAAACACATTCACCCGGTCGTCATGACAACACTTTCCTGCCCTGGCGCAATATCCGCGCCCGCTGCAGCCAGCCAGCGGCTCGCTGCCGATCCAAAAGCGCGTCGTGCGGATCCCTGCCTGTTCAAGCATGCGGCCTGCCTCCTGCAGCGCCGTATCTGTGCATCCCTGTTCATGGGGACTGCCATTCACCAGCAAAACATTCATGTCTCTCAATCCTCCTGCCCTCATTGTAAGGCTGTAAGCTGACAGACAGAAGTCCGCATTGGTTATACTGTGTCAAGCCGAGGGTTCACAGCATGACAAAGACCCGGAAGGCAATGCCTTCCGGGCCATGTCCCATACAGTCCGCTCACGGGAGATGATCTGAATGGATCACTCCTGGTTCTTTCTGCGTCTTACTGCGAGCAGTGCGCCTGCAGCTGCGGCCAGCACACCGGCAAACAGTCCGGTCTGTGCCGCTGCGGCGGTATTCGTCGTATCGGCGTTCGTGCTGCTTTCTGCTTTCGGCGTCAGCGCGTTCAGCTCTGCCTGCAGTGCTTCTACTGCGGCGTTGACTTCATCCTGCGTCGCTTCTTCCTCGTTCATCACATTTCCGGCATCGATCAGTGCTCTTCTCAGTCCGTTGATGTCGGAATATGCGCTCAGATCAAGGCTGTTCGCATACGCGATCAGCTCACGCAGCGCGCTCTTGTCCGCTTTCGTTCTCGCGCTCAGTCTCGCTTCACGCAATGTCTTCGTCGCTTCATCGATCTCTGCCTGGCTCGTCGCATTGGTCAGTGCCGCCTTCGCAGCGTCTACCTTCTCCTGCAGTCCTTCCACCGTCGATGCCACATAGTCATCGATGTTGGCCAGGATCTGTTCTGCCAGTTCGATCTCATGCTCGAGCGCGCTCGTATCCAGCGTGATCTCTTCCAGGTTGGCGATCGCCGTCGCCAGATTGGTGATCGCGGTCGTTACTTCTGTCGTCGTCGCGTTGTCGTCCGCTGCCGTTCTCTTGGCTGCGGCGATCGCTGCCTGCAGCGCTTCATAGCTCTCTGCTGTATGGCCATCTGCCGCGATCGCTTCTGCCGCTTCGATCAGCGCATTCAGTTCTGCCTTGGAGACGATCTCCCACAGCTCCTGTGCCTTTTCGCTCAATGTTCTGATCGCTGCTCTGATCTCATCGTCAGTTGCATTGGCGTTGTTGTATACCTGATATGCCTGATCGATCGCGGTCTCCAGCTCCTGTACCTTGCCCGGACGCACGTTGTCCAGATTCGGCAGGATGTTCTCTTCGATGTAATCGATCGTCGCCAGCAGGTCTTCTTTCAGCTTGTCGCTGCTTTCATCCGTGTTCAGGTCTGCCATCGCTTCGCTCAGATCGAGCATCGCGCTGACAACTGCGGTAGAGGATGCGTTGGCCGGATCATCGAGCAGTGCCTGTGCGGCAGCGATCAGCTCTGCCAAGGAATCCTCCTGCAGCGCATTCGCCTTGTTGACCACATTCTGCAATGCGTCGATGGCCGCTTTGCTCGCCTTGACCTGCAGAGCTGCCTTTGCGCCATTCAGCGCATTAGCAGCATTGTCGACTTCTTCCTGCGTTGCGCTCTCATCCGCTGCGACCGTCTTCGCCGTTTCCAGTGCGGAAGTGAGGGCGTTCCAGCTGTTCGTCGTGTAATCTTCACCATCCAGCGCCTCTGCAGCAGCGATGGCCTCATTCAGGGCATCCTTGTCTGTTGCAGGCTGTTCTCCGTTCTCTACCAGGTTGTTGATGGCATCGCGGATCGCCTGTGCTGCTGCGTCAGCCTCAGCCTGTGACAGCTCTACGCCTGCCATCAGCTCTTCGGCATGTGCAAGTGCTTCTTCATAAGCGGCCCAGCTGTCTTCGGTATAAGCAGACTCATCCTTTTCCGGAACGGTGTTGATGGCGCTCTGCAGATCAGCGCGCTTAGCTTCAACATAAGTGTCGCCGGTCTCATAGATCTCAAAGACATTGAGCGCATTGCCGTTGGCACGGATGATCACTTTTTCGATATTACGATACTCAGAAACATCAAAACTGAACGTTTCTCCATCTAATGTTCCAAGCAGTATACCACCTGATTCTCCGTTTTCCTCTTCCCAATAAAGTTCGATCGTAGGTGCCTCTTCACCAGCGTTGTCGCTCGTGTACAGCACGTTGATCTCATCGGTCTTCAGGTTATCGATCAGCTGATAGGTCAGCACATCGTCAGTGGCCATCTGATAAGAGGTGGATACAGAACGGTCTGCGACCTCACCGATATAAGTATTGTCAGCGAGGTATGCGATCGGCTGTGCCAGCTGCTCATTGGTCGTCTTATTGACTTCTACTTCGTAGATCCGCAGCCATGCGTTGGCATTGATGGACGTGATGCGCAGACGCACATACTGTGCTTCCTGTCCTTCACCGTTGCAAGTATAGCGGTAGTTATGGCTTTCCAGATAAGAACGGTCAACTTCACCGATTGTCTCCCACTGGCTGCCGTCTGCGCTGATCTCGATGACTGCGCCGTCGCTCAGGCAGTCAGAGCCGCTGAATACGAAGGTCACATCATCGATGCCGATCGTCTGATTCAGCGTGTACGTCATCGTATCTCCTACTGCCTGGTTGGCTGCGGTCCATGCGTAAGTCGTGTAATCACCGTCATACATGTTGCTGATCGGGTAAGTGCCCGTCTCGTACATGGAAGTCGAAGATCTTGCGCTGGTAATGGCGGTCTTCTTGATGAACTTGACCTGGAAGCTGGAGAGATCGAATTCTGCAGCCTCAGCGCCATTGTTCTTCACTCTGATGTAAGCATAGCTTTCCGCTTCATCATCGTTGTTCACGGCGAACCACTCTTTGCCGTTGACGGATCCCTGTACGACCAGGCCTTCCGGCAGTTCAGCGTCTACGCTCGTGATCGGCTCAATGCTGCGGAAATTGATGCCGACGTATTCTTCCGCATCCAGCGTGATGCTGTCTGCACCGTTGATGACGGCATTCTCATCGCCTACAGCGGCAGTCAGTCCGGATGCATCCGTATTCGTGTATACGCCGGAATTGCCGCGCTGCGGCAGCGTGTAAAGCGAACGTGCCTGGGAGATGATCCAATCCGCAAACGGTCTTACGGTCGAATCCGCCGGCAGAGCCTCAAATTCGCTCGGCGTGATGGTCGTTCCCTGACCTTCCTGAGAAGCTACCTTGTAATCCGGGTTGCTCGGAATGTCCGTGTACAGCGTGTTGGCCGTCGCATAAGCATCCCACTCATCCAGCGGGTTCTCAGCTGCCAGCACATCGATGCAATCGTTGACGACGGTTGCCAGCGTTCTCAGCTTTCTCGCCCACGGTCCGACTTCATCAGCGAAGTTGGCCAAAGCGGCGTCATCTCCATCTTCCAGTGCCAGCACAGTGTTGCAAGCGTCGATGATCTTGTTCATCTCGGTCTTGATCGCCTCTGCGTTGGTCGGGTCTGTGCCTTCGTTGACCGCATTGCGGTAAGCGTTGAACAGTGAGTTGACGCCGGACTTGTCTCCGCTCGTCGCACTGTATGTCGCAAATGTGCGGATGGCATCCTGAACTTCAGGATCATCGCTGTAGGTCGCGAAGACTGCCTCCCAGTTCTTCTGGGCGTCGAAGTCTCCGGTATTCCAAGAGTAGTCTGCCACACCGAAGATGGCTACCTTGCTGGCTTCTGCCTGGTTCATCGGGTTGCTCAGCAGACCGCCCATGTTCTGGATATTGTTTTCTACACTGTAATTCGTGCCCATCGGCTGCATGAACAGCTGTGCGTCACGGTTGTCGTTGACCGGGTAGTTCCACCACATGACCGGCTGACGGCCGACATATTCTGTCATGCGGTTCATCAGCGAGCTGTTGACATTCGAGAATACGCTGCTTCCGGTGAATCCGATCAGGATATCAGAATCCACATTCTTCAGCGCCGCGAAGTACTGGTCTCTGTCGCTGGAGCCAAAGTCGAAGGCATAGTAGCTCGGAACGAAGTACAGCGGCTTGACCTGATCGGCTTCTGCCGTTCCCTCACCGTTGTATTCTGCTTCCAGCGCCTTCTGCACACGGTCGATCAGCTCGGCGTGACCTTCGCGGTCGCGGTAAGCGTCGGACATGGAGATGTCATCGACGAAGATACCGAACTGACGAACGCCCAGTTCATACATGTGCTCGAACTTCGTCATCAGATCGGTCACGCCCTGAGTGATGCCCGCTTCTGATGTAAAGTCGATGCCTTCCTGCATGGCCGGATGCGCGGACCAGACGAAGTCTACATTGCACTCTGCCGCCTTAGCAGTCAGCTGCTTCATCTCATCCTGTGTGATCTGACCTTCTTTGCGCTGTTCATCCGTTACCGAAGTCGGATAATCGTCTTTCCAGTTGCCCAGGTGATACGGATCGCCCTTCGGACCATAAACGAACATGTTCAGCTTGTTGTCCTTCATGTATTCCATCAGGGAGAGACGGTCTTCCACGCTGTATGGGAAGCCATAGAAGCCTTCCACGATACCGCGGTACTGTGTATCTGAATAGTCCTCCACGACCACGGTCGTGATGGAGTTGTTGACTTCTTCATCCAGGATCTGATCCAGCGTCGCCATGCCATAATAAGCAGCGTCGCTGTCTTCACCCAGGATCAGGATCGTACCATCTGCATCGATGGATACGACATGCGCGTCATAACGGTTTTCCGTCGTCGAGAAGACGTCCTTGGAAATATTGTGCGCATCCGCATAAGCATCAGCTTCATCCCCAGAGCCGTTCACGCCGACCAGCACCTGTGTCAGCCCTTCACCGGCGCCATCTTCGCTGATGGTCATGCCATGTTCGCTGAGCACTTCTTCCACACGTGCCTTGGTCACCTCATCGATGGTGCTGCCATAGACCACATTGACCGTCTCAGTCAGCGGGGCGGTCTCATAGGTCATCGTCAGGCTCTGCGGCGTCGGATAGATCTGATACGCTTCCGTCATCGTGTCCTCTGACAATACGGCTACGGTGAATTCCTTCGTCGCCACGGCATCGCCATGCGTCGCAGTCGCGGTCAGCGTCACTCTCGTCGTCGTTTCCGGCAGCGTGACGGTTGCTTCTCCCGTCTCATTGTTCACGCTGATCAGCTCGCTGTTGCTCTCCCAGCTGATCGCTGTCTCTTCATCTCCGAGGGAAAGCGTGAAGTTTTCCTTGGTCGATGCCGGCACTTCCAGCGCGTCCAGCGCATTTTCCGCCAGCATCTGGTCGGTATAATAATACAGTTCGATCTCATACAGAGAAACAGAAGAATAACGTCCGTTTCCTTCAGTGATGTACAGGCGCACATACTGATAAGTCACCGGATCGCTCAGGTCGATGACATCAAGCTCGCCGTCTCCATTCTCTGTTTCATAGAATGTCGTCCATTCCTCATCTGCGCTGTTGCGTCCTTCCAGACGATAAGCCTGTCCTGCAGAAGCTTCCCAATACAGGGAAACGCTGTTGAAGGTCTGCGGGCTGCCCAGATCGACTTCGAGCCACTGCGGGCTGCTTGCGGTCAGTGCGCCACTGGACCAGCGGGAATCTCCCTCGCGGTTACCGTCCACGGCCATTTCATCCGTGAATCGTCCGTCTGATACTTCCAATGCGGAAGCGCTCGTGGTCTTATTCAGCGCAAGGTTTTCTGGCTCTCCCTCTGCAGCCAGCACATTGACCGGGATCTGCAGCTGAGAGAGACAGAGAACGCCGGCGATCAGTGATTTAACCACTCGATTTTCTCTTTTTTTCATTTCTCCTCCAATTTTATGCTTCTTCTGTCTGCCCACTGGCTGTCTGCAGCCGCCTTTCACCTCTCTTTCAGGAACAGCAATTCCGGCTGTTTCGCATAAAGTCCATTCTAAAATCTGCAGCCGGACCAGAATCAATCCTATTATATCCTTGGCAAGTTTTTTTGTAAACGCTAACACGGAAGCTTTTTTGACACAAATCACAAAACCGTCTTCCGAAAAACACAAGATTTTCCATATTATCCCTTATTGATCAGATTTTATGACCTTTTTTCTCCCTGCTCCAGACGATGAGCGCGCCTCCATATTTTTCTGCGCAGCGCTGGACATGGCTGCAAGACAACAGCAGCGCGAAGGTGAAGAAGCGATAGATCAGCAAGGCAGACATCGCGTACACCTTGCCGAAGGAGGACGCGAACAAGAGGAGATAAGGCAGCTCGGCCGTCTCTTCCACGAACCAGTCTGCCCGCGCCTGCCATCTGGACCGGCGAAACAGCTGCTGCACGATGCGGCAGATCAAACGTACGCGACTGTCAAAAAGCTGAGATGATCTGCGCAAAATGAGAAGTTTTTGGATAAAACGGCAGAAGTGTGGCTTTTCTTTCTGCAGAAAATACAGTATGGTATATAAAACTGCGTAGGCAGAGGAGTGGAGGGACACACATATGGATACTAAGCGGCTTTCTATCGAAGCGGTCGTCCGCAAAGCGATCCGCGATGTGCAGGATGACCCCAGAAGGGGACTGCGCAATCTGATCGACATGGGAGAGAGCTTTGCCAAGGGCCGGTTTCAGAAACCCTTTTTGCAGCGGATCCAGACCATGCTGGAAAAAGAAGACAGCGCATATTACACCCTGCTCATCCGCACATTGGAAAACACAGACATCACGAGCATCTATGATTTCGGCATCAACATCGGCTACAACAGCTGCACGAAGGGTGCGAAGCTGATCCGCGAGCTGGAGGAGAAGCATCATTTCAACATTCCCTGGTCGCTGAGCTTGGAGATCAATGAACATTATCTCGCCCAGGGAACGCTGTATCCCCGCATCCTGGAACAGGGGATGGAGCTGGGCATCTTCACTTATCTCCTCTATCTCAACAAATGCGATCCTGCCCTGCTTCTGCCTTTGGTGAAGCGATGCCCAGACTGCGCATTCGTCGTGCTGGTGAGAGAGCGCGAGCCGGAGGACACGCTGCTCAGCCTCATGGCATGCGGCAATGTCCTGATTTCCGCCTATGACGACGAGCACGGCCAACAGATCTGCCAGTTCCTGCAGACCCACCGCTTCCCCTGCGCCATGCATCTCAGATACGGCAAAGCGGATATCCCCCGCATCCTGAATGACAGCTGGGTGCGCCATGCCGTGGCGGCAGCGCCGTTGTTCGCCTTCCTTTCCCCCAGCCCCGATGTCGAGGAAAAGGATCAGCTGCGCGTATATGACCATCTGCGCCAGACGAGAGAACAACAGCGATATCCGCTGCTGCTGGATCTGAAGCATGATCAGCTGACGATCGACCGCATCATTTCCGATGATGAATGTATCGTCGGCTTCGATGAAGAAGGCTGGCTGATCACCCACCGCCTGCGGGCGATCGGAAACGAAGACCTCAACATCCTGCACCACGACCTCATCAGCATCCTCGACCATGAGCAGAACCGCTATGGTCAATGATGACAAAAGCAGCGACTCATGCCGAGCGCTGCTTTTTTGACTTATTCTTTTTTATCGACGACCTGTTCCATCAGGATGCTGGATGTCCGGATCAGCATGCTCTTGAGCAGATGCACGAAGACATCGGCCGGCATCGGATCAGGCGACATGATCCATTTGCGAATGGCCGCGACAAAGGCATCGGTGTAAAAGCCCACATAGAAATCGATCCGCTCCGGCTCCTCCGTACAGAATTTTCGGATGTCCTCGCTGAGGATGGAGGAGATGAACTCTCCGAAGTATTCCGTGAATGAATTCTGATCGGCCAGATAAAACGTCTTCCGGTAGAATGAACGATTGTCATACAGATAGCCGCAGAGATCTTCCAGCCGCTCCCATACGATATCGTGGTCCTTCGCGTTGATCACCGTGATGAACTCGGTATAATAGATCCAGTTCACCAGGTCGTATTTATCGCGGAAATGATAATAAAAGCTCTTGCGGTTCATCCCGCACTGTTCACAGATGCCGCTGACGGAGATCTTGTCCAGCGGCTTAACGGAGAGCAGCTCCTTCAGGGCCTGCGCCAGCGCTTTTTTGGTAATGGCGGATTTGGACATGCATGCTCACTCCTTGCCCCTTACCAGGCTATCTTAACATAATATGCCCGCATTCTCAACAAAGGAAAACAGCCCGCATTTGCGCAGGCTGCCTGTGATGTTCATTCTTCTCCCAATGTCCGGTTGTCATCTTTCAGCAGATATTTCCGGCAGCAGAACATCAGGACCACTGCCAGCGCGCCGATCAGATTATCCAGAGCGCTGTCATGGCTGATGATGATCTGCCGGGCAATGGCGAACATGACGACTTCCACGAGCGAGCCCGGCGTCTTCAAGATCAGCATCCGCACGAACTCCACGCCGACCACCAGGGAGAGCGCAAAATTCAGATAGCGCTCCAGAACAAAGGTTTCCGGAGAAAATGCCTGAATCTCCCTGATGATGAAGATGATCATCGAAATCACCATGGCGAAGATCAGTGCTGCCGCGATGACATATTCAATGACAGACGGGATATTCAGAAACAGCCGCTTCAGGAATCCTGAGGGCTTGCGCTCATCGTTCAATGGCCGTGATCTTGGCGATCCGCTTCTGATGGCGCTCCCCTTCGCTGAACGGCGTGGAAAGCCATACATGCACGATTTCCTTCGCCAGCTCGCTGCCGATGATGCGCTGTCCCATCGCCAGCATATTGCTGTCATTATGTTCTCTGGTCAGCCGTGCGCTCAGCGGATCGCTGCACAGTGCGCATCGGATGCCCTTCACCTTGTTGGCCGTGATCGATACCCCGATGCCGGTGCCGCACAGCACGATGCCGCGCTCTGCCTCGCCCTTCGCTACCGCCTGCGCACAAGGCAGGGCATGATCCGGATAATCAACGGAAGCCGTCGAATCCGTGCCGAAGTCAAGCACTTCGTGCCCTTCCTGTTCCAGCATCGCTTTGATCATTTCCTTGTATTCATAAGCGCCGTGATCGCATGCAATCGCAATCTTCATGATTTTTCACCTCATATCTGTCCTTCACTCTTAACATTACTGTATCACACTGTTGTTGTCAATGTCTGCGCTCATTGATGAGCGGCTTTCCTTCATGAAACCGCCTGAGATTTTCCACGACGATCTCTCCGAACTGCTTCCAGCAGGCGTCATTAGCAAATGTTCCGGCCGCATGCGGGGTGATGATCACCTGCTCATGATCCCACAGCGGATCATCCGCCGGCAGCGGCTCTTCCTGCGTCACATCGAGGATGGCGCCGCCGATCTGTCCCTCATCCAGCGCCTGCAGGATATCGCGGTCATTCACCAGCGACCCTCTGCCGACATTGACGAACACCGCATCCTGCTTCATCAGCGCGAACTCGCGGTGAGTGAAGAACCCCTGCGTCTCTGAATTGGCCGGCAGACAGAGGATGACGGCATCCGCACATGGGAGCACTTCGCTGAGGTGCTTCAGCTCGATCATGCGCTCCACGCCCGGCAGCGTGATCTGCGCCTGACGTCTGACGCCGATCACCTGTGCGCCCAGCAAGTGCAGACGGTAAGCCAGCGAGCTGCCCAGGTTGCCCATGCCGATGATGACCACCGTAGACCCGCTGATCATGCGCACGCTTCCGGCCCTCTGCCATATGTGCCGCTGCTGCTGCCGCACATACTGCGGAAAATGCTGATACATCGCGATCAGCTGCCCGATGACATATTCGCTGATCATGTCGCCGAAACAGCCGGACGCGTTGCACAGGCGGATCTTCTCCTGGTTCAGCTTTTCCACATCGTACTGCTCATATCCAGCGCTCTCCAGCTGCAGCAGCTCCAGATGCGGATAATCGGCAAGCGTATCCGGATCCGGGTTGCCGATGATCACCTGTGCATCATGCCCCTGTGTCAATACAAAATGCTCATCGATCCACCTGAGCGTCTGTTCGTCCAGTCTTGACATACATCTGACTTTCATACTACATCGAAGGCAGCCGCAGCCGCCACTGCCTTCTTCCACCCTTTCGTCAACTTTTCTCTTTCTTCTTCTCCCATCTGCGGATGAAACAGACGGACATGCTGGGTCAGCCTGCGGATCTCATCCTGATCCTTCCAGAATCCGACGGCCAATCCTGCCAAGGCGGCCGCGCCCAGCGCTGTCGTCTCTGCCACATCCGGGCAGACGACCTCCACATCGAGCAGATCGCTTTGAAACTGCATCAGGAAGCCATTGCGGCTTGCTCCGCCATCCGCCTTGAGCGAATCGATGCGGATGCCGAGATCCTCCTCCATGGCCCGCAGGACATCCATGCTCTGATAAGCGAGAGATTCCAGCGTGGCGCGGATGATGTGTTCCTGTGTCGTTCCCCTGGTCAGTCCGAAGATGGCGCCGCGCACATCCGGTTTCCAATAAGGCGCGCCCAGTCCGGTAAAGGCAGGCACGAGGATGACGCCGCCGCTGTCCGCGACAGAACGAGCGCGCTCCTCGCTTTCCGCACTGGTGCGGATCAGCCGCAGGCCGTCGCGCAGCCACTGCACCGCAGCGCCGGCCACGAACACGCTGCCTTCCAGCACATAGTTCACCTGTCCGCCGATCCGCCAGCCTACGCTTGAGACCAGCCCTGTCGATGAGCGCACGATCTGCTCCCCGGTATTCATCAACAAGAAGCAGCCGGTGCCATATGTATTTTTCACGCTTCCTTTTTCGAAGCATGCCTGTCCGAACAAAGCTGCCTGCTGGTCCCCTGCCAGCGCAGCGATCGGAATCGGCGCGCCCAGCAGATCGCTCATGGCCAGCACGCCGCTGCTGTCACAGATCTTCGGCATCATGCATCTTGGAATGTTCCACAGCGCCAGCAGCTCCTCATCATAATCCAGCGTCTGCAGGTTCATGAGCATCGTCCGCGAAGCGTTGGATACGTCGCTGACATGCGCCCGGCCATGGCTGAGCTTCCACACCAGCCAGGAATCGATGGTGCCAAAGCACAGCTCGCCATTTTCCGCGCGTGACTGTGCCTGCGCATGATCCAGCAGGAACCGGATCTTGCTGGCGGAAAAATACGGGTCCAGCTGCAGGCCGGTCTTGGCGCGGATCCACTCTTCTTTTCCAGCTTTACGCAGCGTGCTGCAATAAGATTCACTCTGCCTGGACTGCCAGACGATCGCCGGTGCGATCGGCTTGCCGCTCTCCTTTTCCCAGATCACCGTCGTCTCACGCTGATTGGTGATGCCGATGGCAGCCACCTGATGCGCGGCGATGCCAGAGCGGGCAAGCACCTCCATCATGACGCCGGCCACGCTTGCCCAGATCTCGCCAGCATCCTGCTCCACCCATCCCGGATGGGGATAATTGTTCGTCAATTCCTTCTGCGCCATGCCGGCGATGCGCCCATGACGGTCAAACAGAATGGCCCGGGAACTCGTCGTCCCCTGATCCACAGCCATGATATATCGTTCCATGCACACCCCGCCTTTCTGCAAATCCAACTTCATTTTATCACTTTTCCCCATCAGTTTGCGCAAAAAATGCACAGGCGGGCAAGGCGCAGGCCATTCAGGATACGGCTTTTCGCCTCACTTTTCACCAAAAAAGCCGCAGGATACGTTCATCCCACGGCCCATCTGCTCACTGTTCAGCTGACGCTCATCCGCCGTCATGACCCCATATCGGCAAGCAGCTGTTCTGTTTCGATGAGCCGCTTGCTCACCCGCGCCTGCACATCGACATAATATGCTTCTTCTGCCGCATTCAGCTCGTCGTCCTCCCATGCTTCAAAGTCCTGGACCATCTGCGCATATCGGTCGATATAATTCGCATAGTCATTCAACATGCCGGCGTCTGTTCCATCAGATCCTGCATACTTGTTCATAAAATCGCAATACTCATTCATAAAGGCTTCATAGCTGTCCATCGCCTCCTTGAATTCCGGCCTCATCCCATCGACCAGTGCAGCGTTCTCGCTTGGATCATCACGCTGTGCTGGATCAGATGCCGCCTCATCCGACGAAGCTGATCCGCTATCGTCTGCGGCTTGTGCCTCGTCGTTTTTGTGCAATTCGATCCTGACGATCTGATTTCCCTCATAGGACAGCGAAAGGTGATTGCCATTTTGATCATCAGCGCGATAATACTTGTCCCCTCTTTCATAATCCGCGGCAAATCCTGCATCTGCACAGCGATCCGCATAGGCATTGAACTGTTCGATCGGCATCTCTCCGACATAGATGATGCAGTAATCTGTCGTATCTGCGTCCACTTTGCCCACGGTGGACTCCGGCAATGGAAGCAGGCTGGCGAGATCGCTCTTCGGCCAATTCAGCGTGCCCAGTTCCATCGGCGCTTGCAGGGAGATCGACATCGCTTCCCCAAGGAAGCCCACGGATACGTGATAGCCTTCTTCGTCAAAAGCGTCAAACAGGCTTCCATCTTTTTCTTGGTCGACCGTATAGCCCATCGCCTGGCATTCTTCTACATATGCCTCATAATCACGCTGCGATAAATGATCGACATTCAGGCTCAGATATTCGCTGTCATTTGCGATGATCTCTCCCACATTGGATCCAGGCTCTGGCAGACGCTCGCTCAGGATGACCTCATTCCAGTCAAACCTTTCCTCTCGGTTCCCGATCATCCCGCTGATCACAACGATCACGGCGATGACCGCCAGCAGGATGACCCACCACTTGCGATAAAACGGCTTTCTGTTCTTTGCCCCGCAGGACGGACACACTTTTGCATTTGCAGGCATTTCCGCCTTGCAATTGCTGCACAGCGTCATTTTTGCTTTCTTTTCCATGATCTTCCCCTCTCTTTTCATGCTTCTTTCACTTTTCTGATGCCGCGCGAATGATCAAATTTTTTCATCAGCACAGCTCCCTGTATCTGAATTCCCGGATGATCCGCCAGCGATGACACGTCCTCCTTTCCATGCACGCAGGCCGATCCTTCCTAGGACATCCATAGATAAAGCGTAGCACGAAAGACCGCCGATCTGTTTTGGGCATGCAAAAAGACGGCTCAGCCGCCTTTGTACACATCAATCTGTTCGTTATGATCGTTCCTGCCACTCGATCGATACTTCCTTGCCCGCATGCGCCAGGCCGATCAAGATCGTTCTTCCCTGCAATTCCGCATCATAGCGTTTCTCTTTGATCTGCAGGACCGCCTCTTTGGCGCTCTCCTCCAATCGTTCCGCATCCGCTTCCTTCAGATACTTGAACTCCAGCACATAAGAAGCCAG
>UQPV01000013.1 GCA_900543035.1 uncultured Solobacterium sp.
TTACTTAATTTTGGTTTGTACACTCATTGAATTTCTCCTGATAAAATTTTTGCAACCACTCTGCGTTTTTTTCTATATCAAAATGATGTTTAAAAATATATTCGGAAGTACTTTTCCTAATATATCCTTTCTCAATTTTAATAATAGCTTTGGCCCAATCACTGGCCGATAATTCTAACGATAACGAAACTACCAATGGAGTAAGAGCACATTGATCTGGAACATTGCTCGATTTAATAACAGGCAGTCCAGATGCTTGAGCTTCTACAAGAGTTACAGGAAGTCCCTCATAGTTTGAAGGGAACACGAAAACATCCATTGCTTGCATCAGTTCATTTACATTGCTTCTTTTTCCCATAAACATCACTTTATCAGCTAGCCTCAACCTTACTACCTTTTCTTTTATGCTGGTTTCTAAATCCCCAATTCCAACTAGTAATAAAATCGAATTCTTATTAAGCTTTTGAATTTCATAAAAAATATCAATTAAAAAATCATGATTCTTAGGATAATTGAATCTGCCCACATGACCTATGACTAGTTTAGAATCCGGAATACCTAAATTATTTCTAATCAATGCTCTTTTTTTCTTATTAAATAAAAACAATTTAGTATCAATTGCATTTTTAACTATTTGATAATCCGAACCAGAAAACATCCAATCTCCAGCTTCTTTGCTGCAAGCAAAAAGTTGAGTAGCGTATCTGGGAATGCTTTTCATTAAAGCTTTTTTTACTACTATTTTTATATTCTGATCTTGACTTGCACTATGACTATGCGCAATCCGGATTGGCACATGATTTTGATAAGCAGCTTTTAATGCAATGGAACTTAAACAGTCTTGATGAACATGAACGATCCTATATTCTTGGTGGTGACGAAAAAATGCGCTTAGTTTTTTGTGGTATAAAATACTGAAGGGATTTAACTTAGGCAAACGAAAGATTCTACCACCTAATGCCAATATCTCCTGATCATAGTCCGATTCATTATCACGATGCTCCAAGAAATCAAATTGAACTACATTTCGGTCAATATGCCTATAATAATTCATCAACATCGTTTCTAATCCACCACGATTCATCGTGGTGACAACATGCAATACTCTTATTGGCTCATTTGCACCTTTAGCATTCATATACTGCCTACCACCCCTCTTATGTAAGATAAGAAAGAAATCGAATAAAACCCATTATCAAAATACTGATTGATTACATTTGCATAATAGAAATATAATAAAAAACAAAACACACAAAGAAATGTAATAAGTTTTTTACTACCAGCCGTAAAACCATTAAACAAATGCGGCAAACAAAGCGCCTGGAAGATCAGGAAATAATTCGCTAATCGTCCGAAGTAATTTGCCGTTCCAAACAAGCCGATAAACATGATCTCAGCATTGAGTATCGTTAGATTTAAGATCAGATTATCCTTCTTAGTATTCGCTTCTCTGAGATACTTTCTGACAAAGAAGGATACGATCACAGGTACCCAGACCACGGCTAATCGGAAGATATTGATGCCTTCTCCCGTAAATGTTGCGGCATCATATTCCTCGCCTAACATTGTCGTGATATCGACAACCGTGCCCAATAATGGCTGTATACCCAGCCCGATCAGGCCAAAGACTGCCAATAAGATATACGTTTTATTCGTCCATGGCTTGAACATCAAAAATGAGGCAATTAGATACATCAATGAATACGGGTGAAATGTGGAAGCAAGCAGGATCCAAAATACAAAAGATATCTTTTTTTCTCGCAACAATCGGTCTATTCCTACCAGACAAAATGCCACTGCTGCACATTGCTTGATGGCTGCCATGGTGAAGGTGTAACACCCCATGGTAAAGAACAAAAACACAGACAACCAGATATTGTCAGAATACTTTCGGACAAACCAGAAATAGATACCTACGGTAACCACAGCATAGATCATTAAAAAATCCTGCGTACTGAATCCGATTGTCTTTAAAATCGTATTGAAAATATTAAACCCCGGATTTGATCCTAAGCTTAAGTCTAAGTTCAATATATTCCCCATTCCTGTCGACATTAATTCGTAGGAATAACGATATGTTGCCGTATCGTTATAACTGGTCCTTAGCCCTACAAACACAGCCGCAACTACAGCCATAAGGAAAAAGAATATCTTTTCTTTATGCCGGTAGATCTTATCCCCGAACTTATTGAAATCAATGTGGGCTCTTTTATCAGATATATATGCCATGATCAGGCTGAATATAAATACTGGTATTAGCTTGCTCATCTATCTTCCTCCAATAGGTGTAGTTTCTGAATGGTTTGTCGTACCTCTTTTTTCTTATCAAATACTTGTTCCATATGCTTTCGTGAGCGTAGGCCAAGCTGAACTTTTTCCTGATGACTGAGCTTGATGAACCTGTTTAACTTGTCATACAGATCATCTGCGTCCTTAGTGCTGCATGTATACCCGTTCCCGCTTACTGCTTCCATACAGCCGTGGATATTGCTCGTGATCAACGGTCTGCCCATTGCGGCTGATTCCAATAAAGTGTTTGCCATGCCTTCATGGTAAGATGGCAAGACGAAACAATGGCATCGCCTGATAAATGGCTTGACATCTGATTGAAAACCATAATAATGAATGATTCCGTCGTTTACAGCGCTATCGATCGTCTGCTTGTAATCATCTTCCATCGGACCAACAATATCGAAAGCGATCTGTTGATTTTCATTTTTGATTCTTCTCGCTGCCGTAAGCAATTCATCTATCCCTTTTTCCTTCATCACCCTGCCGATAAACAGAAAACGTATATTCTTTTGTTCTTGCGGATAAGGGGCAAAAGAATACTCATTCAGATTGACACCAGCGCCGTTTAAGGTGCAGGCCTGATCTGCCCGGATCAAACGAAACTGATGAAACAAGTCCCTGTTTCCCTGATTCTCAAAGAAGACCACTTTTGCTTTCTTGCAAGCTTTTTTATAAAGAAAGCAAACAAGCTTACGGATGAAATTATCGTTCTGAAATGCAGTGCCCAGACCAGTAATATTGATCGCATATGCGATGCCCATCGATCTGGCCACCAGACCGCCATAAATATTGGGCTTGATCGTATATGTGATCACCAGATCAGGCTTAATTGTCCGAAGGATCTGCCTATACCTTTTTAATAGCTGTAGGTCGGTCATCGGATTGATTCCCCGGCGATCTACTGGCGTATCGATAAATTGGCAGCCCATTTGAATCAGTTCCTGCACGAGTTCTCCATCCGGAAGCGAAATGAATACTTTATGCTTTTTCAGCAGCTCCTGAATCAGTTCATTGCGAAATTTATATAGACCGACATCATTGTTTGCGAGGATCAAGATTCGTTTCATGAGCCGATCCTCCCCACAGGAACACCGATATATGTACCGGATTCGTTGATATCTTTTACGACCACCCCGCCGGCACCGATCGTACAATCGGCAGCGACATGGCGGCTATTTCTGATCACTGCGCCAGCACCGATATGTGTAAGCTTGCCTACATGGACGGTGCCGCAAAGCGTTGCGTGCGGCGAGACATGTACATAATCCTCGATCACATTATCGTGTTCGATCACAGCGCCGGTATTGATGATGCAGTGCTTTCCGATATCTGCAGAAGCATTGATCACTGCATTAGCCATTACCACTGTTCCCTCTCCCAGATGAACATCACTGCCCACCACTGCGCTGGGATGAATGGCGATATGCCATTTTAAGCAATACTTTTCTGCCAGCACCTTTCTGATCTGGTTGGAACCGATCGCAATGACAAAGGCACAGTCTGAAAAACGCACGCATTCGTCAGAAGATCCCAATACGGGATATCCTGAAACAAAGCTGCCTTTTTCCAGCCCATCATCAAGAAAACCGATCACCGTATCTTGAGAAGCAGTGATGATATCCGCGATGACCTTACCATGTCCGCCTGCACCGATGATGATGACTTTCTTATTCATAGGCATTCCCTCTGAACTCTTCCATCGTCGCGCTGGTTTCGGAACTGATGCCGTCTTTTTTGATGACCTTCAAGATCGTAGCCAGGATGATCCTGCAGTCATTGAGAAAGGTCACGTTTCTGGTGTATTCCACATCATGCTTGAATTTCTCTTCCCAGCTGATGGCATTTCGGCCATGTACCTGCGCCTGTCCGGTCAGTCCCGGCCTGACATCATGCCGATGGCGCTGTTCTTCGTTATAAAGCGGCAGATACTTGACCAGCAATGGTCTGGGGCCGACGATGGACATATCCCCTTTCAGGATGTTGAACAATTCGGGCAATTCATCCAGGCTGGTCGCTCGCAGTTTTTTGCCAAAGGAAGTCAGCCGGATCTCGTCAGGCAGCAGTTCTCCCTGTGCATCGGTCTGTGAAGTCATGGTGCGAAACTTGTAGAGCCTGAAGATCTTTTCGTCCTTCCCAGGACGTTCCTGGGTAAACAGGACCGGTGATCCCAGCTTGAAACGAACCAGCAAAAACAGGATCAAAAAGATCGGAGAGCACAGGATCACCGCAATCAAGGACAGCGTCAGATCCAAGATGCGTTTGACATAATTGGCGTACATCACACGAACATCCCTTTGATGACCTGAATGATCTTATCCATATCCTTCTCGGTATTCTTGATGTCGGAAGGCAGGCATAGACCTCGGTTAAAGATATCTTCAGAAACGCTTTCTCCTAAAGTGACATAGTCGCAATGCTGAAATAATGGCTGTTTATGCATCGGATTCCAGATCGGACGGCTTTCGATGTTTTCTTCCTCCAGCTTTTCCCGGATCATCGTCGGTGTCACTTTGCTTTGCTCATCAAGAAGGATGCAGGAGAGCCAGAAGTTCGGCACACTGTCCTCCAGATATGGGTTCATCGTCATTTCAGGAATATCTGCAAACGCTTTTTCATAGGTGCGATAGATCTCTGTCTTTGTCTGCACATGGCTGTCTAAGTGGATCATCTGCCCACGTCCGATTCCAGCTACGATGTTGGACATCCGATAATTGTATCCGATTTCCTTGTGCTCATAATATGGTTTGGGCTCTCTGGCCTGTGTGGCTAGAAAACGCGCCTTGTTGATCAGCTCCTCATCGTCGCTGATCAACATGCCTCCGCCAGATGTCGTGATGATCTTATTGCCATTGAAGGAAAGCGCCGCCATCTTGCCAAACCGCCCGGTATTGATCCCTTTATAGGAAGCACCCAGCGATTCTGCGGCATCTTCGATCAAAACAGCGCCATGTGCTTCACAGATCGCGCTGATCTCATCCAGCTTTGCCGGAACGCCATACAGGTTGACGACGACCACTGCCTTGGCTTCCGGATATTGAGAAAATGCCTTCTCCAGCGCTTTAGGATCCATGTTCCATGTCTCCCGCTCACTGTCGACGAATACGACATTGGCGTGCTGATACGCCAACGGATTCGCTGTCGCCGAAAATGTCAGATCCTGACACAGTACGGTATCACCCTCAGTGATGCCGGCCAGGATATATGCCAGATGCAATGCTGCTGTTCCAGAGGACAGCGCGGCGGCGTGCCCGATGCCGATATAAGAAGCGACTTCTTTTTCAAACTCGTTGACATTTTCCCCTAATGGCGCCACCCAGTTTTTCGCAAAGGCATCTTGGATATATTGCAATTCTTCGCCATATGTCGTTGGTGAGGATAAATAAATTCGATTCCCCTGTTGCATCTTATTCCTCCTCATTCTCTTTTCCCTACCACTCGATGCCGAGCGCTTCGAGCTTATGGATCCGCTCTTTGGGATAGTTCTTCGCTTCCCTGTACGCTTTTTTCTGGGTGCGGATCCAGCTGCCCAGCTGCGTGCCGTCTTCGGTGCGGTAAGTCGTCGGAACCTTCAGATTGCCGTTTTCCCGATAATAGTCGCAGGCTTTCTGATAGTTCTGATTCCACTTCACTTCATTGTCTGACCAGACCATACCCAGCTCATCCAGACGGCTGATCTGCGATGGCCTGAGCATATTGTTGCGATAGTGCGCGCGCTGCTTGCTCAGCCATTCCCCCAGCGGATAGCCATCGGCCGTTCGATAGGATGATGGAACAAGCAGATCGTGCTGTTTTGCGTGATACTGCCTGGCATAGGCATACCCTTCTTCCCATGTCCGGGATATCGGGTCTTCCCAGCACATATGCACTTCCTTCAGCCGGGCGATGCGTTTTTCGCTCAGCTTTCCGTTGTGATACGCCTGCCTTTGCTTGCAGATCCATTCGCCCAGCTTCAGCCCCTGTTCACTGACATAAGAAAGCGGAACATGCAGATGGCCATGCGCCTGAACAAACGCCCTTGCTGCCTGCCAGTAGTCATTCCAGCTTTCGCGCCGATACCCGCTTATGCCCAGTGCCGCCAGCTGCTCGATCTGCCGAGCGGTCAATTCTCCTGGTTTGCGGGCTTTTTGTCTGCGGCACCACAATGCCAATGCCTTATCTTCCGTTTCATCTGGGAGATGACCATGTGCATCGACAAATGCCTTGGTCCGCTCAGCCTGTTCATCCCATTTCCGCTCAAAAGAAGTGCGCCAATCCATATTCATGGCATTCAGCGTCTCCTGCAGCTGAGCAGGCAGTTTCTTCTCGTGATAAAGCTTTCGCTTCCGGCTCAGCCACGTGCCCAGATACAAGCCGTGATAATGGCCCTCTCCATACAGCGCCAGATCACCGTGTTCCGCGTAATACGCCTGTGCGGCCTGCAGATAGGTTGACTCTGCGTCGCCGCTTTCCCAGATCATCCCGATCTGATCGAGCAGCTTCCGGCGCTGATCATCGACCCGGATCTCCGTCTTTCCGCGTGCATTCGGGCGGTGCCGCGCCAGCCATTTGCCTAACGCAAATCCATCCGCGCATCGGTAGGCGATGGGCACACATAAATCGTGATGCTGATCATGATAGGCTTTGGCGTGATCGTAGCCATTCTGCCATTCCACATTGCTGCGCGATGCGAACCGCATGCCGATCGCTTCCATCCGTCGTTTCTGCTCCTGACTCAATGAAGCGCCATCGCTTTGGCGGTAACGAGAGCGCATGTTCCTGATCCAGGTGCCGATGCGCACGCCCTCTTCATCGCGATAGTCTTCCGGGATGCGCAGATGTCCATGCCGCTCATAGAATGCCTTGGCTGAGCGATAATTTCTTTCCCATAGCGCATCATGATGATCCCAGATCATGCTCAGTTCATTCAGCTGCTGGATGCGTGCTTCACTCAGATAATCCTGACGGATCGCGCTGCTGTAAAACACGCGCAGCCGAGACACCCAGTTGCCCAGATGAAGCCCTTCCTCATTCACATAATCCGCAGGCACATCGATATGATGAAATCGTTCTTGATAATGACGCAGCGCCTGCATATACCGTTCCCACAGCATATCGCTGTGATTTTCCCAGACCATGCCGATCTGATCGAGCAAGACGATCCGTTCTGCGGACAACGAACCATAACGCTTCTGCCGGCGGATCTGCCGCTGTGTCTGGATCCACTGGCCAAGATGACTGCCATCCTCGCTGACATAAGCCTTGGGCACCATCAGATCGCCATGCGTGTCATAGTAGTCTTTGGCCTGCGCATACATCTGATCCCACGATGCAGACAATGTCTCGTTGAGCTGCTCAAAGATCTCCATGCAGTCGCGCACCTCATCCTGCACCGCAAAGTGCTCCACTTGTATGGCATCTTCCATGCCCATCATGCGATAGTAATTGACGGCCAGATCCATCTCATCCTGAATGGCATCGATGCTCGTCAGGCTGTCAAAGTTGTTGACGATGTCAAAGATGATCGGAACCTGATGGGAAGAGGCGGACATTGCCCTGCCGATCTGCTGCTTATACACGATCGGCGAGACCGTCGGCCTCAGCAGGATCACGCCGTCCAGATCATCGACATGCACCCCTTCATTCAGCATATCGATGCAATACAGCAGCTTCAGATGATCGCTGTGATCTGCCTTGAATTCCCTGAATGCCTTGCTGGTCAGCGGATCGTCCGAATATGCCTGATACACATGAACATCCGGATCGACGCCGGAAAACCAGTCCGCTGACTGGCTGATCATTTCCTGCATATGTACATGTCCGCTGCAGAACACGATGTATCTTCCGTTTCGCTTCTCCATATGCTGACGAAAGATCTCATCCTAGCCCTGCGATCGTTCCAGCGCACGCTTCAACCGTTCCAGGATCAGCTGTGCCTGTTCTTTTTGTCTGCCCTTGCGCATGTTCCTGACTCGCGACTCGATGCGTGAAAACGACTGTTCATAGGCATACAGCGAGATCACATACTTCGGCGCCTTCAGGATCCCTCTGACGATGGCTTCCCCCAGCGTCATCTGTGAAGCGATATGGCCATCGAACAGCTCATCCGCCATATCGCGCTGATTATCCAGATAACGGATATGCGTGGCCGACAATCCCAGCAGCATCGCCTCAGGATACAGCTCGATCAGCCGATTCACCCCTTTGGACCATTCTGCCGCACCAGCGCGGTGAAACTCATCCAGGATGATCAGATCCGGCTGAAGCGCATCCAGCTCCTCCAAGCTCATGTTCATCAGCTTGGCATACGTGAGAAAACAAAGATTTGCAAATGATATATCTTTTTTTACCTTACTGACATTTTCCAACTGTGTCTGAAAAATATAGTCACTTGGAGAGATCCAGCAGATCTTCCAGTCCGGATGTTCATCGACAAACTGAAAACCGATGAATGATTTTCCGGTACCGGTAGGATGGATCACAGCCGTCTTGTGTTCGTCTTCCAGCATCTGAAGCGCTGATTCATAAGCTTTCTGATTATGAGCAAACAGTTCGATAGCCACATCGAGTCCTCCTTTCAGAAACCTATATCGTTCATTCACAGCCAGGAAAAAGTTCAGTTTATCGTTTCATTCCCATTATCAGAGAAAAACAAAAAATGCCCGAGACGATCGGACATTTTCATGACTGATGACTATAATTCTGACCATGTTCACATCATGGAACACAGGTGATTGACCAGCATGCTTTTGGCTTTCATGGTGCTGTGTCCATAGCGGTCCAGCGTAAAGGAGACGCTGGAATGACCGAGGATCTCGCTCAGTGCCTTGACCTCGCATCCGGATTCGATGCATCGGGTGGTGAATGTGTGGCGAAGCGTGTGGAAATGAACGTCCTGCAGCGCACACGTCCGCATCAGCTTATCAAAATGGTACTCGAATACTCTGGGCTCCATGTACTTCTCTTTTCCCGTCAGCACGTACGTTTCCGGATCATCACTGCGATGCGCAGACAGCTTCTCAAACAGAAAGTCAGAAAGCGGAACGACGCGGTTCGAGCTCTTGCTCTTCGGCGTATCGATGACGATCCTTGTCTTTTTGCCGTCCTTTGCATCCGGGCAGAGGATCCGCTGCAGTGTCTTGGATATATGGATGCATTTGCAGTCAAACAGGACATCCTTCCATTTGAGCGCACACAGCTCCCCGATCCGCAATCCGGTATACAGGCCCAGCCAGATCCCTAAATTGATCGGATCATCTTTTGCGCTGATCGCTGCCTCGATGCGTTGCTGCTCCTCTTTGCTGAGAAAGCGCGGTTCCTTTGCCGATACGCGCACATGGATCAGATCCATGCTGCAATGCAGCGGATATTCCTGCAAGGCCGCATAATTCAAGATCATCTTCAATACAGAAAGAATGGTCCGGATCGTGGATGATGTATAGCTCTCTTTGCCTGGCCCGCGGTAGTTCATCGCGATGAAATCCTCAATGGACTTTGTCGTGATGTTACTGATGCGCTCGTGTTCAAAATGATTCAAGATATAATGGTCGCCGATATACCGGTAACGGGCATAGGTGGATTCCTTCACTCTTTTCCTTATATATATTAACCACTCTTCATATAAGAGCGAAAAACAAGGATCCTCCCTTCGTTCTGATGAAAGTGCGGCCATGCATTTTCTGCGCTTTTCTTTGGCTTCTGTATAGGTCTTGCCATAAACCGAAGCATAGACGGATTTTCCTGCGTCGTTCTTTCCTTTGATATACCGTGCTTCCCATCTGCCGTCCTTTCTTTTGCGAATGTTTGTTTCTCTTTTTGGCATGATCTCATCGCCCTCCTTTTCAAAATCTGACCACAATTTATACCATGAAAGAAAGACCTAAATGAGATTTTATGCCAGATTATGGTACACATCTGCCAACTATTACATTATCCATGCAGTGTCTAAATAAATTTATTGACTGATTATGGGGAAAAGAATAAAATATGAGGTATAGTCAGGCAGGCAATGGGGAAGATCATGTGCGTTTGACTTGATTTTTTCTGTCTGAAAATGGGAATAAAACGATAATTTCAGCGCAAAGCGATCTAGCAGACATCTGCGCATCATCCTGATCGATCATGATTGCCAGGGAGAGCTCCCTGTTTTTTTTTGCTTTCCCTGCTCACAGAGATGCGCAAATGCCGATCTGCCGATAAAAAAAGACCCACAAGCGGTGAGTCCTGTATGATCATTCAGCGATCTTTTCTTCATCGTTTTCTTCCGGCTCCTGGGCGAACAATTCCTCATCCAGCGTCATCCTCGTCTTTGGCAGCTCTGGCAGCTCTTGCAAGCTTTCCAGCGCGAAGGAATCCATGAATTCCTGGGTGACGCGGTAGAGGATGGGCCGTCCGGCGATATCCATGCGTCCGGCCTCTTCGATCAGTCCTCTGGCCGTGAGCTTCTTTAACATCATATCGCAGCCCACGCCGCGGATCTCTTCGATCTCTGCCCGGGTGATCGGCTGCTTGTATGCGATGATCGCCAGCGTTTCCATGGCCGCAGAGGAAAGCGTGGCCGGCCGCACGCTGCCAAACAGACGCTGTGCGTATGGGTATACTTCCTCCTTGGAAACGAATTTATATTTGCCGGCGAAATGGACGAGCTCAAAGCCGCGGCATTCTTCCTGACAGCTTTGCGCGATCTTGTCCAGCTGTTCCTCGATCTCCTCGGGGAACGTCTCATCGATGCAGCCTTGCAGCTGCGCGATGGTCACCCCCTCATCCCCGCTGAGAAACAGCAGTCCCTCAATGACTGCCTGCAGATTCATAGGTATCCTCTCCTTTGATGATCCAGATTGTCTCTTCCTCGTCGATATGAAACAGCAGCACCTTATATTTGATGAGATCGAGCAACGCTAAGAACGTGACGATCACCATACGCAGATCCTCGCAGTCGCTGCACAGCTGTTCGAAGCTCATCTTCCCTTCCCAGCCGCTGAGCCGCTCCTGGATCTGGCTGACCCGCTCATCCACGGAGATCTCCTTGACCTTCATCTTCGTTTCATAAGGGTGCATGAGCGCCATGCGCTGCATGACCCGCTTCATCGCCTTGACCAGATCATAAGGGGAGCAGTGCAGCTCTCCTTCCTGCGGTTCATTCATCCAGCGGGCGCTTTCTTCGCTCAGCGGCTTATCCATGCGGTGCTGGCGATGCTCAAATGATTCCTTCAGCATCAGGCTGACTTCCTTGAAGCGCTGATATTCCAGCAAGCGGGCCACCAGGCGGTCACGGTGATCCTCCTCATATTCCTCTGTGATCTCCGCCTTCTCCCTTGGCAGCAGCTTCTTGCTTTTGTATTCCAGCAAGGCCGCCAGTTCGCTGAGGTATTCAGAAGCGATCTCCAGATGCATCGACTCCATCGCATCCAGATAGGCGAGATACTGTTCGGTAAGCACGTTCATGTCGAGGTCGAACAGATCCAGTTTGTTTTCGCGGATCAGATGCAGCATCAGATCGAGCGGACCTTCAAACTGGTCGATCATGATCTTGAATTCCATATGATCTCCTCAACCCCTTCCACGTACCTTTCATTATATCAAAAACAAGCCGTTTTGCCAGTCCCTCTTCGTTCATTTCACGCGTTTCGCGCGACGTCTGGGTGCTGCACGCCTGCCTTTGATGCGCTGTTCATCGGATAAATGGACCGGGCCGCCAAGCAGGATCTGCTTCCACTCCCTGGCGGAAAACGGGATCAGCGGGTAAAGGTAAGGAAACTTGATCGTCTCTGTAGACAACAACAAAGTAAAGTGGATCAGGATGCCGATGCTCAAGCCCGCCACCCCGCCAAACAGCGCGAAGATGCAGATCATCACGCGCATCCATTTGTTCGCCAATGAAAGCTCATAGCCTGGGGTGAGCAAGTTGCCGATGTTGGAGATAGCCACCATGATCAAGATCTCTTCGCTGTAAGCGCCGATGCTGATGGCCATGTCGCCCAGCGCGAACACGGCGATGAAGCTCATGATGCTCGAGAGGATCGTCGGCGTGTGGATGAGCGCCTGACGGATCCATTCGACGACGAGATCGACGATGAGGATCTGCACGCCGAAGGAGACCGGATCTAGATGATCGATGAGCGGGATGTTGAGGAACGTGCGGTTATGGTTCATCGACAAGACGATCCAGACCGGAAGCAGGTACAGCGACACTGCCATGCCCAGCATGCGCACGATGCGGGTGATGAGCGCGACCGTGGTCGTCTGGGTGAATTCTTCCACCTGCTTGCTTTGCTCGATGAACGTCGTGGGCAGGATCATTGCGCCGGGATTATTGTCGACCAGACAGACGATATACCCCTTTAACAGATGGATGGCGCAGATGTCCGGGCGTTCCGTATAGCGCACATGCGGATATGGATTCCACGTCTTGCCATACAGCGCCTCGCACAGATTGCGCTCTGAGAAGATCTCCGTATCGTCCTGTTTCTGGATACGTGTCTCAAAGTCCGCGAGCACATCCGGATCAGCGAGCGATGAGATGTAGCAGTAGACCACATCGCACGAGGTGTGCGTGCCTTTGCGCACGAGGACGAACTGCAGGTTCGTATCACGGATGCGGCGGCGGATCATGCCGACATTGAGGATGATGTTCTCCACGAAGCCATCGTGCGAACCGCGGATGCTGCGTTCGACGCTGGGCTCAGCGCTGGGACGAGAGGGGTAGCTGCGCACCTCGACGCAATACCAGGACGCGTCATTTTCCAGAAGGACCATGCACTGGCCGCTCAGCAGGCTGGTGATGGCCGCTTCCTCATCCCACACCTGTTCCACAGCGCCCGGATACAGCGTCACCTGCAAGCCGTCCTTGGCCGAGACGACAAAGCTCTCGGTGATCGCGGCAAGCAGCCTGGCATCGGTCAGAGACGACAAAAAGATCATCTCCGCCTGCACCGACTGGATCTGGATGCTGCGGTAGACGAGATCAAAGCTCGTGCCCAGCCGCCTTTGCAGCGCGGCCGTGCGCTGAATCAGCGTCTTCATGATTTCGGGCGGAACAGCACCGCCACCAGAAATGCGAACAGGATCCCGGCCGTGATCCCGGCTGCCGTCATGTCAAACATGCCCAGCAGGATGCCGATGAGCCCGTTTTCTTCAGCGCTGGCCAAGGCGCCGTGGATGAGCGAATGGCCGAAGCTGGTGATCGGCAGCGCCGCGCCTGCCTGCGCCCATTCCAACAGCCGATCATACAGCCCGAAGGTATCCAGCGCAGCGCCAAGGACGACGAACAGCGAGGTGATGTGGCCGGCCGTCAGCTTCGTCTGCTCATAGATCAGCTGCCCCAGCGCGCAGATCGCCCCGCAGCATAGAAACGCATTCAAGAACTGCATGCGTCATCCCTCCTTTGATACTCGATCGCATGGGCAATGCATGGGATCGTGTCTTTCTGATAGATGGCCATCATCGAAAGCAATGCGCCGGTCGCTAAGATCAGCACGCGCTTTTTCCGGCCGGCGCGCAGCTGGGAGAACACTTCGGCGATGCTCACGCACATGCTGCAGGCACAGCCGCTGCCGCCGCAGAACACCGGCTGCCTGCTGACGTCATAGATCATCAGCCCGCAGTCGTTGAAACGGCTGTCCGCATGAATGCCTTCCTGGGAAAGCAGGTCGCACAGAAAGCCGAAACCGGCCTTGGACAGATCGCCCGTGAGGATCCAGTCATAGTCATCGATCGTGCTGTTGGTCTGCGCAAGATGCGCATGCAGCGTATCCAGCGCGGCCGGCGCCATGGCGATGCCCATGTCCGATGCGTTTTGATGATGCCAGTCTATGATCCGCCCGAGGGTGAACGCGCGCACGGCGATCGGCTGCGGCGTCCTTCCCAGCACGATGCTTCCCGCACCGCTCACCGTGGTGGTCGTCGTCTCTTTTTTCTGCACGCCGTATTCATTGGGAAAGCGAAACTGCCGCTCTGCGGCGGCATTATGGCTGGAGGTGAAAGCCAGCGCATGCGCGGCCATGCCCTGCTGTACGAGCAAGGAAGCCGTGCCGATCGCCAGAGACGAGGTGGCGCAGGCCGCATAGACCCCCAGCGTGGGCACATGCAGGTCTCTGGCAAAATAATGGGTGGTCAGCAGCTGGTTCATCAGATCTCCGCCGACACAGACATCCAGATCACTGCAGGAAAACCCGCCTTTTCGCAAGGCGAGGTCGCAGGAATGACGCAGCAGGGAGATCTCCGCCTTCTCAAAGCTGGGCTCCCCATCATGCAGGTCACGCGCGACATAGTCGAGGCCTGCTCCGCATGGTCCCTCGCTTTCCAGCGGACCGCCGCTGCAGGCACTGCTTTGCACATAGACATCCGTAAACTGCCAGCTTCTCACAGCGCGCCTCCAAAGAGCAGATAGCGGATGGCGCCGAAGATGACGGCAGAGACGACGCCGTAGGTCAGCACGGTCCCGGCCATCCGGAACATGCCGCTGCCGATGCCATAGACGAGCCCTTCGCTCTTTCCTTCCAGCGCGCTGGACGCCAGTGAATTGGCAAAGCCGCAGATGGGGATGAACATGCCTGCTCCGCACTTCTGCGCCAGTCCATCATATCTGCCCAGTCCGCTCATGAGCGCCGCGATGAGCATCACGCTCACCGACATCATCGCCAGCGCCTGATCATGATCCAGATGGAGCAGCTGCTGGTAGACGACGAGCAGCAGCTGGCCGAACGCGCCGATGAGCCCGCCGCTGACAAACGCCGTAACGATATGCCTGTCTTTCTGCGCGGCCGGCGCATGACGGGCCGCGGTCTCTTTCAGCTTTTTTTCATTCATCATATCACTCCTGCCCTTAGTATGGACAGTTTCCTTCGCTTCACGCAGAAACCACAGACCAGTTTTCCCATTTTTTCACACATTTTTATGACCTTCCTGTGACTTTTTTTGTTTATGATACATCAGGTGATTTTTATGTACATCAACAACAAGATCTATCACATGTCTCTGCTGGCATGCATGCTCAGCGTCCTGCTGATCAGCATATTTCTGCCTTACACGCAGAACAGCGCGCCGCGCCCGCAGAAAGCAGACAGTGTTTATTCCTTCATCTCCCCGCAAGAGGAAGAGCAGACGACGATCCTCATCGATGCCGGACATGGCGGATATGACGGCGGATCGACGAGCTGGGATGAGCGCGTCAACGAAAAAGATGTCACGCTGCAGATCGCGCTGAAGACCGGTGCGCTGTTGGAGGATCTCGGTTACCGGATCGTCTACTCCCGGACGGATGACAACGTCAGCTGGCCGCAGGACAACGCCGCCGATTTGCAGGCGCGCGTCGATCTGGGCGTAGAGGAAGAGGCGGATTATTTCATCTCCTTCCATCTGAATGCCACTGATTTTTACAATGACGGCGCCCGCGGCTTCGAGACCTATGTGACCCCGGGCAATGATACCGCAAAGATCGCATCGGCCATCCATGAACAGCTCGCCCAGCTCGATTATTCCATCGACCGCGGCATCAATGAGGCAGATTATACATCGCTGCATGTGCTGGCGCTCAATCCGGTGCCTGCCATGCTGCTGGAGCTGGGCTTCATCACGGACGATGCCGATCTGGCCAAGCTGTGCGACAAGTCATTCCAGGAGGAAATGGCCTCTGCCATCGCCGCCGGCATTCAGGAGACGGTCGAGCAATGAAGCTGCTTTCCTCGACGATGATCTGGACAGGAGACATCTTCTCGCTATACAGCGATCAGGTGCTGCTGGATCATGGCGTCAGCGCGCAGCGCGATCTCATCCGCCATCCCGGCGGAGCGGCCATCCTGCTGATGCGCGATGAGCAGATCCTGCTGGTCAGGCAATACCGCCATGGCGCAGGACGAACACTGCTGGAAATTCCGGCCGGCAAGCTGGAAAGCGGAGAATCTCCTGACTGCTGCGCAAGACGCGAGCTGGAGGAGGAAGCCGGTTTCCGCTGCGACGCGCTGCGCCACCTCTGTTCCGTTTACCCCTCGCCCGGCATCTGCAGCGAGCTGCTGCATCTGTATGAGGCCATTTCTCCCATGCCGCTTCAAGATCCGCGCCCGATGGATCCTGACGAAGACATCACCCTGCAGTGGATCTCCCTGGATGAGGCGCAGGATATGCTGGATCATGGGGCGATCATGGATGCCAAGACCATCATCGCGCTTCAGCATGCGCTGCTCAGACGATAAGAAAAGACGAAATTCGATATCTTTTCCCCAAATTCCCGCTGAATTGCTTTATAATGATACAGACTGGGAAAGGTGGATGGATTTATGAATTTCGTTTTTGTTTCGCCGAACTTTCCGGAAAATTACTGGATGTTCTGTCGCGGCCTGAAGCGGCACGGCGCCACGGTGCTCGCGATCGTCGACTGTCCTTATGACAGCCTGCGCCGGGAGCTTCGTGAATATATCGACGACTGCTATGTCGTCTCCTCGATGGAAAACTACGACGAGATGGTCCGCGCCATGGGCTATTTCACCTACCGCTACGGCAAGATCGACTGGGTGGAATCCAACAACGAATACTGGCTTTCGCTCGATGCCCGGCTGCGTCAGGACTTTCACATCACGACCGGCATCACCATCGATCGCATCGCGGACTTTCAGTCCAAATCCCGCATGAAGCATTTCTATGCGCAGGCAGGCATTCCCTGTGCCCGCTGGCAGATGGCCGGCAGCATCGATGACGCGCTCGGCTTCGCGCAGCGCTATGGCTATCCCCTCATCTGCAAGCCGGATGTCGGCGTAGGCGCCTCAAACACGCATAAGCTGCATGATGAGCAAGAGCTGCGCGCGCTGTTTGCGCAGGGATTCAGCGAAGCGATGATCCTGGAGGAATATGTGCCTGGTGACTGCTTCACCTTCGATGGCATCGCCAACAGCCGCAAGGAAGTGCAGTTTGCGACATCCCATCACTATGTGGGCTCCATCATGGAGTCGGTCAACACATCGGACAGCATCGGCTGTTATTCGCTCATCGACATCCCGCAGGAGATCATGGACATCGGCACCCGCTGCGTGCAGGCCTTCGATACCCGCAGCCGCTTCTTCCACTTCGAGTTTTTCCGGCTGCGCGAAGACCGTGAGGGACTGGGCGCTGCAGGCGATATCCTCGGCCTGGAAGTCAACATGCGCCCGCCGGGCGGCTTCCTGCCTGATATGATCAATTACGCCAACGATCTGGATATTTACGACATCTGGGCTTCGGTCATGATCAATGACAGTGTGCTGATCGAACCGCACCGCCGCCGCAGCTGCGCGTTTGCCGGGCGCCGGGACAATGTGCGCTATGCCCACAGCGATTTTGAGATCAGCAACCGCTACCACGATCAGCTCAAGATGATGCAGCGGCTCCCTGCCGCCCTGGCCAGCGCCATGGGCGATACCGTCAGCGTCGCGCTCTTCGATACGATGGATGAGGTCTGCGAATTCTTCCATTACGCCTTGGAAAAGAAGGTGGAAGGATGAACGCCGTCATCTTTGACATGGACGGCACGCTGTTTGATACCGAGCGTGTCTATCAGGGCATCTGGCGTCAGTTGGGCAGAGAGTTCGATCTGCCCGTCAGCGACGCCTTCCTGCGCGATCTGGCCGGCTGTGACTGGGCCAGCGCCCGTCCTGTGTTCGCCCGCTACTTCCCTGCCGACTTTCCGCTGGAGGCCGTGAAGGCCCGTCAGCATCTGCTCATCATCCAGCGCCAGCAGCAGGGCATGCCGCTGAAGAAGGGATTCCATGAGATCCTGCGCTTCCTGCATGCGCATCATGTCCCGATGGGCATCGCCACTTCTTCCATGCCGGACATCGTGAAGACAAACCTGGAGCACGCGCAGGCCAGACATTATTTCCAGACGATCGTGACCGGGTATGACAGCGATGTCGCGCATGGCAAGCCGGCACCGGACATCTATCAGTGCGCCGCTGCCCGCCTGCATACGACGCCTGCGCAATGCGTCGTCGTGGAAGATTCGCCCAGCGGCGTTCGCGCCGCCCATGCGGCCGGCGCCATGACCGCGCTCATTCCCGATGTCGCCGCCCTCAGCCCAGAAGAGAGAATGATGGCCAGATGGATCGTCAGCAGCCTGGATCAGCTCATCCCGATATTGCGCGAGGAGATGGGCCTATGATCTTCAAGAAAGAAGTGTGGATCACTCCTTATCAGATGAACCGCAGGCTGCACATCTATGTGCCGCAGCGAGCGATGGAGGAAGGACGCCGCTGCCCGGTGCTCTATATGTTTGACGGACACAACCTGTTTGAAGACCAGGAAGCCACTTATGGCAAGAGCTGGGGCCTGAAGGACTACCTGGATCACAGCGGCCTGCCGCTCATCGTGGTGGGCATGGAATGCAACCACGAGGGCAACAGCCGCCTCGTCGAATACAGCCCATATACCTTTACCGACCATCAGTTCGGCACGATCGCCGGCAGCGGCAGACAGATGATGCGCTGGGTGGTCGAAGAGCTCAAGCCGCTCATTGATCGGGAGCTGCCTACGCTGACTTCCCGCAAAGACACCTGGATCGCGGGCAGCTCCATGGGCGGGCTGATGTCCCTGTATACGATCACCGCCCACAATGACACCTTTTCCAAGGCAGCCTGTCTCTCCCCTTACCTGTTTCCGGTGCGCAAAGACATGGAGAGAGAATGCCGCCGGCCGATCGATCCGGATACCCGTGTCTATCTTTCCTGGGGCAGCAGCGAGACCCGCAGCAAACGCTCGCTCAGCTGGATCTCAAAGACCAATCTGGAGATGGCCAACCTGCTCAATGCCGCAGGGGCCCGCGTGCACCTGAACCTGGTCTTAGGCGGGACGCATTGCGAGGCCTGCTGGGAAAAAGAGATCCCGGTGTTCCTGCGCTTCTTTCTGGAGTGATATGGACCGCAGCGTCAACATACGAGCGCTGTCCCTGCGGCCGGGGCAGCGGCTGATCGCCGTCTCTGATATCCATGGAAACCTGCGGCTGTTCGACAAGCTCCTCGATCAGGTCCGCTACACGCCTGGATCAGATGTGCTGGTGCTGGCCGGCGACCTCATCGAAAAAGGGCCGCAGAGCCTGGACACCTTACGTTTCATCATGGAGCTGAGCAAGACGCCCGGCGTATACGCGCTCATGGGCAACTGCGATTTTGTCTGCAAGAACATCTGGCACCGATATAACCTGCGCTTTCTCCATCAGGTGCTCCTGCAGCGCAAAGCGAGCATCCTGCATGAGATGGCCGATGCCCTGCATGTCTCGATCGACGCCCATACCGACATGGAACGCTTCTGCGATCTGCTGCACCAGCACTATGCAGAAGAGCTTTCCTGGGTGGATGCCCTGCCGCAGGTCGTTTATGATGACAGCTGCATCTTCGCCCATGCCGGCATCATGAACGAAACGGACTTCGGCAGCGACTTCCGCGAAGTGATGACCTATCCGCATTTCATGCTTCACGCGCCGGAATTCACCCGCTGGGTCATCGTCGGCCATATGCCGGTCAGCGAATATTGTCACGACATCGCGCGCTTTCACCCGCTCGTCGATGCGCGCAGGCACATCATCTCCATCGACGGCGGCAATGCCGTCAAGCACGCCGGACAGCTCAATGCCCTGATCATGCGCGATGGATCGATCAGCTGGGAGAGCGTTGACGAACTGCCCTGCGTGCGCGCAGCGCGGGACATCGCCCCGCCCAACCGCGATCCATTGTTCATCACATGGCGGGAAAGCGCCATCCGGGTCCTGAAGCATGGTGAAGACGCTGATTTCTGCGAACATCTCGCCAGCGGCAGGAAGCTGTGGATCGCCCATGAGTTCATCCATGCGGGCAAGGATGATCAGCTGTGCGCCGATGACTTCACCAGCTATCAGATGCCGCTTCAGCGCGGTGAGCAGGTCTCGCTGGTCCGCCGCTATGAACGCTTCTCCATCATCAAAAAAGACGGGATCCTGGGATGGTGCCGCAATGCGGACCTCATCCCGTGATCCCGTTTTTCGATCATGGATGCAGATAACGGCTGACTGCCTGATTGAATACCCGGACCGCTTTCTCCGAAGTATCCCATGAAGTGACGATGCGGATCGCTGTATGCCGCTCATCCACCTTTTCCCATGTGCCAAGCTCAAACTGGCCTGACAGCTTCTTCAGCACATCATCCGCGAAGATCGGAAAGATCTGATTGGTCGCTGACTCGATGAGCATCTGTACGCCTTCCGCCTTCAGATGCGCGGCGATCTTCTGCGCCGCCGCATTGGCATGCATGGCATTGCGCCAATATAAGTCTGAAGAAAAGAGCACTTCGAACTGGATGCCCAGCAGCCTGCCCTTGGCAAGCATGCCGCCATTCTGCTTGATGTGATAGCGGAAATCCGGCTTCAGCTCATCATTGAGGATCACCAGCGCCTCACCGAACAGCGCGCCGTTCTTCGTCCCGCCGATATAGAACACATCGCACAGCTTGGCCATCTCCTTGAGCGTCAGATCATTGCCCTGCGCGCACAGCGCATTGCCCAGCCTTGCGCCGTCCACGAACAGATACAGGCCAAGGCGGCGGCACAGCTTCCAGATGTCGCTGAGCTCCTGTTTCGTATAAAACGTGCCTAGCTCCGTCGCATTGGAAAGATAGACCATCTTCGGCTTTACCATATGCTCATCGGTATGCTTCTTCACGGCCTGCTCGATATCCGAACAGCGCACCTTTCCATCGTCTGCACGCAGCGCGATCACCTTATGCCCGCTGTTTTCTACGGCGCCGGTCTCATGCACGTTGATGTGCCCGGTGTCTGCGCAGATCACTGCCTCATGCGGCCGCAGCGCCGCCGCGATGAGCGTCTTGTTGCACTGGGTGCCGCCCACCAGAAAATGGACGTCTGCCTTGCGTGTTCCGCACGCCTTGCGGATGAGCTCTGCCGCCTGCTCGCAATGCGCATCCAGGCCATAGCCCGGCGTCTGCGTATGGTTGGTCTCGATCATCGCCCGCAGGATCTCATCGCAGGCGCCTTCACTGTAATCATTCACAAAAGAAATCATGTCGTCTCCCCCTGTTCTCTGCCCTTTAGCATACCACATCTTCCTGTTTTTTTCACGTCCATGCGCATTGTCAAGCCGAAAAGAAACAGGTATACTGGTACAGGAGATGATAACATGAATCAAGATGAACGAAGAGAACTGCTCGCGTTTGCGCAGCGCCTGCTGGGCATCGATTCGCCCAGCGGATACACGATGCATGCCATGCAGTTTCTGCAGGAAGAAGCAGAAAAGCTCGGGTTTTCCTGCGTGCGCAGCGCCAAGGGCAACCTGATGGTCACGATCCCAGGCAAGGATCATGCGCAGGCCTGCGCGCTGAGCGCACACTGCGATACGCTGGGACTGATGGTCCGCTCGATCAAAGACAACGGCATGCTCGCCGTCACCAACATCGGCGGCCCGACCCTGCCTACGCTGGATTCCGCATACTGCCGCATCCATACCCGTGAGGAAAAGACATATACCGGAACGATCCTGTGCACGGCCGCAGCCAAACATGTGCATGAAGAAGCGTCCACGCTGGCCCGCACGCTGGATACGCTGGAGGTGCGCATCGATGAAGTGGTCAGGACCAAGGAAGATGTGCAGAGGCTGGGCATCGCCAACGGCGATATCATCGCGATCGATCCGAAGACCTGTGTCACGGACAGCGGCTTCATCAAGTCACGCTTCCTCGATGACAAGATCAGCGTAGCCTGCCTGTTTGCCGTGCTCAGACACCTGCATGCGCATCCGCTGCCGCTGAAGAAGGATGTGATCGTGATCTTCAGCAGCTATGAGGAGGTCGGTCATGGCGCATCCTTCATCCCTGAGCACGTCGAAGAGATGATCTCTGTGGATATGGGCTGCATCGGCCTGGATCTGGCATGCACGGAATATGATGTCAGCATCTGCGCCAAGGACAGCAGCGGGCCGTATGACTACACGCTGACCTCGACGCTCATCGCGCTGGCCAAACAGGAACAGCTGCCCTATGCCGTCGACATTTACCCGATGTACAGCTCTGATGTCAGCGCTGCGCTGCGCGGAGGAAACAATATCCGCGGCGCGCTCATCGGTCCCGGTGTCCACGCCTCCCATGGCATGGAACGCACCCACATCGAAGCGCTGGATGCCACCGTATCCCTCATCCTCGCCTACCTGCGCACCCTGTGCGCCTGATCCTTTATCCAAAAGAGCGAAGATCGATCTGATCCCGATCAGGCAACAGGCAATGGCCGCACATGGTGTGCGGCCATCTTTTTTTATGCGCGCTTCATCCTCTCCAGATGATAGACATGATCTGCCTGATGAGAGACCTCAGCGGAATGGGTGACGATGATGATGCACCTTCCGGCCTCTCGCAGCCGCAGGAAGATATCCATGATCTCATCCCGGGTATGCGCGTCGAGATTGCCGGTCGGCTCATCAGCGAGGATCACGGAAGGGTCGTAGCTGAGCGATCGGGCGATCGCCACACGCTGCTGCTGTCCGCCGGACAGACGCAGCACACGGCGGTTCATCTCCTCGTCGCTGAGCCCCATATCGGCCAGCAGCGCACGGGCGCGCTCCCGCCGTCCTCTGCGGTACATGCCGGAGATCTCCATGGACAGCTCGACATTTTCCAGCGCGGTCAGCTTCGTGAGCAGGTTGTAATGCTGGAAGATGATGCCCGCATCATGACTGCGGTAGTCATACATGTTCATCTGTCTCAGGCTCTTTCCCTGATAGAGGATATCTCCATCCTGAATGGCGGTCAGTCCGCTCATCAGCGAGAGCAGCGTCGTCTTGCCGGCGCCGGAAGGGCCGACGATAGCGTAACACGCGCCATCCTCAAACGTCATGGAGACATCATTCAGCACCGGGGTCCGATCGTAAGCGTATGTGATGTGTTTCAATTCCAGTATGTTCATGCGTATCCTCCTCTTCAGTCACGGTTGGCCAGGATGGTGAGCGGATCAAAGCGGAAGATCGAGATCAGCGTGGCCGAGCTGCTCAGGATGACCAGCACGAAGGCGATCCCGGCCATCTGCAGCAGGATGATCGGATCGCTCGCCTCGCTCACGCTGCTCACCGCGCTCACCATTCCATCTGACGGCATCTCCGGTGCTTCCTCCTGCGGTTCTTCCATCTGCTGCATGTCCTGCCCTTCCTGATACCCAGGCATGCCCCCGCGGCCGAAATTGTCATCCATGCGCTGGGCACGCTGCGAGGAAGAAGCGATCTGTGTCTGCAGCAGCGCATTGCTTGCCGGCACGCTGAGCACAGCGCCCGCGCCAAAGATGAGCAAGAGCGCGATGAGCGCGATCACCATGTTCTCGCAGAGGAACTGCATGGCGATCTTTCCTTTGCGCATGCCGATGGCGCACAGCACGCCGATCTCATATTTGCGTTCGCGGATGCTGAAGACATTGATGACGATCAGCACGACGACGCCGATGAGCAGGATGACGGCCAAGAACCAGAATGCGAAATTAGAGAGATTTTCTAACGGGATGAGGCTTTGCTCATAAGCATTGACATCGGTGGAGGAAATGGTGTATGCCTCATCGAGCCCCAATTCCCTGCACTCGGCGTCGAACGCCTCATAGTCCGTCATCGTGGAAAATACATAGGTGCCGCTGAGCTGCGGGCTGAGCTGCGCATCTTCCGCCAGCTGCGCCAATGCGGCGTAGCTCATCAGGATCTGATTGGCGCTGACCACGCCCGGCCCCTGCATCATCGTGCTTTCCCGCTCATAGATGCCGCTGACCGTAAGCGTGAGCTCCGCCGTGCCATCCTGATCCTGCAAGGTGATCTCATCGCCGACGCTGATGTCGTTGTACAGCGCAAGCTCTGAAGAGATGACGCACGCCGGATCGCTTCCTCCTTCCGCGAACATGCTGCCCTCGCTGATCGACGCTGTGCCATCGATGAAGTCGCTCATGGCCTCATCGCTGCTATAGCCGATCAGCGCAAAGCTGTCCGTGGACAGTCCTCCCGAAGGACCCGGACGCGATTCGCTCTGGCTCGAGGCAACGGCTTCCAGCTCGTCCGTACCTGCCATATACAATGTGCCGGTATAGGAGAAGGCACTGACTAAATCCGCCTGTGCATAAGTCTGCAGTTCCTCCAGCGTCAGCGACTGCAGCTCCTGCAGCTGTTCGCGCATGGCTTCACGATCGCCCTCCAGCGGCTGACCGCCTTCAGGCGGCTGTGCCTGCTCCATCATGCCGCGGCGGTCCGTTTCGATCGTCGCCGTGATGTTGGTGATCGCCTCCATCGCCGTGCGCGAGCTGTCCGCCGCTTTCTGAATGCCCAGTCCGATACATGAGCAAAGCGCCAGTACGAAGAGGATCACGCCGATCAAGATCGAACGTCCCTTGCTGCGGCAGATGCTGCGTACGGCATGTTTTAAGATATACATGTGTTTGTCCCCCTTATCTTCTGCATTCTAACATATCGGAATGAACCATATCTGTGTGGAAAGTGACGGCTGGATGAACAAAACCGTAAAAAAAACCGTACGCGAGGTACGGTCAAAATGAAAGCATATTGTTGTCCAGACAGGAAGTCAGATTCAGCCGCTTGGCCACGCCGTCGCTGAAGACGATCTCGATCTCATCATCATCGCTGATGATGCGGCGCACACGGCCTTTTCCCAGCGTGGAATGCACGATGCGCTTGCCCGGCTTCAGGTTGGTGCGGTTCGGCTGCTTCTTCACCGTCCTGCGCACCGGCTTCTCTTCCGCATTCTTCTTTTTCATCAAGCGGTAGAGGTCGTTGATGAAGGCATGCGGCACCATGCTCTGCATGAACGCCGTGCGCGCGACCAGAAAATACATCCGGCTGCGGATCTTGGAGAGGATGCTGTAAAACAACCGCCGCTCATTCTCCTGATCCGGGAACACATGATAGAATGCGTCGAGACAGTCTAAGAAGCAGACCTCATCAAATTCCTTGCCCTTGACCTGAGAGAAGCTGTACAGCTGCAGGTAATGGATCTGATCGCTGCCGACCGAGGTCAGCTGCTCGAGCCGCGCCAGCAGTTCGATCGGCCGCTCATAACGCTGCGCCATCACCGAGAAGACGAGCAGGTTCGGGCTCTTCAGCGTGCAGCCGCGCTGCTTCATATGATCCTCATAATGGAGCTTGCTGAGGACATACAGCAGCAGCTTCGTGGAGCTGAGATGCTGCGCGATGCGGATCTCCTCGATATGCGCGACCACGCGGTTCTTGACCGATGAGCGGATATTGCTGTTGACGATGGCGCTGTAGATATCCAAGGATGGATCGGCCCCCATCAACGCGCCGATCTCATTGATGTTGCGCTCGCTGAAGCCGAAGCCGACCTTCTTCTGGATCGCGCTGAACGCCTCCAGATCGCGCGGATTGAGCATGAGACGGAACAGCTCGATCAGATCATGGATCGTCTCATCCCGGAAGAAGCTGTGAAAATCCGAAACAGTAAACGGCAGGCCCTCCTGCTCCAGCAGATCGGCTAACGGAAGCAGCGTGAAATGCTCCCGGCTCAAGAACACCATCTGCGGGTTATTGCGGGCGAGCACGAGCGCGTGATGATAAGACTCATTGAGGTCCTTGGCCGTGATGAAGCGGACCACGGAATCATCCTCCAGATGGAACGCATGATCGCTGTGCATGAATTTCTGGATCATCTCATCGATGTTGACATCACAGCGGAAATTGCGGTTCAGCTCGACCAGGGCCGCATCCGGATAAGAGGAAGAGAAATCCTCAAAGGAAAGCAGATACGGCGCATGCTGTCCCGCATACTGGTCAGGATCGATGAACAAGGTCAGCGAGGTCCCTTCCCCGCAAAGCAGCTTCAGCATCACATGCGCCGCAAATGAAAGGTTCTGCGCGTCATCGACATGGATATGGCTGTAATAGCTCCGATACTGATCCAACAGCTCCTCATCCTTCATCAGGCACTGTGCCGCATGGGCCATGAGATCCTCATAGCTCACCAGCCCGCGCTGCTCCTTATATTGTTCAAAGCGGGAATACAGATACGGAAAGTCGATGCCGTCGACTTCGATCTGCGCGATGCTGCTCTCTGACATCATCATGCCCTTGCATTCCCCCAGCTTGCGATAGACGCTGTCCAGCGCATAATGGTTCAGCGAAAGAGAAAAATGCTCCTGGATCATCCGGGCCACCTGCAGCTTGAAATCGCGCGACACACGGCTGTCATGAATGCCTCGTTTAGCATTGTAATGGTGGATGATGTTGTAACAGAACTGATAGATCGAACGAAACATCGGCGCGTCTTCCTCTTCCTCGCTGCTGTATTCGCTCTTCCACAAGTAATTCAGATGTGCGGTATCTTCCTTATAAGCGACCAGGTTCAGCGTACGTTTCAGCGCCACCCCTTCCTGCGCAAGAAACTGCAGCCGTTCCAGCAGCAGCGTGGTCTTCCCACTTCCGGATTTTCCCCTTACATAGACATTCCCCTCTTTCTGAAAGACGGGACGCACGACAGCGTCCGTGCGGTCAATATGACGGTTCCCTTCCATACCGTTTATCCCCTTTCTCCTTTTTACATCATGTTCTTTATTATACTTGATTTTAATCCTAAACACAAAACCATTTCTGACAATTTCCGCATGAAACCGGATTCAAAAAGCAGATGCTCCTGCCTGGCAAAAGCATCTGCCTGATCATTCATTTAAGCCGAAAGACCCATGACCTCATCGCGGAAGATCCGAGCATCCATTTCCTTCAGATCCTCGGCGATCGCCGGCCTGAATTCCATCTGCGCCAGGATATCCTTCTCCAGGTCTACGCCCGGAGCGATCTCCGTCAGTGTCAGCACACCGTCGATCAATTCGAAGACAGCGCGCTCAGTGATGTAAAGCACCTTCTGTCCGACCTCTGCGGCATATTCGGCCGCAAACGTGACCTGCTCTACATCCTTGATGAACTTCTTGACTTTTCCTTCCTGCAGGATGTGCAGCTTTCCATCCTTGATCTCGACCTTCAGGCCGCTTGTGGTAAAGGTTCCGCAATACACGACGACCGGCGCGGTCTGCGTGATGTTGATGAAGCCGCCGCAGCCGGCGATCTTCGGTCCGAATCGGGAAACGTTGATGTTTCCGAACCGGTCGCATTCCGCCAGGCCCAGGAAGGCCTGATCCAATCCGCCGCCGTCATAGAAGTCAAACTGATACGGCTGGTCGATGATCGCATCCGGGTTCGTGCAGGTACCGAAAGCCGTGCCGGCCATCGGCACGCCGCCGATCCCGCCGGCCTCTACGGTCAGCTTCAGGCCCGGCAGCCCTTCTTCGTTGGCCACATTGGCAATGCCCTCCGGCATGCCGATGCCCAGATTGATGATCGCCTGCGGATCCAGCTCCATCGCCGCACGGCGGCAGATGACCTTGCGCTGATTCAGCGGCATCGGCGGGATCGAATCCACCGGCACCTTGACCTCGCCGCACAGCGCCGGGTTGTACTGCGCCTCGTACGTCTGCCAGTGATTCTCCGGACGGGAAACGACGATGCCGTCGACATAGATGCCCGGGATCTTCACCTTGCGCGGATCCAACGTGCCGTTCTGCACGACCTTCTCTACCTGCAGAAGCACGATGCCGCCGGAATTCTTGGCCGCCTGCGCGATCGACAGCGAATCCAGCGTAGCCGCTTCCTTGTCCATCGTCGCATTGCCGTCTTCATCACAGTAGGTCGCACGGATCAACGCCACATTGACCGGGAATGACTTATAGCGCAGCCATTCTTCTCCGTCCATCTCGATCAGCTCGACCAGATCCTCCTTCGTGCGCTCGTTCATCTTCGCCCCTTCCAGACGCGGATCGACGAACGTCTTCAGTCCGATCTTGGTGATCACGCCCGGACGATGTCCGGCGATCTCACGGAACATCAGCGAGATCGTGCCCAGCGGCAGGTTGTAGCCTTCGACCTTGTTTTCGAAGACGAGCCGCTGCAGCTTAGGGATCAGTCCCCAGTGACCGCCGATGATGCGCTTGAGCAGGCCCTCGTATCCGATGATGTTCAGACCGAGATCATCGGTTCCATCACCGATGCCGGCAGAGAACATGATCGTCAGATCGCGCGGATGACCGCTCTTGAGGAAGCTGTCCGCGATGCCCACTGAAAATTCCTGCGGATGGCCGGAGCCGATGAATCCGCCGACCCCTACGGTCGCCCCGTCAGGAATCATGGATACAGCCTGTTCCAGACTGATAACTTTACTCATTTTATCATCCCTTTTCGTTTATTTGTTTGAAAATTCCTTTTCCTTTACCTTTTCCAGGAAGCAGGTCATGCCATAAGTCTGGTCCTCGGTCGCAAAGCAATTGGAGAACTCTTCGACTTCGATGGCGATGCCGGAATCGATATCTGTCTGCAGGCCGTTGTTGATGGCTTTCTTCGCATAAGCCACCGCGATCGGCGCGTTCTTGGCGATGCCCTGGGCCATCTTCATGACGGTCGCGCTCAGCTCTTCTGCCGCAACGACCTTGTTGACCAGACCGATCTGCGCCGCGCGATCAGCCTTGATGTTGCGTGCGGTGTAGATCATTTCCTTAGCGATGCCGGCGCCGACCAGGCGGGCCAGACGCTGTGTACCGCCGAATCCCGGCGTGATGCCCAGACCGACTTCCGGCTGACCGAATACGGCGTTTTCAGAAGCGACGCGGATGTCGCAGCTCATGGCCAGCTCGCATCCTCCGCCCAGCGCAAAGCCGTTGACGGCAGCGATGACCGGGCATCTGAACATTTCGATCTTGCGGAATACCGCATTTCCGAACTTTCCATATTCAGCGGCTTCTTCCACGCTCTTATCCTTCATCTCGGCGATGTCTGCGCCAGCGACGAAAGACTTCTCTCCTGCGCCGGTGATGATCAGCGCATAGACATCCTGATCTGCAGCCACTTCATCCAGTGCGGCATTCAGGTCAGTCAGTACGGCCGTGCTCAGGGCGTTGAGCGCCTTGGGGCGGTTGATGGTAATGGTGGCAACATGGCCTTCCTTAGCGATTAATACGTTTTCCATTTGTCTTCTTCCTTTCCTGAAAAGGTGAATCCACCGATTCCTTGTCGCATGGACTCACCTGTTTGCTGTTCTATGCTTATTTTGAGTAATCGTAGAAGCCGACACCGCTCTTCTGTCCCAGCTTGCCGCCGCGAACCATCTTTCTCAGCAGCGTGCAGCAGCGGTACTTCGGATCATGCGTCTCCGCAAAGAGCACGTCCATGATCGCAACCACGATGTCCAGACCGATCAGATCGCCCAGCGCCAGCGGGCCCATCGGATGGTTTGCACCCAGCTTCATGGCCGTATCGATATCCTCTGCGGAAGCGATGCCTTCCTGCAGGATGAACGCCGCTTCGTTGATCATCGGAACGAGGATACGGTTAACGACGAATCCCGGACCTTCAGCGACCTCGACCGGCGTCTTGCCCAGAGACTTGCTGATCTCGATGATCGCATCCTTCGTCTCAGCCGGTGTGTTGATGCCGGAGATGACCTCGACCAGCTTCATGCGGTCAGCCGGGTTGAAGAAGTGCATGCCGATGACCGGATGCTTGATGCCCTTAGCGATCTCCGTTACGGACAGAGAAGAAGTATTGGTCGCGAAGATGCAGGTATCCTTGCAGATCTCATCCAGCTTGCCGAACAGTTCCTTCTTCGTCTCCATGATCTCCAGGACTGCCTCAACGACCAGATCGCAGTCAGCGAGATCTTCATACACGCCGGCCTTCAGGTTGCCCTTAATCTCAGCAGCCTTGTCTGCCGTCATCTTTTCACGGCTGACCAGCTTGTCCAGCTTCTTGGCGATCTTATCGATTCCGCCCTGTGCCCATTCGATCTTGATGTCACATACAGTGACGTCGTAGCCATTGGTCGCAAATGCATTTGCGATTCCCTGACCCATGGTTCCGGCGCCGATAACTCCAACTTTTTTCATGATGATGTCTCCTCTCTTTATATGATGACCTGTATTTCCGATATTATGCCTTCTTGGCAGCGATGATCTCTTCCTTCAGCAGCGGCAGGATCTCCTTGACGTCGCCGACGAAGCCCATGTTCGCGATGGAGAAGATCTCCGCCTGCGGATCGCGGTTGATGGCGATAATCATGTCAGACTTCTCCATGCCGGCAACGTGCTGGCAGGCGCCTGAGATACCGCATGCGATATACAGGGAAGGACGAACGGTCTTTCCGGTCTGTCCGACCTGGATGGCCTTGTCCGCAAAACCGTCATCGACAACGGCACGGGATGCGCACATTTCGCCGCCCAGCTCCTCAGCTACGGCCTTGACCATATCCAGGCAGTCTTCTGCGCCGCGTCCGGCACCGACCAGGATATCCGCCTTCGTGATGTCAACGCCTTCCTGTACCTTGGCGATGACTTCCTTGACGATGACCTTAGGATCCGTATCGGTCCACTTCGGTGCGAATTCAACGACTTCACCCGTTCTGGATGCATCCGGTGCATCCATGGAGAACACGTTTGGACGGATGGTCGCCATCTGCGGACGAGTGTTCGGGCAGATGATGGTGCCGAACAGGTTTCCGCCGAAAGTCGGACGGGTAACCAGCAGCAGCGCCTCGCCATCAGCTACCTTGGTCTGGTCGATCTCGATCTTGGTCGCATCGGCAGTCAGACCTGCGTTCAGGCGGGCAGCTACACGCGGTGCCAGGTCACGGCCCAATACCGTTGCGCCGGTCAGGAAGGAATCCGGCTTGAATTCCGTGATGACCTGCGTCAGCGCATCCGCATAGAACTGCGTGGAATAGCCTTCCAGCAGCGCATCATCGACGACGATGACCTTGTCTGCGCCATGCGCGATGACATCCTGCGCCTTATCCTTGATGTTGTGGCCCAGCAGGACGCCGACCACCTGGAAGCTCAGGCTCGGAATGGAAGCGACCAGCTTTCTCGCCTCGCTGATCAGCTCATATCCGACATTGGCGATCTCGCCGTTCTTCTGTTCCACAAATACATAAATGTCTTTGTATCCTTCAAATTTAGCCATGTTCAAGTTCCTCCTATTTTGTGATGATCTGCTTCTCTTTCAGCGTCTTGGCGATCAGTTTTGCGGCGTCAGCGGCCGGCATATCAAATGTTTCGGTCTCTGCGGACACATCCTTGGTGAATGTGGCATGAACCTTGGTAGGAGAACCGGCTAAACCGACCTTGCTCTCGTCGATGCCCAGATCGTCGAAAGTCATGATGCGGATCTCCTTGGAGAAGGAATCCACGATATCGTTGCAGTTCATATAGCGCGGCTCGTTCATTCCGCTCAGCGTCGTCAGCACGCAAGGCAGCTTTGCCTCGATGATCTCTTCGCTGTCTTCCAGTGACTTCTTGACGGTGACCGTCTTCTCGTTGAGATCGATGATCTCATCGACATAAGTGACCTGCGGGATGTCCAGACGTTCAGCGGTCTGCGGTCCGACCTGTGCGGTGTCACCGTCGATCGCCTGACGTCCGGCGATGATCAGGTCATAGCCGATCTTCTCCAGCGCACCGGCCAGCGTCGTGCTGGTTGCGCAAGTATCGGCACCGCCGAACTTGCGGTCCGTGATCAGCACGCACTCATCCACGCCGCGCGCATACAGCTCCTTGAGCATTTCCGCTGCCTGCGGGGGACCCATGGAAACGATGGTGACCGTCGCACCCATCTTCTCCTTCAGCTGCAGAGCGGCTTCCACACCGGCCAGATCGTCCGGGTTGATGATGCTGGGAACGCCGGCACGGATCAGCGTACCAGTGACTTTGTCTACACGGATCTCTGTGGAATCCGGTACCTGTTTTACAAGAACGATAATTTTCATGATCTTCGTATCCTTTCTTTATTTTATCTATCTGATGTGTCCGATTACTTCAGCATCGCGCCGCTGATGACCATGCGCTGTACTTCAGAAGTACCTTCGTAGATCTCTGTGATCTTGGCGTCGCGGAACATTCTTTCTACCGGATAATCACGAGTATATCCGTATCCGCCCATCAGCTGGATGGCCTTCGTCGTCACTTCCATGGCAACCTCAGAAGCGAACAGCTTCGCCTTAGCTGCTTCGACAGAGTAAGGCATTCCCTTTTCCTTCTTCATCGCAGCGTCGTAGACCAGCCATCTTGCCGCATCGACCTTGGTCTGCATGTCAGCCAGCTGGAACTGCGTATTCTGGAACTTGGAGATCGGACGTCCGAACTGCTTACGGGACTTCACGTACGGAACGACTTCATCGATGGCGCCCTGCGCGATGCCCAGTGCCTGCGCAGCGATACCGATACGGCCGCCGTCCAGCGTCATCATGGCGATCTTGAAGCCCTTTCCTTCCTGACCCAGCAGGTGATCCTTGGACAGACGCACATTGTTGAAGATCAGCTCGCTGGTCGCGCTTCCGCGGATGCCCAGCTTCTTCTCGTGCTGACCGACAGTGAAGCCCGGCATGCCCTTCTCCACGATGAATGCGGAGATGCCGTGCGTTCCCTTCGTCTTATCCGTCATGGCAAAGATGATGTATACATCTGCCTCGCCGGCGTTGGTGATGAAGATCTTCGTTCCGTTCAGGATGTAATCCTCACCGTCCTTGACCGCGGTCGTCTGCTGTCCTGCAGCGTCAGTTCCGGCATTCGGCTCGGTCAGGCCGAAAGCGGCCAGCTTCTTTCCGGTGCACAGATCCGGCATATACTTCGCCTTCTGCTCAGGCGTACCGAACTGCGCGATCGGCCAGGTGCCCAGTGAAGTATGGGCGGAGAGCACAACACCGGTCGTGCCGCACTTCTTGCTCAGTTCCTCAACGGCAAGAATGTAGCACAGGTAATCAGCGCCTGCTCCTCCGTATTCGCGTGAATATGGGATTCCCATCATTTTGCATGCTTTCATTTTTTCGACCGTCTCTCTTGGGAAACGCTCGTCTTCGTCGACTTCGGCTGCAAGAGGCTTTACTTCCTTTTCAGCGAATTCAGCGAAAAGTTTCTTCATCATCTGTTGCTGTTCTGTTAACATGAAGTCCATATTGTTCTCCTCCTTGAATAAATGAACTGGATTGTGTGCAGTCCATCTTTCACATAATCCACTGTTAATTCTATCCCTTAACCATGCGAGCGTCAACAACTTTGTTAAATTTTTAACAAAGAAAAAAGTACGTTTTGCCAATTCTTTCACAAGCGGCCGATTCTGCCTGTTCTCCGGCCTTTTTGACGATTTTTCATACGATTTTTCGCGCTTTCCTATTATAAGGGAAATGATGTAACCGCTTCGATTTCTCCCCCTGTTCATTGACTTGCCTTCGGCCTGTATAGTAAACTGAACGCGAAGGACGAAAGTCCGCCAAGAAAGAGAGGTCATCCCAATGAGAAAAGCGTACATCGTAGCCGCCAAGCGAAGCGCCATCGGCAGCTTCATGGGCGGTCTCACCAACATCAAGCTGGTCGATCTGGGCGCCACGGTCCTCAAAGAGACCATCAAGCAGTCCGGCATCGACCCGAAAGACATCGACGAAGTGCTCGTGGGCAACGTCATCGCCGCAGGCCTCGGCCAGAACATCGGCCGTCAGGTCAGCATCGCCGCAGGCATCCCGGTGGAAGTCTGCGCCCAGAGCATCAACATGCTGTGCGGCAGCGGGCTGAAGGCCGTCATGGAAGCCGCCATCCGCATCCAGGCCGGATTTGGAGACGTCTATGTCGCCGGCGGCGTGGAATCCATGACCAACGCCCCCTTCTTAGTGCCGAGCAAAGTGCGCAACGGCGTCAAGATGGGCGACATGAAGCTCGTCGACAGCATGCTGCACGATGGACTGACCGATGGCATGTACAACATCCACATGGGCGTCACTGCCGACAACATCGCCAAGAAATATGACATCTCCCGCGAAGCGCAGGATGAATTCGCCTATGCTTCCCAGCAAAAGGCCATCGCCGCGATCGACAGCGGACGCTTCAAGGACGAGATCGTTCCGGTAGAAGTGCCAGGACGCAAAGGCACGGTCAACATCTTCGATACGGATGAGCATCCTAACCGCACCACGACCATGGAAAAGATGGCAAAGCTTCGTCCGGCCTTCACGCCGGATGGCACCGTCACGGCCGGAAACGCCTCTGGCATCAATGACGGCGCAAGCTTCACCATCGTCGTCAGCGAAGACGCGCTGAAGAAATACAACCTGACCCCGATGGCAGAGATCATCGGCTTCGGCCAGGGCGGCGTAGACCCGCGCGTGATGGGACTCGGCCCGACCCCGGCCATCCTCAATGCCCTGAAATATGCGGACATGAAGATCGAGGACATGGAGCTCGTCGAGCTCAACGAGGCATTTGCCGCACAGTCGCTGGGCGTCATCCACGAGCTCGAAGAAGCGACCGGCATGGACCGCGAAGCATTCATGGCCAAGACCAACGTCAATGGCGGCGCCATCGCGCTGGGCCACCCGGTCGGCGCATCCGGAAACCGCATCCTCGTCACGCTGCTTTATGAAATGGAAAAACGCGGCCTGCACATCGGGCTCGCTTCCCTGTGCATCGGCGGCGGACAGGGCTGCGCAGTCATCGTCAAGCGCCCTTGATCCACAAGACCGGCATCGCCGGTCTTTTCTTTTTCCTGCTGCGTGCATTTTTGCCGGCAACCGTCTCCCGTTGCTTGACAAAACATTCACAATTCGGTACTATTGAACATGTAAGACGCGTCAAGAGCGCGCAAGAAGAGAGGAAGACAGGTAAAGAACATGAGAAAATCCTATATCGTAAGTGCAAAACGTACGGCAATCGGCAGCTTCCTGGGTGGGTTAGCGACCGTTAAACCGAAGGACATGGGTTCCGCAGTCGTCAAGGCTCTGCTGGAAGACGCAAACGTCGCACCGGAAAACGTAGATGAGGTCATCTGCGGAAACGTGCTGGGTGCAGGACTGGGCCAGAACATCGGCCGCACCATCGCGCTGGAAGCCGGCATTCCGGAAACCGTATGCGCACATTCCGTGAACATGGTCTGCGGATCCGGTCTGAGAACCGTCATGGAGGCAGTGATGTCCATCCAGTGCGGCTTCAACGACATCGTCGTCGCCGGCGGCGTAGAGAGCATGTCCGGAGCGCCTTATCTGATCCCGGCCAATACGCGTACCGGAAACAAGATGGGCAACTTCACCGTTGTTGACCACATGATCTATGACGCACTGACCGATGCCCGCGCCAACATCCATATGGGCGTGACCGCGGAGAACATCGCGAAGAAATACAACATCACCCGTGAGGAACAGGACGCGTTCGGTTATGCTTCCCAGCAGAAGGCGATCGCAGCCGTAGACAGCGGACGCTTCAAGGACGAGATCGTTCCGATCACCGTTCACCTGAAGAAGCAGGATGTCATCTTCGACACCGACGAGCATCCTAACCGCAAGTCCACGCCGGAAAAGATGGCAAAGCTGCGTCCGGCATTCGTCAAGGACGGCACCGTAACTGCCGGCAACGCATCCGGCATCAACGACGGCGCAAGCTTCGTGCTCGTTGCCAGCGAAGATGCAGTCAAGAAATACAACCTGACCCCGATGTGCGAGATCATCGGTATCGGACAGGGCGGCGTAGATCCGCTGACGATGGGTCTTGGTCCGACCCCGGCCATCCGCAACGCGCTGAACTATGCCGGCGTGAAGCTCGATGACATGGATCTGGTCGAGCTCAACGAAGCATTCGCCGCACAGTCTCTGGGCGTGCTCCACGAGCTGCAGGAAGAGCATGGCATCGACCTGGAGCAGTTCAAGGAAAAGGTCAATGTCAACGGCGGCGCCATCGCGCTGGGCCATCCGGTCGGCGCATCCGGAAACCGCATCCTCGTGTCCCTGATCTACGAAATGATCAAGCGCGATGCCAAGATGGGACTTGCTTCCCTGTGCATCGGCGGCGGACAGGGCTGCGCAGTCATCGTCAAGCGCCCTTGATCGGCATGACAGGCGGAAGTGATTCCGCCTTTTTTTGAACCAATATGGATATCCTGGAAACCAAGCGCCATCTGCTGCGCACGATGACCCCGGACGACTTCCCTGCCCTGTGCGCCATCCTGCAGGACCCCGAAGTCATGTACGCCTACGAACACGCCTTCAGCGATGCAAAGACAAAGGACTGGCTGGATCGCCAGATGCATCGCTATGACCATGACGGATTCGGCCTGTGGGCGATGATCCGCAAGAGCGACGGTGAATTCATCGGCCAGTGCGGCATCACCATGCAGGAATGCGGAAATGAGCGCGTGCCGGAGATCGGCTGGCTGCTGCGCCGAGACTGCTGGCATCAGGGACACGCCAGCGAGGCGGCCATGGCCTGCCGCGCCTATGCCTTTGAACGATTGGGCTTCAACGAAGTGTTCTCCATCATCCGCGACACCAACACCGCCTCTCAGCGTGTGGCACAGCGGATCGGTATGGAGCCGCGCTTCACCTTGGTCAAGCACTATTACGGCATCGACATGCCGCACATCGTCTTCTCCATCAGAAAATGATCGACAACAGGACGGAAATGAGCAGTTTCCGTCCTTTTTGCCAAATGAAACGCAACCGATGATGAACATTATCGGGATATAGGGTGAAAGGAAGGTGAAGATGAGCATGATCGATGAAGAAATCGTCGACCTGTACTGGCAGCGCGATGAACAGGCGATCAGCCAGACCAGGCAGAAATACGGGCGCTATCTGTTCACGATCGCCCACAACATCCTGCACGATCCCAGAGACAGCGAAGAGAGCGTCAGTGACACTTACCTCAGGGCATGGAAGTCCATGCCGCCACACCGCCCGCAGGTCCTTTCCCCTTTTTTGGCCAAGATCACCAGGGCGGCGGCCATCGACCGTTTCCGCACACGCAAGCGCTTCAAAAGACAATCGAGCGAATACGCCTGTTCCCTGAGCGAGCTGGAGGAATGCATACCAGATGGCACGAGCGTCAGCCAGCAAGTGCACGCACAGCTGCTCGCTGAGACGATCGGCCGCTTCCTGCGTGATCTTCCCTCCCTGCAGCGCAGCGTATTCGTGGAGCGCTACTTCTACATGGATCCGATCAAGGACATCGCCAGGCGGCATGCCATGAGCGAATCCAAGACCAAAAGCATGCTGCACCGGATCAGGGAACGGCTGCGCGGATATTTAAGACAGGAGGGATATGCACCATGAAAAAAGAAGACCTTTGCGATGCCATCGGCTTGCTCGACGATGACCTGCTTCATGAAGCCGACCATTTCCGCGCCATGCGGCCCAGGCCGCACCGGCATCTGCGCTTTCTTGGCGGAGGGCTCATCGCCGCCGCTTTGCTCCTGCTCTTCTTGATGATCCCGGCATCGCCGCCTGTCCAGCCAGCGCCCGATGAGCCCAAGCAGCTCCTGCAGATCACGCCGGGATCCTTCGGCGCAAGCGGCGCTGAGATCCTGATGGCAGATGATGTCAAAGAGCTGCGCAGCGTCAGCCCCTGGAGCGAAGACGCGCAGATCGATGCGCTGCCGGTCTATGTCAACCCTGATCCATTCACTGATGACTACGGCCTCCAAGACACAGACAAAAGCAAGATGAAACAGATGCTGAGCGCCGCGGCAGAGCGGCTCGGCCTCAATCCGGATGAGCTGCGCTTTTACGAGGATGCGGATTCCGGCTGTCTATACGCCGGCAGCGAAGGCGTAGAGCTGCAGGTCGATCAAGCCCTGACCCTCACCATCACCTTCGAGCCCGGCATCACGCTGCCAGACGACCTTCATTTCACCTATACCGCTTCCTATGCGGAATGTCTGAAGGTCAGCGAATACCTGAAGGAACGCTATGCCGGCGTGATCGGCATGCGGGATCCGCAAATCGCCATCATCGGCGGCGACCGGGACATCGACGGCGTCCAGCGTTATGCCATCACCATGTATGAAAAAGGCGAAACTGCTGCAGAGGACCTCCTCAACCAGCAATTCCGCTCCGCCGTCTTCTCCTGTGATGACGAAGGAAGGCTGTGGATCATCCGCATCCATGATCCCGATCTTTCCCAGCAATGCGGTGAATATCCGATCATCTCCATGCAGGAAGCCGAATCGCTCCTCAAGGCAGGGACCTACCTGAGCAATGTCCCTTATGCCATCAGCGAAGAAGATGTGATCGCAAAAGGCGAGCTCGTTTACCGCCACGATCAGTTCGACCGCTATTTCATGCCGTATTACCGCTTCTTGGTCGATATCGGGGAAGACAAAGGCATGCGCTGCTATGGCGCCTTCTACGTCCCTGCGGTATCCAGCGAATACATCGAGACGATGCCGCATGAAGGAGACATCCCCCAGACAGCAGGCTGAATCAAGCACATTCATGCACATAAAAACCAGGCATACCGCAACTGCCTGGTTTTTATGTGCATGCGGGCAGAGCCAGCAGGCGGCGGATCGCCCATTCCTGCTCGCTGAGCGCCTGATCGTGAGCGATCACCGTGCACCCTCTGCCACGCAGCGCAGCAACGATCGAGCATTCCCCCGCGAACAGATCGTTCCGCACATGCTCGCCGTAAGTCATGAACACAGGAAACAGCATGATCTCTCCCTGCACCGCTGGCAGCGGATCACGCAGAGAAAGACAAAGCGCGCCATGTGCCTTTGCCATAGCGGAAAGCTGAGCGAAGGGATGATGCGTGATGAACAGACAGCGCGCTTTGGACGCCTTCTGCTCTGCATAGCGCACCATCTCCTCCAGCGCTTCCTCATCCAGCCAAAACGGCGCGATCTCGCCCAAAGCGCTCAGCGCGTCCTTTGCCTGCGCATACAGCTGACGGCGCTGGACGAACGCCAGCTGAACATGAACGGCGAGCAGGCCGCTCGCCGCCTTGACGAACGCGGTCAGCTCATCCAGGCTGAGCACCTGCGGACAGCGTGCGATGACCCGTCGGCTGGCAAAGCAGAAACAACGCACATGATCTGCGCCGCTGCCTTGAAACGTCTGCCGCAGATGAGCGAGCGCACGCGGCGAATCCGTGCCATGGAACACGAACACCTGCACCTTTCCCTTCCTGAGCATGTCAGCAAACAAGGCGAGCTTCTCCTCTTCCATCCGGCTCAGCAAAGCGCGGATCGGACCATACCGCTCACCCATGGCTTCATGCAGAAAAGCAAGCAAAGCCAGGCGAGAGCCATGACGCGCATCGATCGATGCCTGCGCATCCGCCAGCATCTGCCCGCCCAGCGCGATGGCATGCGCATGCGTGGACAGCGCCAACGTATACGTCTGCGCATCTGCCTGACGCATGGAAGTAAACGTTGCGTGCGCGCATTGTGTGGCGCTGCCGCAGAGGATGCCCTCTTCCCCGGCATCCTGCACGATCTGCGCATTGAGCTCAGCGTCATCGCTGGCCGCATAGACCAGAAGGTATCCCCGCAGGCACACCCGCACATAGCCTGCGCTGATCCGCTGTACGGCCAATGCGTCAAACGCCGGGATGAACGATGGGGCCAGCACCGTGACCAGCGCCTGTTCGTCAGCGAACTGCCGTGCCTTGCGCAGCGCGACGGCCCCGCCGCCGATGATCAGCACACGCTTGCCCTGCAAATGCAGGGCGATGGCGATGCTCATGCCCCAAGCGCGCTCATCGCACGCTCCATGGCCCATGCCGTCTTGTTCAGATCATCCTGCGTATGCGCAGCGCTCAAAAACAGCACTTCAAACTGAGACGGGCTGATGAGGATGCCCTGTTCCAGCATCAGATGGAAGAAGCGGCCAAAGCGCGCCGTATCACAGCGCATGACATCCTCGTCACAGCAGATCGGCCCATCCGCAAAAAACAGACAGAGCAGCGAACCGATCTGATGCACCTGAAGCGGAATGCCATGCCGTCTTGCACTTGCCAAGGCACGCTCCTTCAGAAACTGCCCTTTGCGCGCCAGATCATCATAGAGTTCAGGATGATTGCGAAGCCAGCTCAGCTGCGCCAGCCCGGCGTGCATGGCAAGCGGATTGCCCGACAGCGTGCCAGCCTGATAGACCGGCCCCGCCGGCGCGATCATCTCCATGATCGCCTTCTTTCCGCCATAAGCGCCCACCGGCAGACCGCCGCCGATGATCTTGCCGAAGCAGGCCAGATCAGGCGTCACGCCGAAGAGCTGAGCAGCGCCTCCATAGCTGAGCCGAAAGCCGGTGATCACTTCATCGAAGATCAGCAATGCCCCATATTCATCGCAAAGCGCGCGCAGCGCAGAAAGGAAGCCCTCCTTTGGCAGCACCAGCCCCATGTTGGCTGCAACCGGCTCGATGATCAGCGCCGCGATCTCATGACGCTGAAGCAGCGCGCGCACGCCCTCAAGGTCATGATATCGGCAGACGAACGTGTGGGCGGCCAGATCGTGCGGGACGCCGGGGCTGCTGGGCACGCCGAAGGTCAATGCGCCGGAGCCTGCGCTGACCAGCAGCGAATCGCTGTGTCCATGATAACAGCCGGCAAACTTGATGATGTCATCCCGGCCGGTATACGCGCGGGCAAGGCGGATCGCGCTCATGGCCGCTTCCGTGCCGGAATTGACCATCCGCACTTCCTCCATCCCAGGATAAGCGTCGATCATCAGCTGCGCCATCTCGCTCTCTGCCGCCGTAGGCAGCCCATAGCCTGTTCCCTGATCGAGTGCCTCATGCAGCGCATCGACGACACACTGCGGCCGATGGCCGAGGATCAGCGGTCCCCAGGACCCGACGTAATCGATGAAGACATTGCCGTCCTCATCCTCTACGCGGCTGCCATACGCCCGTTTGACAAATACCGGCACCTCGCCCACATGCGCGAAAGAGCGCACCGGGGAATTAACGCCTCCAGGCATGCGCTGTGATGCCTGAGCAAACAGCGCAGCGCTTCGTTCCCGCTTCATCGCGCATCCTCCTTCAGCTTGCGGGCGATGTCTAACGCAAAGTAAGTGATGATCAGCTTTGCCCCGGCCCGCTTGATGGCGAGCAGCGACTCCAGGATGACCTCTTCGCCCATGATCCCCTGATCGACCGCCATCCGCAGCATGCTGTATTCGCCCGATACATGATAAGCGCAGATCGGATGGTCAAAGCGCTGTGCCGCTTCATGGATGACATCCAGGTAAGGCATCGCCGGCTTCACCATGACGATATCAACGCCCTCTGCGATATCGGCAGCGATCTCCCGCATTGCCTCACGGCGGTTGCCCATATCCATCTGATACGCGCGCCGGTCACCGAACGCCGGCGCAGAATGCGCGGCTTCCCGAAACGGCCCATAGTAAGAAGAAGCGTACTTAGCGCTGTATCCCATGATCGGCAGGCTGACATGACCGGCTTCATCCAGCGCGCTGCGCAGCGCCTGGATATGGCCGTCCATCATGTCGCTGGGCGCCACCATATCGACGCCGGCCTGCGCGTATGACAGCGCGATGCGGCACAGATGCTGCAGCGTCACATCATTCACGACCTCTCCCTGTGCGTCGAGGATGCCGCAGTGCCCATGATCGGTATATTCGCACATGCACACATCCGCGATGACATACAGCTGCGGATCCAGCTGCTTCAATGTGCGGATCGCCTCCTGCACGATGCCATGGGGATCAGCGGCGCTGCTTCCCTCATGGTCCTTATGCTTCGGGATGCCGAACAAGATGCAGGCCCGCACCCCGCACGCGCGCATCTCCTCCACGACCTCATGCAGCGCATCCAGCCCGTATTGAGCGATGCCGGGCATGGCCGCGATCGGCTGTTTCCCGCTTCTGCCCTCCTCGACGAATATCGGATAGATCAGATCCTGCGGCTGCAGCACGCTTTCGCGCATCATGGCGCGGATGGCGGCATTGCAGCGCAGCCTTCTCCCTCTGTAAAAGCTCATGTTCTCTCCTCCCAGTTCTGTATCAGCGCGTCCACGCAGCCCTGCAGCGAATGCTCGCTTGCCGTGATGATGCGCTGCACGCCCTGACGGCGCAGCTCGTCCGCGCATTTTTGGCCGATGGCCACCGCATATGCCGAACCGACATGATGCGCGCAGTCTCTGGCAGCGGAAGCGCAGGTGAAGACGACTTGGTCGAGCTCCCCTTCTGTGACAGGGCATGCTCTGCGTTCCATATGATAGACCACTGCTGTCTTCAGCTGCGCGCCAAAGCGCTGCGCCAGCTCATCTCCGTGCTCCTCGGCGCAAAGATGCAGCAGCGTGTCTTCCTCCTTCACCTGCTGCGCAAGCGCATCCCCCAGATGTGCGCTGTCCTGGATGCCGGCGACCACATCCGGCTGCAGCAGCACGTCCTGACAAATACGCGCACAGGCGCTGCCGACCACGGCCAGCTTAAGATGCGCCAGACGGCGCAGATCGATCTGCCGCGAGCGTATCCAGCGAACGAAGGCGCTGGCCGCACGCGGGCTCGTCAAGATGAGCCAGTCATACGCATCCAGGCAGATCGCATCCAGCGCGTCCAAGCAGAAGCTGACCTGCGCAGAGCAAAGCTGGGTGGTCAGCGCGCCTTGCGCTTCCAGCAGATCTTCCAGCTTCTGTCCGCTGCCATATGCGGCGATGCCGATGCGAGCGCCCTGCAGCGGCCGGGGGACAGAAAGCTGCGCATGCAGACGCACGCATTCTCCCGTCACGATGATGGCCGGCGCACAAAGCTTTGCGGCATGCACGCGCTGAGGCAGCTCATGCAGCGGCGCACAGAGCACCCGCTGACCGCGCTTAGCGCCCTGAGAAATGACGGCCGAAGGGACTTGCGCATCCATCCCTGCCTTGAGCAGGCCCTGGACGATCTCATCGAGATGCGACAGCCCCATGAGGAACACACAGGTGTTCCCATCCTGCACCAGCGCATCAAACGCGATGCGCGAGGGATCATGACCGTCCATGACATGGAAACCGAAGGCAAGCGTCCGATGAGTAGGCGGGATGCCTGCCGCCTCCAGCGCGGCGATGGCCGAGCTGATGCCTGGCACGAACGTCACATCGACGCCATGTCTGCGCAGAAACAGCGCTTCTTCTCCGCCTCTGCCCAGCACAAACGGATCGCCGCCTTTCAGGCGCACCACATGCGCATGCTCCCCCGCCTTCTGCAGCAGCAGCGCATTGATCTGATCCTGGCTCATGAGCGCATGACCGCTGCGCTTGCCCACGGCGATCTGCTCGCATGACGGGGAGGCAAAGGACAGGATGCGCGGATCGATCAGCGCATCATACAAGATGCAGTCTGCCTCCTGCACCATCGCTCTGCCGCGGATCGTCAGCAGATCATAGCTGCCGCACCCGGCGCCGACCAGCGTTACTCTGCCCATGCGCGCACCTGTCTTTCGATGATGTCCACTGCCTCATTCAGCAGCTCTTCTTCCATGCCGCATGTTCCGCTCACCTGCGCCTTGGCAAAAGAAGCGGCGCCGGCGTTCCCCCACATGCAGTCAAAGATGAGCCGGCTGCCCTGATGGCGCAGACAGGCGCCCACCGGCTGATGGCAGTCTGCGTGCATCGCCTGCAGGAAACCGCGCTCCATGTATGCCCTGCTTCTGGCACGCGCATCCGATCCGCGCCTCAGCAGCGCGAGCAAATCTTCATCCTGCGTGCGGCATTCCAGCGCGAGCATGCCCTGGGCCGGCGCAGGGACCATCTCCTCCTCATCGAAGCAGCGGGCGATGCGGGAGCGCAGGCCGAGCCGGATCAACCCGGCTGCCGCCAGCACGAGCCCGTCCAGCTGCCGCTCCTCCATCCGGGCCAATCTGGTCTCCACATTGCCGCGGATATCGACACAGGTCACTTTGGGATACAGCCGCTTCAGCTGTGCCGCGCGGCGCAGGCTTCCGGTGGCGATGACACAAGGGCGAGCATGAAGCGTCTGCTCGTCGATTCCCTGACGAAGCACCAGCGCGTCGCGGGGATCCTCTCCTTCCCAGGCATCCGCAAAGCACAGTCCCTGCGGCAGTTCGGCAGGCATGTCCTTCATGCTGTGGACAGCCAGATCGGCTTCACCATTCAGCAGGCATTCCTCGATCTCTCTGACAAAGACGCCCTTTCCGCCCAGCGCATGCAAAGGGGCATGCTGGTTGCGGTCGCCCGCGGTGCGCACGATCACCAGCTCACAGCGCGCAGATGGATCCAGTGACATGATCTTCTTCTTGACGATCTCGCTTTGGCAAAGCGCCAGCCGCGATCCTCTCGTCGCGATCCGGATGTTCATGCTCTCCCTCCTCCTTCAAACAGCTTCCTCAGCATATCCGTATATTGCTCTTGTTCCTGCGGGTCAAGCTGCTTCATGGCCTGAAACGGTTCGCGCATCAGGCGGAACAGCGATGCGCGGATCGTCTTGCGCAGGATATGACGCTCGCGCTCATTGAGCTGCAGACGATGGATCAGAAACGCATAGGCCTGTTCGCTGATCTCTTCGCATCTTGCCTGCATGCCGGCATATGCCGGATCCATCGAAAGCCGCGCCAGCTCCTGTTCACACCGGCACAAGGCCGGTTCGAGATGATCCTGCGCTTTCCGCATCAGCTGCAGGCGTTCCTGCCGGTTTTGCTCAGACACCTGCTTCAGCGTATCCATATCGATCAGCGTCTTCCCCGGCATCTTGGCGACTACCGGATCGATATCAGCGGGCGATGCGAGATCCAGGAAGAACTGCCGCCTGTCCTCGTCCAGATCATCCCTGCGCACGATGAGATGCGGGGCCGAGGTGGCGCTCACGATGATCTCTGCCTGTCTGACTGCCTGCGCGCGATGTGCAAATGCGATGCAGCACAAGTCCGGATATGCCTCACGCAGCGCTTCTATCTTGGCCGTGCTGCGGCAGGCCAGCGTGATCCGTGCCCCGCTGTCACGCAGATAAGCTAACGCGAGCTGTGCCATCTTGCCAGCGCCCAGCATGAGCACCGCTTTATTGGCCAGCGCCGTCTTTTCCTTCAGGATCTTGATGCCCAGCGAGGCGATGGAAAGCGGGCGTTCCCCTGCCCGCAGCTCGCTGCGGATCTGCTTTGCGCAAGAGAGCGCATGCGAGAAGATCAGATGCAGCGGCTTATCCATCGCTGCAGCAGACTGAGAAAAGCGCACGGCCTCCCGCACCTGCGCCAGGATCTGATCCTCGCCCGGCACCAGAGAGCGCAGGCCGGCACACACCTCGAACAGCCATCTGCACGCCGCTTTCCCGCTCAGCACGCGGATCTTTTCCTCCTGACCAAGATGAAAAAACGACCGATACAGATCAGCCGCTTCCTTCGCCCTGTGTGCATCGCAGGAGAGATACATCTCGCTGCGGTTGCAGGTGGAAAGGATCACCCCGGCAGCGATATCCAGCCCGCCTAGCAGATTCAGCATTTCCAGCTTTGCGGTATCGGTGAAAGAAACGCTGCCCAGCAGCGCAAGGTCCGCATTCTCCACACTGATCCCGATCATGACAATATCCATATTCCGACAACCTTTCTCATCTATTATAGCGGTTCTCTGCCGCTTTGCCCATCATTTCTAAAAAAAAGGAGACCAGGCACTGCCATGATCTCCTGATCGCTATTTCAGCGATACGCCGTTAGAGGCGATGACATCGCGATACCAGTAAAAGCTCTTTTTCCGGTAACGCGCCATCGTCCCGCTGCCATCGTCGTTGCGGTCCACATAGATGAACCCATAGCGCTTGCTCATCTGCGCGGTCGAAGCGCTCACCAGATCGATGCATCCCCAGGATGTGTATCCCAGCACTTCCACGCCGTCTTCGATGGCTTCTTCCACCTGCAGCAGATGCTCGCGCATATACTCGATGCGGTAATCATCTTCTACGGTGAGCACGCCGTCTTTTTCGATCAGCTCATCCCGCGCGCCCAGACCGTTTTCCACGATGAACAGCGGTTTCTGATAGCGGTCGTAAAACTGATTGAGCAAATAACGAAGCCCTTTCGGATCGATCTGCCATCCCCATTGGGAAGAGCGCAGATACGGGTTGGCCACGCCCGGGATGATGTTTCCCGCCGCCTGGGGATGCGCATTGGGATCCGCACATCCGCAAGTGCTCATATAGTAGCTGAATGAGATGAAATCCACGCTGTTCTTCAGGATCTCCTCATCCCCTTCCTCCATCTGGATCTGGATGCCGTTTTCCTTGAAATAGCGGTTCAGATACTTCGGATAGGCTCCTCTGGCCTGCACATCGGTAAAGTACAGGTTGTGGCGGTCCTGCTCCATGTTGGCGATCACATCGTCCGGATTCGGCGTAAGCGGATAGCTCGGTATGCCGATCACCATGCAGCCGACCTTGTTGTCTGGATCGATCTCATGCGCCATCTTGGTGACCAGCGCGCTGGCGACCAGCTCATGATGGATCGCCTGATACAGATCGCTCTTCGACAGCTGCTCTTTCGGCGTCAGGATGCCGCCGCTGAGATAAGGGTTATGCAGGATGGAATTGATCTCATTGAACGTCAGCCAGTAATGCACCTTTCCCTTGTAACGTTTCATCACCGTGTTGACATACCGCTTGAAGAAATCGATCATCTTCCGGCTGCACCATCCATCGTAAGTCTTGGCCAGATGATATGGCGTCTCATAGTGAGACAAGGTCACCAGCGGCTCCATGCCATGGCGGCGGCATTCATCGATCAGCTGATCATAGAATGCCAGCCCGGCTTCATTAGGCGTCTCTTCATCCCCATTGGGGAAGATGCGGCTCCAGGCGATGGAAAAGCGGAACACGCTGAAGCCCATTTCGGCAAACATGGCGATATCCTCTCGATAGCAGTGATAGAAATCGATGCCCTTCAATTTCAGATTGTCTTCGGTAGGATGATCCGTGATCGCACCGACGATCCCTTTGGGCGCCAGATCCTGCGTGCTCCATCCTTTGCCGTCTTCATCATACGCACCTTCACACTGGTTGGCGGCCACTGCGCCTCCCCAAAGAAAACTTGCTGGAAATGTCATATCATTCTCCTCCTCTTTACATGACATAGAGCAGCGGCTGCATCGCATCTGCATGCGCGCCCTCTTTGCCGATCACATCGATATAGTCATTGCTGTTGGTGACGATGACAGGTGTGGTCACATCATACCCTGCCTGTCTGATCGCGTCAAGGTCAAAGCGGATGAGCACATCCCCCGCCTTTACGCTGTCCCCGTTCTTCACGGCCGGCGTGAAATGCTGTCCGTTCAGGTTGACGGTATCCAGGCCGATATGGATGAGCAGCTGCACGCCGCCCTCGCTCTTCAGTCCGATGGCATGGCCAGTCGGGAACAATGCCTCCACCGTGCCGTCGAACGGCGCATAGACCACGCCTTCATCCGGGATGACGGCCATTCCCTTGCCCATCATCTCTTCGGCAAATGTCGCGTCATTGACCTGAGCGAGCGGGATGATCTGTCCGCTGAGCGGGCTGGCGATCTTTCTGGTGTCGTGGAAGCCGGCTTCCGCCTGCGGTGTCACTTCCTCGATCTCAGGCTGCGAAGGCTCGCTGCCGTCCTATGGATCGGTGGTGAACCAGGTGATGAGCGCAGTGACGATCAGGGCATGGGTGAAATTCGATCCGCCGGATTCAGAGATGAACTGCGGCAGCGAGAGCGGCGAAGGAACGGCAAATGTATACGCCTCCAGGGAGAACAGCCCGATCAGCACACCGGCGACACCGCCGCCGATCATGGCTCTCATTGATCACTCCGCATAAGGAGAGGATCATGAGCAGTACCCGGATCATTCTGCCCCCTCGATCAATGCGGGGATCAGCGCGGACATGCTTCCGGAGATATAGTCCAGGATGGCGTTGCCGACGCCCTTGAGCGTCATCTTCTCCTTTGGCCTTTCCACCGGTTCATCGCTGGAAGCGACGCCCAGCTTCTTCAGCTCCGCAAAGCATTTTGCCACTTCGTTGCCGATGATGATCTGATACTGTCCGCCCTTGCGCATGACGCCCATGACGCCGGGGATCTTCTTGACTCGTTCATCATCGATGCCAGCTTCATCCTTCAGGACAAAGCGCAGACGGGTCATACAGTGTGTCGCAGACTGAATGTTGTCCTTGCCCAGCACATTCAGGATCTGCTTTGCGCTCGATTCATAGTTCATGTTGTTTTCCTCCTCAAAAAAAGACCTGAAAAGACACCATACGATGCATTTTCAGGTCATGCTTGTTGATCACACCCTGTTTACAGATTCTTGACGATGCGGTTGATGTGCACGCTCAGATAGAGCAGCTCACTGCGGTCGAATTCATAGCCATATTCCGATTCGATGAACGCGCGGATCTTTTCCGCGCACTGATACGCCTTTGGATACTTGACCTTTACGGCTTCCAGGAACTCCTCGCTCTCATCATCGTAATGCTCTTTGCGCAGCAGCCGCTGGGCAAAGAACTTGAGATGCGTGATGAAGCGATAGTAATCCAGCGATTCATCATCAAACTCGGTATGGTAATAGTCCTTCACGATAGACTCGATCCGGGAGACGATCCGCGCCACTTCCACCGCCTTTGCATCCGGCTGTGAAAGCTAGAGCGGACGCCCCAGTTTGATCTTGGCGTAATTGATGATCTTCTCACTGACCAGGATATGCGCCATCGGCACATCGATCATCAATTCGGTAAACCGGTTCTGGGCATCTTTGTCCTTCAGCAGGAAGGTCTTCTCCACCCGCTGAGGATCTACCTCCTGTCCGGCCTTTTTCTGGAAAGCGATCCCGCTGCCCAGCAGCACATCTCCGTTCTGACTGTTGGAAGAAATGACGGCATTGTTGTTCAGTACCCGTTTGATCTTCATAAGTCACCTTCTTCCTAAAAAAAAATCCCTATCTACCGCACTTCGGTAAATAGGTCCTGCTCACATCGCTGTGATCACATCCATCCAGTTGTCTATCCTACAGTTCATGCTTACCCGAAGTAATCACATTTCTGCTTACATCGTAATGATACCAGCATGTGTAAGCGCTGTTAATGTTTTTTTCACATCTCGTGGCAAATTCCATCTGTGCGGACGCACAGGATGAAAACAGGCCGGTCAGCCGGCCGGGGGATCTCTTCCCCCGACCGTCAAACAGGCCTGTTGATTCTTTGCTCATCCGCTCAGGAAAGCGGACACCTTCAAGCAATTATGAATGCTTTTTCTTTCTGCGAGATACAGCAATCAGCGCCGCGCCTGCAGCGGCCAGCACGCCGGCAAACAGTCCGGTTTGTACAGCTGCAGCGGTATTCGTCGAATCCGCAGCGCCTGTGCGCTCATTGACCTCGACCAGCTCATCAACAGATGCCTGCAGTTCCTTGACCATGCTGTCTGCTTCTTCCTGGGTGATCTCCGGATCGTTGGCCATCTGTTCTGCACGTGCGATGTCCTGGATGAGCGCCTGTGCGCTTTCCGTCGTGTAGCCGCTCAGATCAAGGCTCTTCGCATACGCGATCAGCTCTTCCAGCGCGCTGACGTCTGCCTTCGTACGCGCGTTCAGGCGTGCCTCTCTCAGCGTCTTCACCGCTTCATCGATCTCTGCCTGTGTCGCTGCATTCTCCAGCACGTTCTGCGCATCGGCCAGCTTGTCTGCCAGGCCTTCTACGCTGCTCGGTACATAATTATCAATGTTCGCGAGCATCTCGTTCACGAACTCGATCTCATGCACGAGCGCGCTCGTATCCAGCTTGATGCTTTCCAGGTTGGCGATCGCATCGCTCAGGTTCGTGATGGCTTCTGTGACTTCTGCCGTCGTGGCATCATCATTCTCTGCCACTGCCTGTGCAGCATCGATCGCTGCCTGCAGTGCCTCCAGGCTTTCTGCCGTATAGTCGCCATCGAGGTAGCCGTTTGCGGCTTCGATCAGTGCTTCCAGTTCAGCCTTCGTCACGATCTC